>JBBIJB010000096.1:0-242 GCA_037446215.1 Armatimonadota bacterium
TGAGTTCCCAAGCGCTGGTTGACATCGGACCGCGCGGCTGCCGCGACATCAGGCCTGAACTTGACCAGGAGTTGGTCGGGCGCAAACTGAGGCGCTCCCGCCGGGACGGTGTGGAGTACTCGACCCGTACCCAGGTTCGGCAGCCTTGGCGCGGTCGCAGCTCGGGTCACTGATACGCCGACAGTCCCGGAGATGCTACCAGTAGTAGGGGTGGGAGTCGGTGTAGGCGTGGGCGGCGTGAC
>JBBIJB010000096.1:252-8125 GCA_037446215.1 Armatimonadota bacterium
GCACCGGCTCGCCGACCGCACGGCCGGCCGCCGCCGCCACCACGGTCACGGTGCCCGTGACCGCTCCGGTCGTGGGAGTCGGTGTAGGCGTGGGCGGCGTGACCCCGGTGGTCCCGCCCCCGCAGGCGGCCGCGAACATCACGACGGCGACCAGAAGACAGACCCTTCTATGGGATCCGGCTCTTGGGTAGACTCTCAGCATCGACGTCCTCCCTGGGCTCGCGGCGGCATCGAACGGCGCAGTCGGCATCCGGTCCGGCCCGGGGCGCGCGCGGGGTCGGATCCGCGTTCTCCTATGTAATGATACCCGTAAGCGGCGTGCAAGAGGACAGGCCTACGGGGTGGTCGACTGTATCTCTCCGTTGAGGATGTCCAGGCTCGGATCCGCGCAGTCGCCCTTCGGATCGCGTAGCGGAACCACCAGATCGCGCCGCAGGTCCATCGTGACGAACCCCAGCCGGTCGCTGGCGCCCGGCCCGAGCGCGTCCGCGGGCCGGCCCGAGGAGTCGAGGGTCACGACGTTCGCCATCAGGCGGGGCGGCAGAGACGCGCCCGTGCGCAGGCTCGAGAGGGGCACGGTGACGCGGACTGCCCGCCGGTCCTCCAGCAGCATACCGTCCGCGAACGGCACCGGCGGCCGGACTGCCTCAAACCCGTACGGCCTGGCGGCCGTCATGGGCACCACCCCGAAGAAGAACCGGCCGTCCCGGTAGAGCACGTAGTGGGTCCAGTTGGTGCTGTCGGGCTGTGGACCTGCCAGGAGGGAGTCGCTGATCGCGAAGGCGATGTAGTACGATCCCCCGGTCGCCTTGACAGGAGCCGCGAAGCTCACCCTGATGACGAGCTGCTGCCCTGACTGGGTCGCGGCAGCCTGTGCGAAGAGGGCCAGCGCCAGTCCGAGGAGCAGGATCGTAGCGATCCGCATCACAACTCCCTCCCTATTGGTGGCCCGTGCTTTCGGCCGCGATCATCGCGGCGGGGACGGCAGCCAGGGCTGATCGAACAGGAGCGTGCCCGTCGAGCCCACCCCGATCCTTCCTCTTGCCCACGGCAGGGCGGTGAGCCACGCCTCCAGCCACACCTCGCCGCCGGCGCCCCTGTAGGTAATCGAGGTCGCAAGGCAGTCGTCCCATATGCGCGTCAGGGAAACACGGTCGTGCATCACACTGCCGCTAGTCCCATCATAGTACCCGTAGTAGCCGATGTGCCATCTGGGATTGAGCATGACGTCGAGCGACAGCTCGGCCCTGGAGAGCACTCGTGCCGAGGGGTCGTACGCCGCGGCCGCCCCGAATGCCCACTGGGGCCTGGGTACGTACTGCAGCCGCGCCTCCACGGGCGAGGCGCGCCCCGTGATGCCGTCGTACGCGGCCGCGACCGTCACGGCGAGGTCGGGTCTCCGGTAGGTGAGGCTACCCTGGGCGAGCGAGATCCTGCCGAGCGTCCTGTCGAACTCGAACGGCGACTGGCCGGCCTGGTCCTGGTACGTGTAGGAGAGCTGCCCCTGCCACGCGGTGCTGAAGGTGTGGCTGTAGCCGAGGTATCCCGAGAGGAAGCCGCGGGCATCCCCGGTGGTGTAGTGGGAACCCCGCGCCATCGCCCGAAGGCTGAGATATCCCCTCTCGGAGGTCGCAAGCGGGCCGCTGATCGTGACCGCCCCGTCCGTGCGCACCGCATCGGTTTCGCCACCGATCCTGGTCTCGCGAAACCTGCCGACGCCTGCCTGGGCTTGGTACACGAGGCGTGTGCCCCCCAGCAGGCGCGGATCCCATGCGATCGAGAGCTCCGGCAACCGCTCCGCCATGTACCTGAGGTCGCCCGGGAACAGGTCCCCGTCCAGGTCTATCCGTGCCTCGGCCACAAGCATCGCCGAGTAGCCCCGCCCGCGGTAACGGAGCGTGATCCGAGGGAGCAACTCGTCGTCCGCCCCAAGCGATGAGCTCGCCCGCGAGAAGTCCGCCGTCACCTCCGCGGACAGCGCGGGGCTCATCTGGCGACTCAGGATCACACGACCCAGGTACGTCGACGACACGGCGTCCTCGAACGCGTATCTGCCATAGCTCTGGTAGAGCGTGGCGGACAAACCAGGCCTGTGGTAGTAGGTATCCAGGGACGCGAACGAGTCAACCGAGCGCGCGCCCGGGGTGTCCCGCCAGACGTTGTCCAGGTAGAGCCGGCCGTAGACGTCTCCGAGGCGCTGCTGGTGGGTTGCGACCACCCTGGACTCAGGGCCGCCGGTCTGCCTGTTCTCGAGGCGGTAGAGGAAGAGGGCGCCGCTGCCCTCCGGAACCCTGTAGGTATGCTCGACCCCGTACCCGATCCCGAGCTTCTCCATCAGGTCCAGCCTGAGATAGCCGTAGTGGTCCTCGTTGACGACGTACGAGTAGAACGTCTTGAGGAAGAACCCCTCGTAGTCCGAGTATCCCACCACTGGGAGCAGCCGGCTCGCGCGCCGCTCCCTGATGAAGATGACGAACTGGGGCCATGTTACTATCCGCCTGCCCCCTATCCAGAGGCTGACCCGCCTGCCGACGATCTTGTCGTTTGGATATAGCGTCAACTCGCCGGCGGTGAGGTAGGCGACGGGAGTGGGGCCCTCGCATGTCGTGCAGCTCGCGTCCCTGGCTGCGGCGAACGTGTCGAGGACCCCCTCGATCACACCGGCCCTCAAGAAGACAGTGCCGAGCACCATGGGGCCGGTGTAGTCCGCGGCGGCCTCGATCACTCTGCCGCGGCGCGCCGTGAGGTTGAAGTCGAGCGAGGCGCCCCGCATCTTCCGGCCTGCCATCTCGATCGACGCGTTGCCCTCGGCCCGGACCTCTCCTGTCTCCAGGTTGGCTCGGAGGCGGTCTGCCCTGATGGTGACGTCCGCGTGGATCACCACGACGTCTCCGGAGGCCTCCATCGTGTTGGTCGCCTTGTTGTACCTGACTAGTCTGGCACGCAGCGTCACGGGGATCTCTTCCTGGGCAAAGGCCGGCAGCCCGGCGGCGAGGGAGGCGGCAGCGCAGAGGGCGGCCAGAAGCAGGCGCGTCGTGGGGCGCCGGCGGGCACGCGCGCGGGGCGGCGTGGCCGGCGCCGGACTGCTTGACAGCACGATCAGGGCCGTCCCGTGGGTCCGGTTCGGACCGTGAACTCGGTCGAGACGTTGCCCTCCGCCTCGAACGTCTCGTCCGCCAGCGAGATCACGACGCGGTCTGCGCGGAGGCGCCGGCCGTCCGCCTCGGTGATGCGCACGTTGCCCGTGAGGACGAGCAGCTTGGTGGCCTCGGTGTACGATCCCCGCTCCCCCACGGCCGAGCGGTCCTTCTGGGTGACGGTCACCGGCCCCTCGACCGTGATGTCGCCCTCGCGCAGGGTCATCACCAGGCGGCTGCAGGTGAGCCGCGTGCGCACGTCGGCGGCCTGCTCCAGGATCACCTTGCCCGACATCACCAGTCGGTTTGAGGGCTCCGAGTAGGTCATGCGATCGGCCCAGGCCGCGCGGTCGCGCTGGCGGAAGACCACCGACCCCTCGGCCTCCGCCTCGTTGACCTCCCAGCTGAAGATCATCCTGTGGGAGGTCACCCGGATCTG
Source organism: Armatimonadota bacterium (assembly GCA_037446215.1). Lineage (GTDB taxonomy): Bacteria > Sysuimicrobiota > Sysuimicrobiia > Sysuimicrobiales > Humicultoraceae > VGFA01. Next base: position 3,829 of record JBBIJB010000096.1, read on the forward strand.
CCCCTCCCTGCTCCCTTCTTCCCCGCGCTCCCCGGGTCGTTCCGCAGGGGGCGGGTCTCTGACGAGGGTGGCGCCCTCCCAAACCTCTGCCCGCCTGCGGTGCAGGTTCGCGACCAGCCGCTTCCCGGTCACAGTCGTGCCCGGCTGGGTGACCTTGATCCCTCCTTCGGCGGCTGCATCTCCGGACTTGGCCGAGTAGTCGAGGGTGGGCGCGGCCAGGGTTGTCTTCCCCTGGGTTACCACCACGCCTCCTGATGCGCGGACCCGCTCCTCCCGCAGGGCCAGGCCCAGGCTCTGCGCCGCTATCGTCACATCCCCCTGGACCAGCGACGCCCCGCCGGAGGCCGTGGCGACCTCTGCGCGCAGGTCGTAGTGCAGCAGCGGTGTCGTGAGCCTCAGGTCGCGCTGCTCCGCCGTCACCTTGCCCTCCGCGGCAGCCGTTTGCCCGGCCTGGTCGTAGCGCAGGCCGTCCGCGCGGATCTGGAGATCGCCCAGCGTGAACACCACGTTGCCCGTCGCCACGATGACGCCGTCGCGCACGCCGTACCGGATCCGATCCGCCCGCAGCTTGCCGAGGAGCCCACCCGAAGAACCCTGGCCCGCGGGCGCGGCCGTGGGGCTCGGGCTCGGCGAAGGAGGGGCCGGCGCCGACTGCGCCGCGAGGGAGGCGGGGGCCGAGTCGACGGGAGCCGTAACGGTCACCCCGCCTGCCAGGTCGACCGCCTGGCTGCCTGGGTCCCAGGCGCCTGAGCCTGCCTCGATCGTCGCGCCCCTGGTCGTGGAGATCTTGAGCCCGCCCTCCACGCGCACCGCCTGGCTGCCGCGGTCGAAGAGGATCTTGCCGGCCGTGGCGGTCAGCGCCGGCGTCCCACCGATGTGAAAGACCACCTTCGGCCGCCCGGTTAGTGTCGCCACGCTCTTGCCGGCGTCGATCTCGACCCGATCGGCCGTGACCTCGGCCTGCTTCTCGCCGCGGTGGCGGAGCACGATCGAAGCCCCGGAGACGCCCACGGCGGGCGCCGGGGGCGCATCGCCGGGGAGATCCGCGTGGGGCTGCTGGCCGGCAAGCCACACCGAGATCACGCCGGCCGCCAGGAGCGCTGCGATTGCGAGCCCCCTCCTCACCGGCGCTCCTTTCGGGGTCTGGCAGGCCCCCCCGCCACCTGCGGGGACCAGATCCATCCCCCCTCTCGCATCACCAGAAGGCACCCCCCCGCAACGAACAGCATGTTGGGCGCCCAGGCCGCCAGCATCGGTGAGAGCGCACCCGCACCGCCCAGCGCCCGTCCGAACGACATCACCGCGTAGTAGGCGAACAGGAGCGCAATGCTCATCCCCACGCCCACGAACCTGCCGCCCCGCGCCGATTGCAGGCTGAGCGGCGAGGCGACCAGCGCGAATATCACGCTGGCAGCGGGGATCGCGAACTTCCGGTGGTACTCGACCGCGGCCCTGGCCGGTATCCCAGACCCGAACGCCTTCACCTGGGAGCGCAGCTCGCGCGCGGTCATCTCCTCGGGCGTGCGCTGCCCCGCCCCAAACGCCCCCGCGTCGAGGCCGACGTTGATCTCCATCGTGTCGAAGCCCGCCTCGTAGGCGGTGTATCCCTCGGCATCCAGCTCCCTGGCGACCCCTCCGCGCAGGACCCAGCTCCTGGCCGACCAGGTGGCCTCGCGCGCGGTCACCAGCCTCGGCAGAGGCCTCTCCGTCTCGTAGATCATCACGTTGCGCAGGACGCCGCTCTCCCTGTCCACCCGATGCACGTATAGGAAGCGACCTCCGGGGCCCTGCATGAAGATGTTCTCGCGGACCTGGGGGAACGCCTCGCCGAACAGGGCACGGCGGATCAGGGCGTTCGCCTGCTGGTTGGCCCAGGGGGCGATGACCTCGTTGGTCAGGAAGGTGACTCCTGCGATCGCCAGCCCAAAGGCGAGCGCAGGGGCGAACACGCGCGGTAGGCTGACCCCGGAGAGCCGCATCGCCTCGAGTTCGCGGTCCCGGGCCAGGCGGCCGAGGCCGAGCAGCGTTCCGAAGAGAGTGGCTACCGGGAAGGTGATCACCATGATCGCCGGCAGCTTGTAGACCAGCAGCCGGACCACCACCGCGGCCGTGACCGAGTGTGCCACGATGTACTCGGCCAGGGTATAGATGATGTCCCCAATCAGGACAACGAGGACGCAGCCCACGCCAAGCGCAAACGGCGGCAGCAGCTCCTTGAGTATGTAGCGGTCGGCTATGCGCATGATGCCCGCGGCGGTGGGCCGCGGGCATCTCTTTCCGGCTACATCGAGGGCTCTCCTGCTCCCGGCCGGGGCCCGCCGGGGGCTACCGGCCGAGCGCGATCCTAAGCGGGCCCGCTTCCACGCTCCTCGGCCCCGATTGCTGGGAGCCGAGAAACACCCCGTGAAGATCGTAGGGGCCCGGGTCCACCTGTCTGCCCTGGAGGTCTCGCTGGTCCCAGGAGGCCGAGTAGGTCATGGCCTCGCCGGGAGCCAGCGTCCTGGTGCGGATCACCTGGGCAAACGCCTTGTCGTGCGACCACTGCCAGATGAGCCCTCCCCTCTGGCGGACCAACACGTCGAACTGCTGCCCGCCGAAGGTCACGGCGACCGGCCCAGCCGCAACGTTCGTAACCCTGAGCGTCACAGCCACCGCCTCTCCGACCCGGTAGCTGGCTCCCCCTACCAGCAGCTCGAGGCGCAGGCCGCCGCCGGTCGCCTCGCTGCGGATCACCGGCCCGCCGCCGCCCTCGCACGCCCCGGTGGACAGGGAGATCACCAGCAGCGAAGCAGAAAGGAACGCCGCAACCATGCTCATCTGCGCACCTCCAAGATCCAACTCTCAGTACGGGGTGCGGGGTCGCGGGGTTCCCTATGCGGGGCGCGGCGCTGCGCGCCTCCGCTACGGCTCTTCGATCATCAGCCAGGGTTCTGCGGGCCCGGCCTGGGCATCCTCGAACCGCACGCGCCCGGTGGCTATCTCCTCGAGGGCGATGCTGACAGGGTTCGTGCTGTCAATGTCGACCATCGGGGGGTCGCCCTCTTTGAGCTTCCGGGCCCGTTTCGCGGCCACAATGACCAGGCCGTACTTGCTCTCCACACGCTCTGTGAGCTCTTCAAGCGAAGGTCTTATCACTTTGGTCACCTCGGATGGGCAACCGTATTGTATCAGCAGCGCGCGTGGAGTCAACAGCCCGGGATGCCCCCACGGGCGACTACAGCGCCGCCGAGGCCAGGCTGTCCCGCCCGCAGAGCTGAGCAAGCTCCTGCGGGTTGCTCGAGTGGGCCATCGCCACCTCAAACGCCACGAGGCGCTCCTTGACGAGGTGGCGCAGCGCCTGGTTGAGCGTTTGCATACCATCCCTCGCGCCCGCCTGTATCGTCGAAGTAATCTGGTGGGTCTTTCCCTCTCGGACCAGGTTGCGAACCGCCGTGGTCCCTACCATCACCTCGAGAGCGGCAACCCTGCCCCGCCCCTCGGTCCTGGGAAGGAGCGCCTGCGACAGGACTCCCTCGAGCGCGGTGGAGAGCTGCATCCTCACCTGGGCCTGCTGGTGGGGCGGGAAGACGTCGACGATGCGGTCCACCGTCTGGGCCGCGCTGACCGTGTGCAGGGTGGCCAGGACCAGGTGGCCTGTCTCTGCGGCTGTGATCGCGGTGCTGATCGTCTCCAGGTCGCGCATCTCGCCGATCAGTATCACGTCCGGATCCTGCCTGAGCACGTGCCTTAGAGCTTCGGAGAACGAATGTGTATCCGCGCCCACTTCCCTCTGGGTGACGATGCTCTTGTCGTCGTGATGCAGGTACTCGATCGGATCCTCGATAGTGACGATGTGGCAGGATCGCGTGTGGTTGATGTGGTCCACGACGGCCGCGAGCGTGGTGGACTTCCCGCTTCCCGTCGGCCCTGTGACGAGCACCAGTCCCCTGGGGAGCGAAGCCAGGTGCTTGACGACCTTGGGCAGGCGCAGCGTCTCTATCGTGGGGACCGAGGCGGGAATCGTACGTATCGCCGCCCCGACCCCGCCGCGCTGCTTGTAGATGTTCACCCGGAACCGCGAGCATCCGGGCAGGCTGTAGGCCAGATCCAGCTCCAGGTCGCGGTAGAAGACCTCGAGCTGCTCCGGCGTAAGGATCTCGGAGAGCAGCGCGATCACCTGGGCATCGGTCAGGCGGGCGTCGCCGGCCGGTATCAGCGCTCCGTCCACCCGCAGCATCGGACGTGTTCCCGCCTTGATGTGAAGGTCTGAGGCCCCCCGCTCGTGTACCATGCGGAGGAAGGAGTCCATCGTCATCGG
>JBBIJB010000097.1:0-8089 GCA_037446215.1 Armatimonadota bacterium
GCGGCAGCTCGATCATCGTCCCGAAGGTGTAGGGGACGTCCACGCCCGCCTCCGCCAGCGTCTCTCTCGCGACCCGGTCGAGCTGCTCGCGGATGACCTCGAGCTCGTTCACGTGGCCGACCAGCGGGATCATTACCTCGGGGATGGCCCTGACGCCCCTCTTCGTGACCCTGCACGCGGCCTCGAGAATCGCTCGAACCTGCATGCCGATGATGGCAGGATAGGTCAGCCCGAGACGGATTCCCCGCAGTCCCAGCATCGGGTTCGCCTCACGCATGGCGGCCACGGTGTGGAGATCACCCTCGCGATCACGCAGCTCCTGCTGCAGCTTGGAGAGCGAGGGCTGCCCCTTCTTGGGCCTGTAGCGAGGGATCGAGCCGATCACCTCTATCTTTGCCCGGAGCGCGCTGACCTCTTCCAGCAGCGAATCATGGGAGGGAAGGAACTCATGAAGCGGCGGGTCGATCAGCCTGATGATGACCGGCAGGCCGTCCATCGCCTTGAATATCCCCTCGAAGTCGCGGCGCTGCAGCCGCAGTAGCTTGGCCAGCGCCTGCTGGTACTGCCTGACCGCCGCCGACCCCTTGGCGGCCTGTCGGGCCTCCTTCAGACGGGCGGCAGCCGTCCCGCCGCCCTGGGCCTGCCTCGACGCCTCCTCGGCAGCCTCCAGCCGGCCGAGGATCGCCTGGGCCTCAGGGGCGCTGAGGATCATCTGCCGGACTACGGGAAGCCTCTCCTCCTCAAAGAACATGTGCTCGGTACGGCAGAGCCCAATCCCCTGCGCACCGAACCCACGCGCACGCTTCGCGTCGCGCGGGTAGTCGGCATTCGCCCAGACTCCCAGGCGGCGAAAGCCGTCCGCCCACTTGAGCAGATCCACCAGGTCCTTCTGCTCCTCCAGCCTTGGCTGGATCGCGGGCAGCTGCCCCGCAAATACCTCTCCCGTGCCTCCGTCGATCGAGATGTACTCCCCCTGCCTGACCACCTTCCCGTCAACGGAGAGCTGGCGGCTCTCCGGGCTGACCCGGATCGCCTCGCACCCCGCCACGCACGGCACCCCTAGGCCCCTCGCGACCACCGCCGCATGGCTGGTCGCGCCTCCGCGGCTGGTCAGGATACCTTTCGAGGCCAGCATTCCGTGCACGTCGTCGGGATTGGTCTCGGGACGCACCAGGATCACGGGCTTGCCGGCCTTGCCCCACTCCTCGGCCGTGTCGGCGTCGAAGACGGCCAGTCCCACTGCGGCACCCGGTGAGGCGTTGAGGCCGCGGGCAAGGCGCTGCCCCTTCTTGGCCGCCGCCTCCTTGACGGCCTGCTCGAACCGAGGGTGCAGAAGCTGGTCTATCTGGGCAGGCTCCACGCGCAGCAGGGCCTCTTCCTTCGTTATGAGCCCCTCCCTCGCCATGTCGGCCCCGATCTTCACCGCGGCCTGCGCGGTCCGCTTGCCCGAGCGGGTCTGCAGCATCCACAGCTTCCCGCGCTCGATCGTGAACTCGAGGTCCTGCACTTCCTTGTAGTGGCGCTCGAGCAGATCACAGGTCCTCAGGAACTCCTCGTACGATGCCGGAAGGTCGCGCGCCAACTCCGCGATCGGCTTGCCGGTGCGTGTACCCGCGACCACGTCCTCTCCCTGCGCATTGATGAGGTACTCCCCGAAAACCTTCCGCTCCCCCGTCGCCGGGTTCCGTGTAAACGCCACCCCCGTCCCGGAATCGGAGCCCATGTTCCCGAATACCATCGTCTGAACGTTCGCGGCTGTACCGAGGTCGTGTGAGATCCCGTGGAAGGTCCTGTAGTCCACGGCACGCTTGCCGTACCAAGAGCCGAAAACGGCCGCAATCGCCATCCGCAACTGCTCCATCGGATCGGTCGGGAAGTCGATACCGCGCTCGGACTTCACGATCTTCTTGAAGGTCTCGGCCAGGCCCTTGAGGTCGTCGGCCCCCAACTCGTTGTCCAGCCGCACGCCCTTGCGGTCCTTGACGCGCTCGATCTCGTGCTCGAACTTCTCTCCAGGTATGCCGAGCACGATCTTCCCAAACATCTGGACGAAGCGCCGATAGGCATCCCGGCCAAAGCGCTCGTTCCCGGTCAGCTTGATCAGGCCGGCCAGCGTCTTCTCGTTCAGCCCGAGGTTGAGAACGGTATCCATCATCCCGGGCATGCTGAACTTGGCCCCAGACCGAACGGATACGAGCAGGGGATTCGCGGGGTCGCCGAACTTCTTCCCGGTCTTGGCCTCGATCGACCGCATCCTCGCGACGACCTCATCCATGAGGCCTGCCGGGAAGCTGCGCCCGGCTCGCATGTACTCGAGGCAGGCATTGGTGGTGATCGTGAAGCCCGGCGGAACGGGGAGCCCTATCCGCGACATCTCTGCCAGGCCGGCACCTTTGCCGCCCAGCAGATCCCGCATGGACGCGTCCCCCTCTTCGAAGAGCTGCGTCCACCTGAACCTGCCTCGCGGGGTCTTTGCAGTGCGTGCCATCAATCCCTCACTCCCTCTTCTCCAATTGCGTGGACGGAAGCACCGCCCCGCCCGGAGGGCCACCTTCTACGCCAACGGCCCTCCCGCCTCCAAGATCAATGCAATCTCGCTTACCGGTCGATCCCGCACCGGGATGCGGCCATCCGTCGCCTCGTGGCTAGGATGGCGAGGTGACTACGCCGAAGTCAGCAATCCCTCCGAAGCTACCCGCAAAGGAGCGCAGCAAGGCCAAGCGGTTCTGCCGCACCAACGGATCGGGGGCCATGACCAGGACCGTGTCGAAGAACGCGGCTACCGGCGCGTCCAACCCGGCGAGCAGGCTCAAGGCCGCCGCGTAGTCGCGACGGGCAACGGCTCCGCGAACCACACTATCCGCAGACCTCCAGGCGTCGTAGAGGGCCTGCTCGGCGGGCTCCGCGATCAGGTCCTCTCTCACGGCCGCGCCCGCGTCGAGGCTCTCCTCAGCGGCAGGCACGACAGCCCCTGACTGGGCCACTATCCTAACCGCCCGCTGATAGGCCGTCATCAGGCGGGCCATCTCTGGGCGGGAGCGGAAGTCGTGGAGGGCCCTGGCTCGACGCACGATGTCGGGCACATCCCCCGATCCAACGGCCATGACCGCGGCCACCGTATCGTAGGCATATCCGCGGTCGATGAGGATTGCCCGCAGCCTCTGGCGGACCAGCTCGGCGGCCCGTCGCGCGGCCTCGGCCGCCCGCGACTCCGGGACGCCGAACTCGGAGGCGGCCCGCGAGAAGAGCGCATCGACCGACACTCCGAGGTTGTGCTCCTCGAGCACGGAGACCACTCCGGCCGCGGCCCTGCGCAGGCCGTAGGGATCCTGAGATCCGCTCGGCTCCAGGCCTGCCAGGATGCTACCGGCTATGAGAACCGCCCTGTCTGCCACCGCGAGCAGGGCCCCGGGCAGGGTGGCCGGAAGGCGACCGCCCGAACCCTTCGGCCAGTAGTGCTCCTCGATCGCCGCGGCCACAGCCGGCCTCTCGCCCCGATCGAGCGCGTAGATCCGTCCCATGGTTCCTTGGAGCTCGGGGAACTCGCGCACCATAGCGGTCACGAGGTCCGCCTTGCACAGGCGTGCCGCGCGCGCTAGATCATTGCGCTCGGCGGCGCCCACGCCGAGGGCCGCCGCCAGCCAGCCGGCGCAGCCGACAACCCTCAAGACGTGGTCGGAGACGGATCCTAGCCCGCTGATTTGCGCAACCCGCCCGAGGTCCTCGCACCAGGCATCGAACCCCCCGCGGCGGTCCTCATCCAGGAAGAACTGGGCGTCCGCAAGCCTGGCCCTGACCACCCACTCGTGACCTGTGCGGACCGAGTCCAGGTGCTCTACACCACCATCCCGCACGGCCACGAAGGCGGGGAGCAGCGCCCCGGACCCGCCTGCCACCGCGAAGTACTTCTGGTGGTGCTGCAGCGTAACCACTACCACCTCGGACGGAAGAGCCTCGGCGAGGGCAGGATCGAAGGAACCGGCAAGCGGCGTGGGGTGCTCTATCGACCACACGAGCTCCTCGAGCAGTGCCCGGTCCAGGATCGGGCTCCCTCCAATGCCAAAGGCCAGGGAGGTGGCCCCCTCCACGATTCGGCCCGGGTCCAGCACCACCCCCTGCTGATCCATCACGGCCTCGTAGGAGTCGGCGTCGGGTAGCGTCGCAAGCCCAGTACCCAGGAACCGGTGGCCCGCGCTCCTCCGCCCTGATCGGACTCCCGCGTAGGAGAACGGAACGACCCGCCGCCCCAACAGGGCGACTATGCGGCGGATCGGCCTGCCGAACCTGACGCCGTGGGCCTCCCACCGCATGGTCTTCGGGAACGAGACGGAGGCGATCAGGGCGGGCAGCACCCCCTCAAGCACCCTTATCGCGGGCCTGCCCTGCTCACGTACCTCAGCAGCGACGTAGCGGCCACCGTCCATCTCCCTGATCTGCAGGGAGTCAACGGATACACCCTGGGCGCGGGCGAATCCAATCGCCGCCTGGGTCGGGGCGCCGGCCGCATCGTACGCAACCCTCGCGGCCGGGCCGCGTACCGTGCTCACGCGATCGGCCTGCCTCGGGCTCACGCCCTCGGCCAGAACTGCTATCCTCCGCACCGTCCCCAGCGTCTTCACCGACTTCACTCCGAGACGGGCCTCTGCGAAGGCAGCCTCTGCCGCGGATCCAAGTTGCTCCAGCGCGGAGGCGACCGCGCCGGGCGGCAGCTCCTCGCAGACGATCTCCAGGAGGAGTCTAGCCACGGGCCTCGTCCTCCGCGTCGTCTCCTGCCAGCCGCTCGAGGTAGGCCACGGCACACGCCTTCGCGAGCGCTCGCGTCCTACCCATCAACTCCACGCGCTGCGCGACACCCACCGCGCCACGCGCGTCGAGCAGGTTGAACAGGTGAGAGCACTTCAGGACGCAGTCATATGCCGGAAGTACCTGTGAGGCGTCGGAGATCTCCAGCAGCCGCCGGGCATCGGCCTCGTAGGCCTCGAACAACCCGCGGAGGGTACCCGGATCGCTGTGTTCGAACCCATAGGCTGAGTGCTGCCTCTCCTCCTCGTGCCGCACCTCGCCATAGGTGACCCCTGGAGCCCACTCCAGGTCGAAGACCGACGCCTTCCTCTGGAGGAACATACCGAGCCGCTCAAGGCCGTAGGTGAGCTCGACCGATATCAGGTCGAGGTCGAGCCCGCCCATCTGCTGGAAGTAGGTGAACTGCGTGATCTCCTGGCCGTCGAGGAAGACCTGCCATCCAACCCCCCAGGCGCCCAGCGTGGGCGCCTCCCAGTCGTCCTCGAGGAACCGGATGTCGTGGCACACGAGGTCAAGACCAAGGTTCTCCAGGCTGCGGAGGTAGAGATCCTGAACGTCCGCCGGGGCCGGCTTCAGTATCACCTGGTACTGGTAGTGCTTGTACAGGCGGTTCGGGTTCTCGCCGTAGCGGCCGTCTACGGGCCGCCTGCTGGGCTGGACGTAGCCGACCCGCCAGGGCTTCGGCCCCAGCGCCCTGAGGAAGGTGGCCGGATGCAGCGTCCCAGCCCCGACCTCTACGTCGTAGGGTGCCTCTATCACGCACCCCAGCCCGGCCCAGAACCGGTGAAGTGCGAGGAACATCTCCTGGAAGTTGGCGGCGCGCCTTGTTCTCAACATGGGGTAGCCGGGGAACGGAGCCCCGCCGTCACGATCGGCAACTCCGTTTGTCGGCCGCGCATCGGGAAGCGGAAGCCTGGCCGCGGCCGGATGGTCGCCGCAAACTCCCGCTAATTTTAGCAACCCAGGCGGGAGCGGTCAACGCGCCTATCCGATGCCGAGGGGCTCCTCTTCGCGCGCCCTGCGTCGGACCGAGGGGACCGGCATTGCGGAGAGCAGCGCAGCCGCGGTGAACGCAACGATCCCTGCCACTGCCCAGGAGGTCGGGAGCTCGATGACCTCGGTCTCTGTCTTGACGCGCACGAGCGATCCCGGCCCAAACTGCACGACTCCGCGCGCCTCCGCGAGGGCCGTACCGAGGTCCATGATGGCGCGTCGTGCACGATCGAGGTCGATCTCCATGCGCATCCCTCCCGGTAGGAGTCCGTCCTCTCAACTATATCACGCGGAGAGCGGCCATAGCGACAAGCCCAAGCCCAGGCTCATCCTTGGGCCGCAGCCCGCCTGCCGCCGCGCTGAGGCGGGCAGCGAAGCCGGCGCACCACCCCGGGGGCCCGAAGCCTCGACTCGAAGCAGGCCTCCGCATACCCAAGGAGGATTGGCGCCGGGGGGAAGAACCTCCTGAGCGCGCCGGGGGCCGCGACCAGCACGAACCTGAGCACGGCCTGGGTGGCAGTGCCAACCGGCATCGAGAGCGGATCCCTGGAGGCGCACCCCTGATCGATGCACCCGCCGAGGTGTCTGCTCCAGAAGCAGGCGGTCGCGATCGGCTTGCCGCAGACCGCGCACCGATCGAGGGAGGGCCGGTGGCCTGTCAAGGCCAGCAGTCTCGCCGCGAACCATGCCACTGCCGGGGGGAGTGCGCCTCCGGCCATCAGCTGGAGCGCGGCGGCGAGCAGCCTGAACGCCTCAAGATGGGGCTCGCGCTCTGCCAGGGCGCGGTCGGCCAGCTCCAGCACGACCGCCGCCTGACCCATGCGCTCGAGGTCGCCCCGCAGGGCGGAGTAGGAGTCCACCACCTCCACCTGCGAGATGATGTCGAGGCTTCGCCCCTCGCCTACAAGGGCGCGGAACCGGGTGGCCGGCTCCAGACGCCCTCCCAGTCGGCTGCGGGGCCGCCTGGCGCCTCGCGCGACGGCCGTGATCTTGCCGCGGTCACGGGTGAGCACCGTGACGAGCCGGTCGGCCTCGCCCAGGTTCCGGCGGCGCAGCACTATCCCCTCGGCCTTGTAGAACGCCATCATCAGCCGCCGAGCAGCGGCTTGAGGAACAGGACGGCGAGGGAGAAGTAGACAACTGCCGTGACGAGGTCCATCGTCGAGGTCACGAACGGGCCGGAGGCGACCGCGGGGTCCTTCCTCAGCGTGGTCAGCACCAGGGGCACGCCGGATCCGAGCAGGGCCGCAAAGGTCATGACGGCCAGCAGGGTGACCCCCATCGTGATCCCCAGGCGTAGCTCACGTTGCCATGCCAACCCGATTATGAACGCGACGAGGCCGCTGGCCACTCCGGCGAAGAGGCCGACGGCCACCTCTCGCAGCACGAACTGCCGGTAGGAGCGTCGGTCCACGTCGCCAGTGGCGATTGCGCGCACCGCTATGGCGGTGGACTGAACCCCCATCATTCCGGCCTGATTGGCCAGCATCGGGAAGAAGTAGGCGAGGGCGATGAGCGTCGCGAGCGCCTGCTCGTAGGCGCTGATCACCCTGGCGGTGAGAGCCTGCATGAGCAGCACCACCAGCAGCCAGGGCAAGCGCTTGGCGGCGCGAGTGAAAGGTGAGTCGAACGCCTCTACCTCCTCCACCAGGCCCGCAAGGCGGTAGGCGTCCTCGGAAGCCTCCTCGGCCACGACGTCGATCACGTCGTCGACGGTGACCACACCCAGCAGCCTATCGCCCGGGTCGACGACCGGCAGCGCGAGCAGCCTGTACCTGTCGAACGCCCGCGCGACGGCCTCCTGATCGTCGTCTACCCTGGCGGCCACCACGCCCGTACGCGTTATCGCCGATAGAGGGGAGCCGGGCTTGGTCAGTATGAGGTCGCGCAGGGAGACAACACCCCGCAGCCTGTTCAGCGCGTCGACCACATAGACGTAGAAGGCGGTCTCGGCGTCCGGGCCTATCTCCCTCACGCGGGCCATCGCCTCGCCGACGGTGCCGTCCGCCCTTACCGCGACGACCTCCGTCGCCATGAGGCCGCCCGCCGTGCTCGGAGGGTAGGCGAGCAGCTCGCGGACGTCGGCCGCCTCGTCGGGCTCCATTCCCTCGAGGAGCCGGAGCGCCTCGGACGAGGGAAGGTCCGCAAGCAGGTCCGCCGCCTCGTCCGAGGACATCTCCTCGAGCACGTCCGCGGCCTGCTCCGGGCCGAGGCGGCGCAGCGCGCTCTCCTGCAGGTTGGACGGCAGGTGCTCTACCACCGCGGCCGCATCGTCGCCGAGTGCCCGCAGGAC
>JBBIJB010000098.1:0-8043 GCA_037446215.1 Armatimonadota bacterium
CAGCAGGTCGGTCAGGCCGGCCGCGGTGCGCGGCCTCAGGTACTCCTCGAAGAACTGGCCCCGCCGCGCGTAGCTGATGCCGAAGTCGAGCAGGAGGCTGCCGTCGGCATCCTCAAGCAGGAGCTTGTTGCCGCCTATCTCCCCGACGCCCCCGAGCGCGGTCAGCTTGAGCACGGCGCCTTCACCCGATTGCGCCTTTCGCCGCGCGCCCACGTGCACCCTTGCGCATCCGGACGGAATCGGCGGCAGAACAGAGGTCCCAGAGTGCCCCCGGCGTATCGTCCCTAGAGAGGTGGCAGGATGCCCCAGCGTGCGGTCGTAATCGGCGGCGGCGTGATCGGCGCCTCCTGCGCCTACTACCTGGCGCGTGACGGCTGGGAGGTCACGCTCCTGGAGCGCGACGGGATAGGCGTCGGCTGCTCCTACGCCAACGCCTGCCTGATCGTGCCGAGCCACTCTCACCCGCTTCCCGGCCCCGGCGTACTGGGCCAAGCGCTGCGCTGGATGGCGCGCAGGGACAGCCCTCTTTACGTGAGGCCCGGGTTCGACTGGCGGCTCATCAGGTGGGCATGGCAGTTCCGTGGGTTCTGCAACAGGGAGGCGGAGGCCCACGGGTTCGCCGCCCTTCTGGACCTATCCCGGATGAGCCTCGACCTGTTCGAGGAGCTCTCGCGCGCTCCCGACCTCGACTTCTACTACAGGCGAGAAGGGCTGCTGCACGTCTACCTGTCGGCGCAGGGGGTTGGGGGCGCGGGCCGCGAGCAGGAGGTGCTGCACCGCCACGGCTTCTCCGCCCGCCTGCTCTCCGCACAGGAAGCCCGTTCGCTGGAGCCGGCCCTTGGGCCGGCGGTCCTGGGCGGGCTGTTCATAGAGGGGGAGGCCCACGCCGACTGCCTCGGGTTCACGCGTGCGCTCGCGTCGGCGCTCGAGGCGCAAGGTGGGAGGGTGATCACGGGCCGCGTGGCGGTCTCCGTGACAGTCTCGGGAGGCGCCGTGCGCGGGGTGATGGTCGTTCCGGCAGCGCGCTCCGGTGAGGCCCCCGAGGAGCTCCCCGCCGACCTGGTCGTGCTGGCGGCCGGCGCAGGGACCCCGGCTCTTACGGCGCGGCTGGGGATCTCGATACCGATGCAGCCCGCTAAAGGGTACAGCTGCACCTTCGACACCTACGAGTGGGCGCCGCGCATACCCATCCTGATCCATGAGAGGCGCGTTATAGTCACGCCGTTGGGAGAGCGGGTCCGCTTCGGTGGGACCCTGGAGCTCGCGGGGTTAGACGAGGGCCTGGACCGCGTGCGGTACCGCGCCGTCATCGACGGAGGCAGAGGCGTGCTTCGGGTCAGCCCTCCCATGGCGAACGAGGAGCCATGGTGCGGCTTTCGGCCGCTGGCCCCTGACGGTCTCCCCCTGATAGGGCCGATCCGCGGCGTGGAAGGGGTCCTGGTCGCGACCGGCCACGCGATGCTGGGGCTCACCCAGGCGCCGGGCACCGGCAGGCTCATAGCAGACCTGGCCTCCAAGAGGAGGCCAGGTCTGGACCTTGGCCCTTTTCGCCCGGACCGGTTCTAGGCGGGACCGTCGGCCGGGATCACTCCACCTCTTCCAGAAGTTGGTAGAGCTCGGCCAGGCGCTTCTCCGCCTCCTCGTAGCGAAGCCGCATCTCCCTGGCCCTATTGGGGTCGCGGTAGAGGTCGGGATCTCCGAGCCATCCGGCGGCGTCGTGGAGGTCTCGCTCAACGGCATTAATGCGCTCGGCGACCTCGTCGAAGGTCGGCTTGACGGGTTGCGCGGCCTCCCTGCCCCGGCGCGCCGCCTGCCCTGCCCCGGCCGGCCGCCTCGAGGCCGAGGAGCTCTCCTGGAGTGCCCGGGCGGCCTGTCGCGCACGCGCGGCCCGCTGCTCGCCGTAGGTTCCCCTGAAGTCGGTGATCCCGCGTTCCTCGACCGTCAGGATGCGGTTCGCCAGCCGGTCGAGCAGATACCGGTCGTGGGTAGCGATGACCATGGTCCCGTCGAACTCAAACAGCGCCTCTTCGAGGGCTTCCCGTGAAGGGATGTCGAGGTGGTTGGTCGGCTCGTCGAGCAGCAGCAGGTTCGGGCTGTCGAGCAGCATCTTGGCCAGGTTCAGACGCTGCCGCTCGCCCCCGGAGAGCATCCCGGTGCGCTTGAAGACCTCGTCGCCGCTGAACAGGAACCGTCCCAGGTAGCCGCGGACCTGTTCGGGCGTGAGGGGGCGGTCGGCGAGGACCTCGTCGAGGACGGTGCGGCTCGGGTCGAGCGCGTCGCCCGCCTCCTGGGCGAAGTAGTGCGGCCGCACGCCGGCACCGAGCGTGACCGTTCCCGCTGTCGGCGGCTCCAGCCCGGCGACTATCTGCAGGAGTGTGGTCTTGCCCGCGCCGTTTGGGCCGAGCAGCCCTATCCGGTCGCCCCGGTGGATCTCGAGGCTGACATCCTTGAGGACCTCCATGGAGTCGAACCGTTTCTCGACCTTCCGGAGGCGCGCGACCATCTTTCCCGACGCCGGCGCAGGCCGGGTGCTGACGCGCATCTTCGCCGCCCGGGCCGGCGGCCCCGCCTCGCCGCCGTGCGCCTGGTCGGCCTCCTTGCCCTGGTGGGACCGCAGGCGCGCGATCATCTTCTCCCTGCTCTTGGCCAGGTCTGCCCTCTGGCCGGCCTTGTAGCGCCGGACGTAGTCCTCCAGCCGCGCTATCTCCTCCTCGCGCCGCTCCCATGCCTGCTCGCGCAGCCGTGTCCGCTCCGCCTTCAGCGACGCGTACTTCGAGTACGATCCGGGATAGGAGGCGACCGCGTGATCCTCGAGCTCGAGCGTTCGCGTCGTCACCGCGTCCAGCAGCGCGCGGTCGTGGCTGACCATTACGCATGCTCCCGGGAAGGAGCGGAGGTAGTCCTCGAGCCACTCCAGCGCCGACGCGTCGAGGTGGTTGGTCGGCTCGTCGAGCAAGAGCAGGTCGGGCTCGCCCAGAAGCGCCCTTGCCAGCTCCGCGCGCACCCTCCAACCGCCGCTCTGCGCTGAGAGCGGCCGGGCCATCTCCTCCTCCCTGAAGCCGAGGCCGAAGAGGGCCATCCTGGCCCGGGTCTCCAGCGTGTACCCGCCCGCGTGCTCGAAGTGCTCGCGCAGGTGGGCGTACTCCTCCATCGCCGCTTCCAGCCGGCCCGGCTCGCGGGAGACGTCGGGGGAGGCCATCAGGCGTTCTACCTCGCGCATGCGATCCTCCATCGCATGGAGGTCGGCGGCCGAGGAGACCACGCGGCCGAGCACCGTGCACTCGGGCGCCCATCCCGGCACCTGGGGAAGGTAGGCCGCGCGCGCCCACGCCGCGATGCTCACGCGCCCGCGGTCGGGCTCGTCGATCCCCGCGATCAGCCGCAGCAGCGTGGTCTTCCCGGTGCCGTTTCGACCGATCAGCGCGACCTTCTCGCCGGGCTCAATCGCGAAGCCGGCCCCGCGGAGGATCTCGTCTCCCCCGTAGGACTTGTGAAGATCGGATGCTACCAGCAGTGCCACGTGTGGCTGTCCCCGCCCGCCTCTAGTCGGCGAAGGTGATCCTTCCGTCGCTCATGTCGGTGATCACCGCCAGCGCCTCGATCGGCACATCCAGCTTCTCGAGGGCCGCGCGCCCCCCCTCGAACGTCTTCTCGATCACGACCCCGATGCCGGCGATCGTAGCCCCGGCCGCGGCCGCCAGCCGAGCAAGCCCCAGGATCGTCTCGCCGCTCGCCAGGAAGTCGTCTATGACCAGGACCCGTTCGCCCGGCCCCAGGTACTCCGGAGAGACCATCAGCTCCACCGTGCGACCCTTCGTGCGCGACGGGGCGAGCGTCAGGTAGATCTGGTCGGGCATCGTGATAGGCCTCTGCTTGCGCGCGTAGACGATCGGGAGCCCCATCTCGAGCGCGGTGCAGAACGCGGGCGCGATCCCAGAGATCTCGGCGGTCAGGATCTTGGTGGCACCGGTCTGTGCGAAGCGGCGCGCCAGCTCCCGGCCGCACTCTCGCATCAGGCCCGTGTCCACCTGGTGGTTGATGAAGCCGTCCACCTTGAGGATGCCGCTGCCGAGGTTCCTGCCCTCCTCGAGAATGCGCCGCTTCAGGGTCTCCATACCGTAACACCTCCAGCAGATGGCTTCACGGCCTTCCCGCCGCCAGTAGCCGCCTGACCCTCTGAAGGTTCCCTCCATGGCGGCTCCCTTGTCAACCCTCTGACGACTCCTCATCAGCGGCACCTCTCAAGAAGGCCAGGCACCGGCCGAGGGCGAAGAGCCAGACCGACACCCCGACGCCGGCGCCACCTGCCGAAGGCACATCCAGGCGAGGCCCTGGAAGGAGGATACCTTGGCGATCAGGCTGTTTCAGGTCGATGCGTTTGCCCATGCGCCGTTCGCGGGTAACCCCGCCGCGGTCTGCCTGCTGCCAGAGGCGCGCGAGGACGGCTGGATGCAGCACGTCGCCCTCGAGATGAACCTCTCCGAGACCGCCTTCCTGCTCGAGCAGGACGACGGCTACTCGCTGCGCTGGTTCACCCCGAAGGTAGAGGTGGACCTCTGCGGCCACGCCACCCTGGCCAGCGCGCACGTGCTCTGGCAGGAGGACCTGCTCGGCTCAGGGGAGCCTGCCCGCTTCCACACGCGCAGCGGGCTGCTGACGGCCGAGCGCAGGGAGGGCGGCTTGATAGAGATCGATTTCCCCGCCCTCTCGGTCGACGAGGGCGAGGCCTCCGAGGAGATGCTGGCGGCGCTGGGGGTCACCCCGAAGCAGGTCGGCATGTTCGGGAGCAAGCACCTGATTGAGGTCGAGTCGGAGGAGGCGGTCCGCGGGCTACGCCCGGACTTCGCATCGCTTAGGGCGATGTCTGGGCGAGGGCTGGCCGTCACCAGCGTCTCGGCCTCGCCCGAGCACGACTTCGTCTCCCGTTACTTCGCGCCGTGGGTGGGAATTGACGAGGATCCGGTAACCGGCTCGGCGCACTGCGCGCTGGGGCCCTACTGGGGGAAGCGGCTCGAGAAGGACCGCCTCACGGCCTTCCAGGCATCGGAGCGCGGCGGCCTGCTCCACATCCACCTGAGAGGCGAGCGCGTCTCGATAGGAGGCAGGGCGGTCACGATCTCGACCGGCGAGCTGCTGGTGTGAGGCCGGAAGAAGACCGATGATCACCGTGCGCAGGGAGAGACAGGAGGACATACCGGCCATAAGGGCGGTCAACGAGGGCGCCTTCGAGCGCCCCGACGAGGCCGGCATCGTGGACCGACTCCGGGAGGGCTGCGAAGGGCTGCTCTCGCTGGTGGCCGTTCATGAAGATAGGGTCGTCGGCCACATCCTGTTCAGCCCCGTCGTGATCGAAGTGACCGGATCAGCCGGGGCGACCGGCGGCGCCATCACCGGGATGGGGCTCGGGCCGATGGCCGTCATGGCGGAGTCTCAGCGCCAGGGAGTCGGGTCGGCTCTTGTCAGGGCAGGGCTCGAGATCCTCCGGGGGGAGTCATGCCCCTTCGTGATCGTGCTCGGCCACCCCGACTACTACCCGCGCTTCGGGTTCGAGCCCGCCTCGCGGTACGGCCTGCGCCCGCAGTGGGACGGGGTTCCGGACGAGGCGTTCATGGTGATCGTGTTCGACCGGGCCAGGATGGAGGGCGCATCTGGAGTGGCGAAGTACAGGGACGAGTTCGACGAGGTCACGTAGGGAGCCAGGGTACTACAGCGGACATAGGGGTCCGGAGGAGGAGCGCTCATGATCTACCGCCGCCTGGGAAGCTCAGGCCTCAAGGTCTCGGTGGTCGGCTTGGGAGGGAACACCTTCGGACGGTTCGCCGACGCCGAGCAGACGGCGCGCATCGTCCAGACCGCGCTCGACCTCGGCATCAACTTCTTCGATACAGCGGACGTCTACAGCCGCGGCACCTCGGAGGAGTACCTGGGGCGAGCGCTGGCCGGCCGCCGCGATCAGGCGGTCGTTGCCACCAAGGCCTACGGCCCGATGGGCGAGGGGCCCAACGAGCAAGGCTCCTCCAGGGCGCACCTCACCGATGCCGTGCACGCCAGCCTCCGGAGGCTCGACACAGGGCACATAGACCTGCTCCAGCTCCACGGCTGGGACGACGAGACCCCCCTGGAGGAGACGCTGGAGGCGCTGGACGACCTGGTCAGGCAGGGGAAGGTCCGCTACGTCGGCTGCTCCAACTTCGCGGCCTGGCAGATGGTGTGGGCGCTGGGGATCAGCGAGCGGCGCGGCCTTGCCAGGTTCGTCTCGGCCCAGCCCGAGTACAGCCTGCTCGCACGGGGCGTGGAAGCGGAGGTGCTGCCGGCGTGCTCGACGTTCGGTGTGGGCGTGATACCCTACTTCCCGCTCGCAGGCGGGCTGCTGACCGGCAAGTACCGCGAGGGAGAGGCCGCGCCCGAGGGGACGCGCGGCTTCCAGAACGAGCGGTTCGGGCAGCGGTTCATGACGGCGCGCAACTTCGAGGCGGTCCGCCGCCTGGACGAGTGGGCGCGGGCCCGAGGCCACTCGGTGTCGGAGCTGGCGATCGCGTGGCTGCTGGCGAGGCCCGCGGTCTCCACGGTCATCACCGGTGTCACGAAGCCGCATCAGGTGGAAGCCAACGCCCGCGCTGCGGAGTGGGTGCTCACCGCAGGTGAGGCCGAGGAGGTGGCGACCCTCCTGCCTGCCTAGGGAGGTTCATAGTGCAGCCCCACCCCTGGGAGGCGATCGCGACCCCCTGGCGCTGCTGGGAAGGCGCGACCTGCCCGACTACGACCCCCAGGGAGTTCGTCGAGGAAGCGGCCCGCCGCCGGCTGCTCGGCCTGCGGTTCCCACAGGGGCTGGGCTGGACGGACGAGATCGTCGCGCTGGAGGAGGTGGGCGTGCTCGGGACCTCGCTCGCCTGCCTCTACAGCCTGCCCAGCATCGTCTTCCGCGACGCGTACGTGCCCCCGGAGAACCTGATCGGCCGCGAGGGCGGGGGCGAGGAGATCTTCAACCAGATGATGATCCCCGAGAGGATGACCAGCGCCGCCGGGGCGCCTGCGGCGCATGGTCTCGCAGTCGAAGAAGTTCGCGACCGAGGCGTCGTGGACGATAGCGAACCACGCGATGCAGGTCCTGGGAGGGATCGGGTACACCAGCACGAGCACTACGCCGAGATGGCGATGGGAGCGCGGCGGTACGCCGAGGCGGACTCGGCGGAGAGCGAGCAGGAGTCGGAGAAGGTCTTCGAGTAGCGCGAACGCAGCCAAGGGAGACGCAAGATGCGCAGAAGGCACCTGACAGCCGCCGTCCTCATCGTCGCGGCCGCGATTGCCGTCGCCTGGTACGTGGGCCCCTGGAGGGTGCCCGCCGTGGAGACCGCGCTCGCCGCCCGCGGCGCCCTCGAGGACACCCTCGACACGACCGGCACCGTCGAGGCCCGCACAGTGGCGGTCTCCTCGAAGGTCGTGGGCCGCGTGCTCGCGGTGCACGCCGCCGTCGGCGATGGCGTCGGGGCCGGGCAGACCCTCGTAGAGATGGAGAGCGAGGAGCTGGCGGCCCGCCTGGACGAGGCCGCCTCGGCGGTCGCGTCCGCCCGCGCGCGGGAGGCGCAGGCCTCGGCGGCCCTGGTGCTGCAGCGGGAGACCTCGGCCGCCCGCCTCGAGCAGGCTCAGGCCGAGCTCGCCGCCGCCCAGGCGCAGCGGGACAAGGCCAGGTCAGGCGCGAGGCCCCAGGAGCGCGAGCAGGCGGCCGCGCTCGTGACTCAGGCGAGGGTGGCCCTCGACCAGGCGGTGCGCGAGATGGAGCGGGTCAGGGAGCTGGTCGCTCGGGGCGCGATGCCGCATAGCGCGCTGGACGGGGCCAGGGCGGCCGCGGACGTGGCCCGCGCCCAGCACGACGCCGCGCGCCAGGCGCAGGCGCTGATCGAGGCAGGGGCCCAGGCAGAAGATATCAAGACGGCCGAGGCCAGGGTGAGGCAGGCGGAGGCGGCGGTGGCCGCGGCCCGCGCCGCGCTCGCCGAGGAGGGCATCCGCGCCGCCGATCTCGCCGCCGCGAGGGCGGCGGTCGGG
>JBBIJB010000099.1:0-8034 GCA_037446215.1 Armatimonadota bacterium
TCCTTGCCGGTGGTGTGGGCGTGGATCATCTCGGCCAGGACGCCGAACGACATCTGGTTCGTGGGGTAGAAGACCACGTTCATGTCGGCCTGATCGATCAGCCTTAGGTCGCGCACCACCGTGGCACGCCCCATCTGCAGTCGGGTGCGGTCGTCCAGGCCCAGCGCCCACTCCCGCACGCCCTCCAAGGATCCGGCCCAGTCCAGGATCTCCTGGCGCTGCCGAGGGGAGAACTGCTGCTCGAACTCCTCGCTGTCTATCCGGGCGAAGGCCGCCGCCTCCTCGTCCTTCACGGAGAGCGGGTCGAAGACCACGAAGTGCTCGCGAAGCCTGTCACCGAACCTGCGCGCTGTCTCGATCAGCTCCGCCCGCCCCTCGCGCCGCAGGTTCGTTATCGGATACCCTATGTAGATCCTGGGCCTTTTAAAGCATATCAGATCGAAGAGGGTCTTCATCGGCTCGTCGTGCGCGATCAGGTAGTGCGGAACACGCTCGTAGGCGGCCAGCATCTTGGAGATGAAGACCTCCTGCTCCTGCCATGCCAGCAGGTCCGCCGCCCGCACCTTGCCCCTCCACTGCTCCGTCTCATCGAGCCGGCGCTGGATCTGGTACACGCTGTCCACCATCGTGATGTAGAAGATCCCTTCCGGCACCACCGGCGGGGCAAGACGAAGCCCGGGAAGCGGCTCCTGGACCGGGCCGGGCGCGCCTGCGGGCATCCGCCTCCGGGTCTCGTCGAACAGCAGCTTCAGGTAGTGGGTGTCGAGCCCCGGGATCAGGTGGCCCTTCCACCAGAAGCAGGCATGGGTGACGAGGATGGTGCACAGATCTGGCTCCCAGATCTCGGGGTCGTTGGCGACCTCTGTGAAGGCGATCGCGCGCAGCTCCTGCAGCGCCTCGGGGGCCATGTCGAGGATCGTTTCGGTACGCACCACCAGCCCGAGGTCGCGCGCGCGGTCCAGCATCAGGCGGCCCATGTCCAGGCAGCGGAACCGCCGGATCGGCGAGGTCCAGCTGCCCTCGCGCTGGGCAGCGGCGATCCTCTCGTTGCCTTCCTCTACCAGCCTGACGAGATGGCCGGGCATTCCCTCGGCGTCGCTCAGCTTGCCGCTGCCGGAAACTCCGGTGGCAATGACTATCATCACCGCACCCCCGCGTCCAGGGCAGCGACCTGCCCTGCTTCCCCGCCAGGCCGTCCCCGGCTCGCGGAGCCCGGGAAGGTCGGCTACCTGAAGAGATCCTCGGCCTCGGGCCGCACAAGATCCGCGGCGCGTCCGCTACCCTGATGGCGCAGCCCCCTGATCAGCACCAGGGGCGTTCCCTCCGCGGCCTGGCCTTGCAGCAGGTTCGCGAGCGCCGCCATCTCGTCGGCCACCGCCTCCACCGAGACGCGCAGAACGTACCCGTACCTGTCCGCCTCGCCCACGTACGACCGCAGCACCCGCAGCCCCGCGGCTCCTACCGCGACGCCGGTAGTGCCGCTGCGAAACGGCCTGCCGTGGCTGTCGTTCACCACGACCCCGATGTCGGCGCCGAACTCCTCCTCAAGCCGCCGGCGCAGCCGACTTGCCGAGCCGTCGGGATCCCTGGGAAGGGTGACCACGACCTCCTCGCCCATCCCCACGTTGGAGTGGTCGACGCCGGCGTTGGCGCAGACGAGCCCGAGCCTGTGCTCTGCGATTATCAGGCCCGGGCGGACCCGCCTTATCGCCTTCGACTCGTCCAGGATGACCTGCGCCAGCCTGGGATCCTTGCCCGACAGCTCCGCCAGCGCTTCCGCCTCCGGACCGGGCACCACCTCCGCCAGGTCGACTACGCACCCCTCGGCCTTGGAGACCACCTTGTGCGAGACGACCACGACGTCACCCGGCTGGAGAGCCAGCCCGGCGGATCTCAGCGACCCTGCCACCGCGGCCGCCAGGTCGTCGCCAGGGTGTATCTCGGGAAACGGCTCGGGCGCCCAGGCCTGGACCGCCCTCATCGAGGCTTGGCGTCCGGCGGCAGGTGCGCGATCCGGACACCGAGGTGCCGCCTCCGGTACCTGACGTTGAGCCCGATCAGGAGCACGGCCAGCCGCTCCACGGTCGCAGCAGAGTCCAGGCCGCCGGCATCCACGCCCCTGGCACCCATCGCCGCCGCCAGGCTCATCGCCGCCGCCTTGGCCTCGGGGTCGTCGCCGCAGACGAGCACGTCCTGGTCCAGGGGACGCCCGCAGTCAGCCAGCAGGCGCGCGGAGAGCGTGTGGAAGGCGGCTGCGACTCGTGCGCCGGGCGCACGGGCCTGGGCCTCTGCCGCGGCCGAGCCCTCCGGGGGGGAGAGGAACCTGAAGCCCTCACCCAGCGGCACGGTCGCGTCCACGACGATCTTCCCCTCCAGCTCCCTGGAGAGATCTCCGACGAAGGCGGCGTGGCCCTCGTGGGGGACGGCGAGGACTACCACCTCGGCCAGGCCCACAGCCTCGGCGTTGGAGGCGCCGCTCACCCCGGAGACGCCAAGCCCATCTGCCGCTTCCCTGGCCCGGCCCGCATCCCGCGAGCCGATGACGACGCCGATCCCGGCACCGGCGAGTCGTAGCGCCAGGCCCCGGCCCAGGTCGCCGGTGCCTCCCAGTATCGCAACCACCATCCGTGCATCACCCTCCGGAGTCGTAGCCATCCCGGTCTACTTCTGTGCCGCGGGGCCGGACTCCCGCCCGGGCCCTGCGACCGCCAGGACGAATCCGCGGCTGGGGAACTTCCTGATGGCCGCGGTGATCTCGTCGGCCCTGACCCCTTCGACGATGCCAGGGTAGCGCTCCAAGAAGTCGAGGCCGAGCCCATACAGGTCGATCTCGGCCAGCATCTGGGCCATGCTGACGTTGGTCTCCGTCCGCAGGGCGAGCGACCCTGTCAGGAACCTCCGGGCATCCGCGAGCTCGTCGGGCTGGGGTCCTGACTCCTGCAGCGACTCGACCTCATGCAGGATGGCGGCCAGCGCGCGGTCTATGTTGGACGGGTTGACGCCTGCGCGCACCCACCAGGGCCCGGGCAGGAGCCCTGCGCGGAGCTCGCTGTGCGCGTAGTATGCCATCCCCTGCCGCTCCCTCACGCTCTCACCGATCCTGCCCATCATGCCCAGCTGCCCAAGCAGAAGGTTTGCCATCATCACGGCGTAATAGTCGGGATCGCCCCGCATCGTGCCGGGGATCCCCAGCGCGATGTCGGCCTGGGATTTACCCGCAACCACTGCCTCGGTGAAGCGGCCCGCCCTGGAGGCTGGAGACGGCCCGTCGCCGGTGGCCTGGCCTGTCAGGGCCGGCCGCGGGTAGGCGGGCAGCGCCCAGACCCCTGCCGGGGCCCACCCGCAGAAGGAGGAACGGAGCAGCCCGAGCAGGTCGGGTGGGTCGAAGTCGCCCGCCACCGCCACGGAGGTTGCGCCGGGCAGGTAGTGGGCGGCGTGGAATGAGCGCAGGTCGTCCCCGCTCGCCCCGACGAGAACCTCCTCGTCGCCCTCCGGGCTCCGGCTGTGGGGATGGCCGGATGGATAGGCCGCCTGTCTGAACGCCCTCTCGGCCACCTGGCGAACGTCCACGGAGCTCACGCGGGCCGCGGTGATCAGCTCCCAACGCACCTTCTCGATCTCGTCGGGGGGAAAGGCGGGCCGCTGCACCACCTCCGCGGCCGCGCCTACCAGGAGGGGGAGGTCGCGCGAGCGCGCCCTACCCCACAGGACCACCGTCTCCACCCCGGAGGCCACGGCCAGGGAGGCGCCGGCCGAGTCCAGGTCGAGGGCTAGCCGCTGGCCGCTGCGAAGCTCGGTGCCCCGCATCAGGGTCGAAGCCGTGAAGCGGGCAAGCCCCGGTCGCTCAACGTCAAACAGCCCTCCTGCCTTCACCACGAGATGGAGTGCCGCGGAGCCCGGGCTGCCGCCCGCGCGCAGGAGGCAGCTGACCCCGTTGGGAAGGATCTCGCGGATCATCGGCCACCACCCTCCTCAGGCAGGTACCAGCCCACGGTCCGGCCGCGCTCGACTAGATAGGTAGCGGCTGCCGCCGAGATCTCGTCGGCGGTCACCGCGGCGACCCTCGACTCCAGCTCGTGGAAGGCGCCGGGGCGGTCGACGGCGGCCAGCGCGCCCACCGCCATGGCGAGCCGCCCTACGCCGTCGCGGAGGTAGAGATAGGCCGCCTCTGCCTGGCGCCGAACCCGCGCCAGCTCCTCCTCCTCCGGCGGGTTGTCGCACAGGCGGGAGAGCTCGGCGCACACCGCGGCCTCCGCGTCCGCGGGAGGGACGCCGGCACGAACGGTGGCGTTGATCCTCAGCAGCGTGGGGTCTATGCTCGGGATTATCGTGGAGCCTGCCTCCGCGGCCAGCCCCTTGTCGACGAGAGCCCGGTAGAGGCGGCTGGTCCTCACCCCTGCCGCTCCCTCGAAGGCCGCGACGCCCTTGAATCCTGAGAGCAGGCCGTCCAGCACCAGCAGGGCGGCGAGGTCGGGATGGGTGGCGCCGGGAACCCTGAAGGCCATCTGCAGGTAGGAGGTTGCGCCACCCGGACGGCGCAGCACCACCCTTCGCTCTCCCTCCTGGGCAGGCTCTTGCGTCTTGAGCACGGCCGGAGGATCCCCGGCCGCCAGCGGAGCGAACGCCTCTTCTATCGTCGCCGCCATGCGCGATGCCTCGAAGTCGCCCACGGCCACGACGAGCGCGTTCGACGGGTGGTAGTGGGCCCTGTAGTAGCCGTACAGGTCCTCCCGGGTGATCGACAGCAGGTCTTCCTTCCACCCTATGACGGGGTGCCGGTACGGGTGCCGCCTGAACGCCAGCGCCTCCACCTCTTCGTTCAGGAGGTATGAGGGGTAGTTCTCCGCGCCCTCCCTCTCCGAGATGATCACGGTCCGCTCGCTGGCGACCACATCCGGATCGAACCGCGTCTCCTGCATCCGATCGGCCTCGAGCCGGATCGCGACCTCGATGTGATCGACCGGGAGGAGCTCGAAGTAGGCGGTGTAGTCCTTCCAGGTGAAGGCGTTCCAGCGGCCGCCCAGCCGGTCCACCAGCCGGGTCAGAGTCCCGGCCGGATGGGTCGGGGTGCCCTTGAACAGCATGTGCTCGACCCAGTGCGAGATGCCGGTGCGACCCGGGGGCTCGTTGCGGCTCCCCACGCGGTACCAGACCCAGAAGGTCGCGACCGGAGCCGTGTGCGACTCCTGGATCACCATGCACAGCCCGTTGGACAGCGTCCTGACGAAGAGGTCGTTCACGCGATCACTCCCTGCTCCTGGGCAGCCCTGCGCAGGCGCACTACGAGGCCCTGCTGACTTCGATTCCGTCCGTCGGCTCACCTGCCGGCCCCCACCAAGGAAAGGCGGCGGGCAGCCGCGTATCTCGATGGCGATGCGGGCCATCTCGAGACGTGCGCTCCAGGACCACCGGCGCGGGGTGCTGCGGGGCCACCGGGTGCGGAGCAGGCGGGGTGCGCTCCGGTTCATCAACTCGCTTGGTTTCTGCTTCGCCTTCACCGGAGGCCCCGGGGGCATTCCCGGCCTGTTCGACATCCTGGCAACGCGCAGCGTCGACCTCATGTGGTCCTGGGCCTGGCGCTGGAAAGAGGAGCTGGCGAGCGCGCGCCTGGTCCACTACGGCAAGGTAATCCGTCGCAAGCCCGCATACCTCTCGCTGGAGATGCTGCCGGCCTTCTACGCCCTCTCTGACAACCTGGGCGAGCCGGACGACTACCTGCAGGCTTACCGCGGAGGCCGCCTCAGCCTGGCGGCCAAGGAGCTCTATGAGCGCATCCTGACGGAGGGGCCGGTCTCTACCTGGGCCCTCCGGAGGAGCCTCGTGCGGCGGGGCGAGAGCGGAGCACGCTTCCACAGGGCCCTGGACGACCTCCAGGAGCGGTTCCTGGTGGCCAAGGTCGCCGAGGTCGAGGGCCGGGGCGGCTACTCGTTCATCTGGGATGCCTTCCACAGGTGGATGCCCTCCGCCGTGGAGGCCGCCGGGACCCTAGGGTCCTCCGAGGCGGCGGCGCGCGTGCTGGAGCGCTACCTGGAGACCGTGGGGGGCGCATCCGACGCGGAGATCGCCTCGACGTTCGGATGGACGCCGCGGCTGGTGGGGCGCGCGGCCGAAGGCGCCGGCGCCCTCCGCGCGAGCCTGGGCACGGCCGTCGGTTGGGCGTCCCCGCGCCTGGGCTCCAGGATCAGGGGGCGCGGCCGGCCGCCCTCTTCCTGAGCGCCGCCATCGGGTCGGCCGGGCCATGGCCCATCCCCAGCGCCATGCCTCCCGCGATCGCGCAGGTGATCAGCTCCTTGGCCCCTCCAACCGCCTCCGGGACCTTCTCACCCCGTGCAAGCCCGGCCGCGATCGCGGAGGCGAAGATGCATCCGGTGCCGTGGGTGTGCCTGGTGGCCGCGCGCGGCGAGGCGAACTGCGAGAACGACTCGCCGTCGTAGAGCAGATCGACCGACTGGTCTCCCTCCTCCAAGTGCCCGCCCTTGACCACCACATAGCGGGGTCCCATCGCGTGGATCTCGATCGCGGCTTCGCGCATCTCCTCCGGCGTCCGAACGGGCCGGCCCACGAGAGCTGAGGCCTCGTGCAGGTTGGGCGTGACAACAAGCGCCGCGGGGAGCATCAGCCAGCGCAGCGCATCCACCGCCTCGGGCTGCAGGAGCGCGGCACCGCTCTTCGCTATCATCACGGGGTCTACGACCACCTTGGTGATCTCCCACCTGCGAATTGCCCCTGCGACTGCCTCGACTATGGAGGGGCTCGACAACATCCCTGTCTTGACGGCGTCGGTCCCGATGTCGCTCATGATCGCGTCGATCTGCTGGACCACGAACTCCGGCGGCATCTCCACCACCGCCGCCACGCCCGTGGTGTTCTGGGCGGTGAGGGCGGTGATCGCGGAGGTGCCGTAGACGCCCAGCGCCGCGAACGTCTTCAGGTCTGCCTGGATGCCGGCACCGCCGCCGGAGTCCGAGCCTGCTACTGTCATGGCGCGCGGAACGCTCACCGCATCTCCTCCTTCCTGCCTCCCGGCCTCGGCCGGAAGTGAACCCAGCCCCCGGGACGCAGGGGCTCCGACCTGCCCGCCGTGACGACCCTGCGCCCGGCGCGCCGCTCCTCGAACGTGCCGATCACCGTCGCGCGGGTCCCGGTCTCGTCCTCGAGCCGCCCGAGCACGCGGGGCGCATCCAGCGGCGCCACGGCGAACAGCAGCTCGTAGTCCTCTCCGCCGGCCATCGCGACGGCGAGGGGCTCCTCCCTCGTTCCTCGGAGGGCGTAGCCGACCGCGGGGTCTACTGGCAGCTTGTCCGCCTCCAGCCGCACCCCCACGCCGCCGGCCTCGCAGAGGCGCCAGAGGTCGAGGGCGAGCCCGTCGGAGAGATCGATCATCGCGCGCACCGCCCGGGTCGCGGCGAGCACGCGCCCCTCTGCAAGGCGGGGCGTCGGCCTCTGCTGCGATCGGATCGCGCGGGCGACCGCCTCTCTCTCGGCCTCTTGGGCCCGCGCATCCACTCCTCGCCGGCCCCCGGACCGGCCGCGCTCGAGCGCCAACAGGCCCGCGGCCGCCCTCCCAAGCGTGCCGGTCACCGCGAGGAGGTCTCCCGGCCGGGCACCGCTCCTGCGCAGCAGTCGCCGGGGCGCGGCCTCGCCGAGGAGGGTGACGTCGACTATCGCTGCCGGCGCCTGGGCCAGGTTACCGCCGACGATCGAGACATCCGCCTCGGCCGCCATCTCCAGCAGTCCCTCGTAGAGGCCTTCCACCCAGGAGGATTCGAGGCCTGCGGGCAGCATCAGCGAGATCACCGCGTGCCTCGGCCTGCCGCCCATCGCCGCTATGTCGCTGGCGTTGATGGCCAGCGCCTTCCACCCCACGTCCTGGGGCGTGCTCGTGCTGCGCCGGAAGTGGACGTCCTCGACCAGGGCGTCTGTCGTGACCAGCAGCAGGGTCCCCTTCTTCGGGCGCAGCGCCGCGGTGTCGTCGCCGATACCGACCACAACATCCTCCGGGGCCGGCCCAACTAGGGCCTCGATCCGCGCGAG
>JBBIJB010000100.1:0-7957 GCA_037446215.1 Armatimonadota bacterium
CGCCAGCTACCAGAAGCCGATCAGCGTGCCGCAGAGCCTGATCCTGCTGATGCCGCGCTTCGGCATGAACGTGCGGCTGGTACATCCGCCCGAGTTCAAGCTGATGCCGTCGATCGTGGAGCAGGCCCAGGAGAACGCGAAGCGGGCCAAGGTGGGTTTCGAGATCAGCCACGACTTCGAGCAGGGCATCCGCGGCACCGACGTCGTCTACGCCAAGAGCTGGGGGGCGCTGCTGACCACGACCGATGAGGCAGAGGGTGCCAAGATCATAAAGAAGTACAGCGACTGGATCACCGACGAGCGAAGGATGGCGATGGCCGATCCCGACGCGATCTACATGCACCCGCTCCCGGCCGACCGCAACATCGAGGTTACCGACGGGGTGATCGACGGGCCGCAATCGGTGGTCTACGACGAGGCCGAGAACCGCCTCCACGGCCAGAAGGCCGTGATGGCTCTGACGATGCGCTAACCAGGAGGAACCCTATGGCCGGAACCGCTGTTGTGGCGATCGGTGGAAACTCGCTCATAAAGGATGAGAAGCGCCGGACCGTTCAGGACCAGTACGAGGCCGCCGGCGAGACCTGCAGGCACATCGCCGGCATGATAAAGGCGGGCTGGGACGTGGCCGTCACGCACGGCAACGGCCCGCAGGTGGGCTTCATCCTGCGGCGCTCGGAGCTATCGCGCCACGAGCTGCACGACGTGCCGCTCGAGGTCTGCGGCGCGGACACCCAGGGCGCGATCGGGTACGCGCTCCAGCAGAACCTCTACAACCACTTCCTCGAGATGGGGATCACCAAGCAGGCGACCACCGTCGTCACCCAGGTGGAGGTGGACGCGGACGATCCCGCCTTCGCGAAGCCGTCCAAGCCGATCGGCTCCTACATGGACGAGCCGACGGCGAAGTCGCGCCGCGACGAGGAGGGGTGGTCGGTGATGGAGGACGCGGGACGCGGCTGGCGCCGCGTCGTCGCCTCGCCGCTGCCGAAGCGGATCGTCGAGGTCGAAGCTGTGCTCAACCTGCTGGGAGCCGGCTTCACCGTGATCACCGTCGGGGGCGGAGGGATCCCCGTGGTGTCGGAGCCCGACGGGAAGCTCAAGGGCGTAGCGGCGGTGATCGACAAGGACTTCGCCTCCGCGCTGCTCGCCAACACAATCAAAGCCGACCTGTTCGTGATAAGCACCGCGGTGGAGCAGGTCGCCCTCAACTTCGGCAAGCCCAACCAGGAGTGGGTCTCAAGGATGACGCTCGGGCAGGCCAAGGGCTGCCTGGCAGAGGGCACCCACTTCGCCAAGGGCAGCATGGCCCCCAAGATCCAGGCGTGCGTCGACTACCTGGAGCGCGGCGGCAGCGAGGCGCTCATCACCAACCCAGAGAGCATCGCGAGGGCCCTAGAGGGAGAGACCGGGACCAGGATCACACGGGACTGAAGGGAAGCCGGCTTGGCCGGCCCATAGCACGAGCAGGGCCAGGGCGGGGTATTCTACCCCGTCCTGCTCTGTACCAGGCGGGGGTCCAGGGCGTCGCGCAGCCCGTCGCCGAAGAGGTTCAGACCCAGCACAAGCATCATTATCGCGACGCCCGGGAAGATGGTGATCCAGGGGGCCTGGCTCATGTAGACCCTCCCGCCGGCCAGGATGTTCCCGAGGCTGGGGACGTGGGGAGGTACCCCGGCGCCGAGGAAGCTGAGCAGCGCCTCGCCCAGCACCGCGTAGGCGAAGATGAACGTCCCCTGCACGATGACCGGCGAGAGGCAGTTGGGCAGGACGTGGCGCGTCATCACCTTGACGTCCGGCAGCCCGAGCGCCTGGGCCGCGGTCACGTACTCGAACTGCCTGACGACAAGCACGGCGCCCCTCACGATCCTCGCCATCCTCGGCGAGTAGACTATTCCGAGCGCAATAGTGACGTTGGCCGCGCTCGGGCCGAGCGCCGCCATCAGCGCGATCGCGAGGATCACCGCGGGGAAGGCCATCAGCGCGTCCATCAGGCGCATCAGCAGGTTGTCGAGCCGCGGCAGGTAGCCCGCCACCAGCCCCACCGGAAGGCCGATCGCGGTGCTCGCCAGCACCACGGTCGTGCCGATCACAAGCGAGAGGCGGATGCCGTGCAGAACGCGGCTGGTGAGGTCTCTTCCGAAGTCGTCCGTGCCAAGCAGGTAGGTCGCAGAGGGCGGGGTCAGGCGGTCGGGGATCCGCATCACCTGCGGCCCCACCGGGGAGATCACAGGCGCCAGCAGGCCGAGCGCGACCAGCGCCAGGAAGATCGCGCCCCCGACCAGCACCACCGGGCGGCGCATCAGCACGCGCCACCGCTTCTTCCACGGCGCCATGCCGAGGTTCGGCCCGTCCCCGTTCACCTTCGCCCTCCTGCTCATCTGCGGCGCACGCTCAGTACTTGATCCGCGGGTCGACCAGCGCGTAGGCGACGTCGACCAGCAGGTTTATCACGACGTAGGCCGTGGCTATCAGCAGGACGATCCCCTGTATCACCGGGTAGTCGCGGCGCAGCACCGAGCTCATCAGCAGCTGCCCTATCCCGGGTATGGTGAAGATCGTCTCGGTGATCACGTTGCCTCCCATCATCACCGAGAAGATGATCCCCACGACGGTGATCACGGCTATGAGCGCGTTCGGAAAGGTGTGGCGCATCGTCACGTGGCGCGAGTGGAGCCCCTTTGCCCGCGCGGTGCGGATGTAGTCCTGGACCACGACCTCCAACATCGCCGCCCGCGTCATCCGCGCGATAAGGGCGGACTGCACGAAGCCCATGGTGAAAGCGGGCATCGCCAGGTAGCGGAGGCTCGCCACCAGCCCCTCCGAGGGCGGGACGTAGCCGGCGACCGGCAAGAGGTTCAGGTTCACCGCGAAGAGCAGGACCAGGTTCAGCGCCAGCCAGAACTCCGGCACCGACACGCCCAGGAACGCCACCATCGTGACCCCCTGGTCCAGGAACGAGCCCCGCCGAACCGCCGAGATCACGCCCGCCGGCACGCCGATGCCGATTGCCACCAGGATCGCCAGCCCGCTCAGGTAGATCGTGGGGGCGAGGTGGCGGCGGATCGTCTCGGTGACCGGTATCCCGAAGAAGATCGACTCGCCGAGGTTGCCCGAGAGGACCTGCTGGAACCACCGGACCCATTGCAGGTAGAGGGGAGCGTCCAGGCCGAGCTCGCTGCGCAGCTCCGCCACCGCCTCATCGGAGGCGTCCGGCCCCAGCATTATGACCGCCGGGTCACCCGGCGTTATGTGTATCAGCAGGAAGACGATCGTCGCGACCAGCACGACGATCGGGACCATCGCGAGCAGCCTGCGGAAGATGTAGGCCAGCACGTCGCGTGTAACCGTGAGGGGGCCGGCGTCCTAGCGTGCCGGCCCCCCGGCGATCTCTAGGGCTGGGTCCAGACGTTCCAGAAGAACAGGTCCGGACGGGTCGCGAGCCCGTGCACTCCGGAGCGCGCAACCGCGAGGTTGAAGAAGTCGCCGAACTTGATCCCAGGCACGTCCTCCCAGTAGAGCTTCTGGACGTCGGTCCAGATCTGCTTGCGGGTGTTGAGGTCGGGCTCCCGGATCAGCCGCCCGATGAGCCGCTCCTTCTCCTCCGTGGTCCACCAGCCCGGCCAGGTGGGGCTGATGATGACCGGCTGGATCGGCGGAGCCACGCCCGGGCTGAAGATGAACGAGGTGCTGAAGACCTCGTAGAGGTCCGGGTTGCCGCGCCGGGACAGCACGGTCGCCCAGTCCAGCACCTGGAGGTCCATGTTGAATCCGGCCTCCTCGAGCTGCTGGGAGGCGATCAGGGCCGGCTTGTAGGCCCAGTCGAAGGCCGCGCTGGTGATCCAGCGGACCGGCTGGCCGCGATAGCCCGCCTCGGCCATCAGCCGCCGGGCCAGGGCCAGGTCGCGCTTGTTGTAGGGGGCGAGCCCTTCCCGGGAGTGCCACGGCGACTCCCGAAACTGCAGGCTGCCGTCCACCCGGAACATCAGGGGGTTGCCGAAGGTGCCCGCCATGATCTTGCTCATGTCGAGCGCGGCCAGGAACGCCTGGCGCATCTTGCGGTCGGTGAAGATGCCCTTGCGCTTGTTGAAGACCGCCATCGGCTGCCCGTAGGGCTTCAGGATCAGGGTGCGGACGCGGTTGTCGTTGCGCAGCGTCCCGTAGGCGTCGGGCGTGATGCTCTCGGCGTAGTCGTACTGGCCGGTCGGCACGCCGTTGATCCTGGTCTGGACGTCGGGTACGATGACGAACCTGAGGCGATCTACCCAGGCGACCTTCTGGCCGCCGTAGCCGTTGGGCTTGCCCGGCAGCGCCGAGTAGCCGTCGAACCGCTCGAGCTCAATCGCCTGCCCCGGCACCCAGCGCGTGAACTTGAACGGGCCGGTCCCGATCAGCTCGGAAATCTCGGTGATCCGCTTCGTGCCCGCCGCATCGGCCACTTGGGCGGTGTAGATGCCGGCGAGCTGGATCGGCTGGGCAAGAGCCGCGATCATGATCCCGGACGGCTGCTTCAGCCTGATCACGACCGTGCGCGCTCCCCGTGCCTCCACCGACTCGATGTCGTCGCGGAAGAACGGCACCGCCACCACCGCCATCTTGAACCACCGCTGCAGCGAGGCGACGACGTCCTTCGCCGTCATCTCCTGCCCGTTGTGGAAGCGGACGCCGCTTCGAAGCGTGATAGTGTACTCACGCCCCCCGGCGCCCACCGTGAACCCCTCCGCGAGCATCGGTACGATCTGGAAGTCCTTGTCGTAGGTGAAGAGGGGCTCGAAGACGTGCCAGCTCACGATCTCCGTGAGGTAGGCCGTCGTCGAGTGGATGTCGAGCGCCGGTGGATCGGCGCTCAGGGCGACGGTCAACGTGCCGCCCTTGCGGGGAGCCGGCGCAGGGGCCTGTGCCCACCCGCTTGCCGCGAGCCCCGCAAGCAGGACAAACGACAGCAAGAGCACTACTTTCCTTCGTGCCATCTGTTGCTCTCCTCCTTCAGGTGCGCTCTGTGGCCGCGCGTTCAAGAAGTTGATTCACAATCAACAACAACCCAATGTGGTGCATCCCCACACCTATC
This sequence comes from Armatimonadota bacterium, assembly GCA_037446215.1. GTDB lineage: Bacteria > Sysuimicrobiota > Sysuimicrobiia > Sysuimicrobiales > Humicultoraceae > VGFA01. Next base: position 5,069 of record JBBIJB010000100.1, read on the forward strand.
CTAACTCATCTGGGGCGCAGATACTTCCCGCAATCGTGCTTGGAGGGCGGGCGACCTTCGCGCTGGACCCCCTTACATCCCCACCGACTGCCCGCGGTAGGCCCACCCGGTCAGGCGCGTCTCGACGACGGCGAACACAGCGAAGAGCGCGACGCCCATCGCGGCGACGACGACGAGCCCCGCGAAGACGAGCGGTACCTCGAACCGCGAGCTGGCGGAGAGCATCAGGTAGCCGATGCCGCGGTTGGCGGCAACGGTCTCGGCGATCACCGCGCCCACGAAGGCCAGGGTGGCGGCGACCTTCAGGGAGGCGAACAGGTAGGGCAGCGACCGAGGTATTCCTATCTTGATGAAGATCTGGCGCTTGTTGGCTCCCAGCGACCTCAGGACGTCCTGCCACTCGGGTTCCAGCGTCGCGAGTCCGGTTGCCACGTTGACGACGATCGGGAAGAACGAAATCAGGAAGGCGGTGATTATGGCGGGCACGGTACCTATCCCGAACCAGATCACCAGCACTGGTACTATCGCCACCTTTGGCACGCTGTTGAAGGCCACTCGCCGGGGCCGCCGCCGCTGGCCATGCCGCCGACCACCGCCAGCGCGAAGCCGACCAGGGTCGTGTAGAGGGTCTGGGCGGAGTTGAACCAGATCGCCTCGTGCCACTTGAGCAGGGCGCTCCAAACCGAGATGGGCCCGGGCAGCACGAACTCGGGCACCTTCAGCAGGACGACCGTCGCCTCCCACAGCGCCACGCAGGCGACGATCACGGCGAGCGGCGGGAGCCACTCCTGGAAGAGCGCGCGCCGCCTCATCGCTCCATCACCTCGCCGATCCTGCGCCGGATCTCATGGTAGGTCTCGGTGAACTCCGGGGTGAAGGTGTCCTCGAGCGTGCGCGGCCGAGGCAGCGTGACCGGCGTCTGGTAGACGAGGCGGCCGGGCCGCGCGCTCATCACGTAGACGGTGTCGGCCAGGAAGACCGCCTCGCGCAGGTCGTGGGTGACCAGCACGACGGTGAAGCCCCTCTGCATCCAGAGCCCCTGCACCACCAGCCAGAGCTCCTCCCGGGTGAAGGCGTCCAGGGCGCCGAACGGCTCGTCGAGCAGCAGCAGCTCGGGTTGGTGGATCAGGGCGCGGCAGAGGCTGGCCCTCTGCTGCTGCCCGCCCGACATCTGCCAGGGATAGCGCTCCCCGAACCCGGAGAGGCCGACCGAGGCCAGCAGATCCCTTCCCTGGGCGGCATACGCCGCCCGCTCCCTGCGGAGGCGCTCGCGGTGCGGGGTGACGATCTCCAGCGGGAGCAGCACGTTGTCCAGCGTCTTGCGCCACGGCAGGAGGATCGGGTTCTGGAACGCCATTCCCACGATCTTGAGCGGGCCGCGCACCGGCTTCTCTCCGACGGCCACGGTGCCCTGCGTGGGCAGCACCAGGCCGGCCAGGCTCTTGAGCATAGTGGTCTTGCCGCAGCCGCTCGGGCCGGCGACCACGACGAACTCGCCCCGCCGTATCGTGAGATCCACGCCCTCTATGGCCCGGACCGTCTCACCTTCGTGCGGGTAGTCGAGGGTGACGCCATCGAGGCGCACGAACGCCTCACCGGTTTGACCGCTGTTCATCGATCTCCCCTGACAGGATGGGACCGCGGCCGACCCCTACGGCAGCATCCGGTCCGCCTTCGGCGGCAGGAACTTGTCCGTGAATACCTTCTGCCACGCCGGCCGGGTAGGCAGGCCGAACGCATCCGAGAGCAGCTCTATCGAGCGGGCCAGCCGCTCGGGCTTGATCACGCCGAAACCGTGCGACCGGACGTCGGCCGTCACTATGTTGTGGCGGATGGCCAGCTGCAGTCGCTCCATCTCGACCGCCTCGTTGATCAGCGGGTCGCGCTTCTTGACCGCCGCGATCGCCTCCGTGGGGTTGTTTATCGTGTCCTTGAGCGCCCGCGTGAACGCCCTGAGGAAGCCGCGCACGGCCTCGGGCTCCCTCTCGAGCAGCGAGGGCGGCGCCATGATCGCGTTGCCGTAGAGCGGGAGGCCGTAGTCGTGGTACATGAACGCGACTATGTCGGCGGGGTCCACCCGTGCCGTCTTGAGGTTGATGAAGGAGGTGAAGTAGAAGCCCGAGATCGCGTTGACGTCACCACGGACCAGCATCGGCTCGCGCAGCGGAACGTCCATCGTCACCCACTCCACCGATGCGGGGTGCATCCCGATCGCCCGCGCGAACATCGGCCACAGCCGCCTCGGCGCGTCGCCCGCCGGAGCCCCCAGCTTCTTGCCGTAGAGCTCGATAGGCCTGGTGATCCCCTCGCGCCTCAAGGTGAGTATGGAGAAGGGAGGGTTGTTGAGAAGGACCGCTATGACCACCAGCTCGCGTCCCGGGTTCCTGGCGTTGAACTCTATCATCGAGTTGACGTCCGCGTAGCCGAGGTTGTAGGCGCCGCTGGCGATCTTCGTCACGGCATCGGCCGATCCGAAGCCGCGGTCGATGGTGATGTTCAGGCCCTCAGCCGCGTAGTAGCCCTTCTCGTGCGCCAGCAGGAAGGGTGCCTGGGGACCCTGGACGATGAAGTCCAGGGTGAACTTCCAGGTGGTGGTCGGCCTGGCCGACGGCTGCGCGAGGACCGAGCTCGATGCCAGCGCTGCTAGGAGCAGCACGGCGGCTGTAAGGGCGATCGCTCTTCTCATACTGTTCCCTCCTCGACTCTGCCCCGCGCCAGCCCGCGGGACGACACTTCGGGGATGCCTTTTCGAATGGGCAGGCGGTACAACGATGGTAATTCGGGGTGGGCGGCAGCCGCCCCTCTTCGACGGACGTGCGGACCGCGGCTTCACCGGTGTGTAGGTTCAGATAGATCCCGTACACCTCAGGATGCGGTGATCCGACGCAG
>JBBIJB010000101.1:0-2661 GCA_037446215.1 Armatimonadota bacterium
CGCTCCTGGAAGCCTATCATGAGTTCGCCCCATACGAGGCGAGGTGAACGGCATGGCGACATTGGAGGGACTCCGCACCGCCATCATCGATGGCGCCGCGGAGAAGGCGGTGGCTCACGTCGCGGAGGCGCTTGAAGAGGGAGTCGACGCATCGACGATCCTGAGCGGGGCGCTCATTCCGGCGATGACCGAGGTCGGCCGGCGGTTCGAGAAGGGTGAGTTCTTCGTCCCTGAGATGCTCGTGGCGGCGCGTGCGATGAAGGAGGCGCTGCGGCTCCTCAAGCCCCGCCTTGCTGCGGCGGCGGTGGAGCCCGCAGGAAGGGTCGCGCTCGGCACGGTCAGGGGCGACCTGCACGACATCGGCAAGAACCTGGTTTCCATGATGCTCGAGGGCGCCGGGTTCGAGGTGCTGGACCTCGGCGTGGACGTGCCCCCCGAGCGATTCGCCGACGCGGTTCGGGGGGGCGTTGGCATCATCGGCATGTCCGCGCTGCTCACCACGACGATGCCGATGATGAAGACAACGATCGAGCATCTCGCGCAGATGGGGCTGCGCGGCGCCGTTCGCGTAATGGTGGGTGGCGCCCCGGTGACGGAGGCCTTCGCCAGATCCATCGGCGCCGACCTCTACGCCTCGGACGCAAGCGCGGCGGCGCGCGGGGCCCTGTCGCTTGTCGCCAGGGGAGGATAGCACGGGAGTAGACTCATGCCCAAGGAGGAAGCCACGAGGGTCGCGAGACCGACTGGGGAGCCGTGATGGCGGCGGCAGTTCATCGTGAGTCTGGCCCATGTCTCCATCAAGGGGTGACAACATGCGCCGACCCCGGCCGGGCGCCAGGAGCGCGGAGAGGCCAACCGACAGCCGGGCGGTCCTGGCCAGGGTCCGGGCCCTCCAACCGAGCCTCACACCCTCCGAGGCGGCGGTAGCGGCCGTGGTCCTCGCCCATCCCGATCGGACCATCCACATGAGCATCGAGGCGCTGGCGGTTCGCGCGGGGATCAGCACCGCTACGGTGCTGAGGTTCTGCCGGACGCTGGGCTTCGGGGGGTTTAGGGGCTTCAAGATCGCGCTTGCCGTGGAGCTTGGGCCGTCCCCCGCAGCGCTGGCCGAGGAGATCCGCGCGGACGACACCCCCATCGAGATCGCCCGCAAGGTGTTCCGGGCCGACATGCAGGCTATCGCCCAGACCCTCGAGTTGATCGACGAGCATGAGCTCAGCCGGGCGGTGGAATCGATCGCCAAGGCCCGCCGGATCGAAGTGTACGGGATCGCGTCGAGCGCGCCGATCGCGGTGGACGCGTACTACCGCTTCCTGCGGATCGGTCTGCCCGTCGGCGTGGTGACCGACTCGCACATGCAGGCGGTCAGCGCCTCACTGCTCCGGAAGGGGGATGTCGCCCTGGTCATCTCGCACACCGGGCGCACCCAGGAGACCCTGACCGCGGCCGAGAAGGCCCGGGCAGCAGGCGCAACGGTAGTCGCCCTCACCTCGTTCCTGCGGTCTCCGATCACCAAGGTTGCGCACGTCGTGCTGGCGACGGCATCCGCGGAAACCGCGTTCAGGGTCGAGGCCATGGCGTCGCGCATAGCCCATCTATCGGTTGTCGACGCCCTCTACGTCGCCCTGGCGACACGACGGCGCGACGCCGCGCCGGCGACCATCCGGCAGACGAGCGCAATCATCGAAGAGAAGCGCGTGAAGCCGTGACCGCCCGCGGCCCACGCAGATGACTCTCCCGATCAGGCTCGCTCTCATCACCGATATCCACCACGGCCGCTTCACGGAGGCCAAAGCCGGCCCCGAGGCCCTGCGCCTACTGGACGAGTTCATTGACGCGGTGAACGACTTGGGGGCGGATCTGGTCGTTGACCTCGGGGATCGGATAAACGATGAAGACCCAAGGAGCGACGCCGAGTCCCTCCGAGAGGTCTGTGAGCGATTCGGGCGGCTGCGCGCGCCCTGGGAGTTCATTCCCGGCAATCACGACCTGGTCAACCTGCCGATCGGTGTATGCGAGACGATCGTGGGCCGGCCGCTGCGGCACTTCAGTGCGGACCTGTGCGGATGCCACCTTGTGTTCTGGCGCGCCGATCCCCGACAGCAGCCGGGTGGGCGCCTCGTTGGGCAGGAGGACCTGGACTGGCTGGCGGACGATCTGCGCTCGACGAGCCTCCCCGCGGTCGTCTTCTCACATGTGCCGTTTGGTAGCGCTTCGGTGGCCGGCAACTATTACTTCGCCCACAATCCTCCCGGCGGGCCGGCGTACCGGAACGCCGAGGCCGTCCGCAGGGTCCTTGAGGACACTGAGAGCGCGGTGCTCGCGATCGCAGGGCACGTGCACTGGAATACCCTGACTAACGTTGACGGGATCCGATACGTCACGATCCAGTCGCTGACCGAGACGTTCACCACCCATCCCCACCCTGCCGGGGCATGGGCGCTTCTGGAGATGACGCCTGACGGTTTCCGCCTCGAGATCAAGGGGCTCGACCAGGCGGTACTCTCCCTCCCATTCAAGCGGCGCGGGCATCACTGGCTTGCGCCGGGATCAGGAGGAGCATAGCGGGACAGGTAGAGGATCGGGATGGCGGCTAACCAGGGAGGCGAGGGCCAGGGCGGATCGGCCGTGACGGCTACAGCGCGCCGGGCAGCGCGAGCT
>JBBIJB010000101.1:2671-7808 GCA_037446215.1 Armatimonadota bacterium
GAGGGAGCCGATCTCGCCATCCTCGCCGTGGTCTCAGACGCTGCCTTCCCGGTGCTCGAGCGTGCGCTGCACAGGATCGTGTACGAGGATCAGGATGTGGAGGCCGAGCTCCGCGAGGCATGCTTCGCGCCCGTCACCCGGCCATGATGGAGTCGTGAGCCGGGCGGGAGGTCATTGCAGCCGCTCGGCCACCTCCCGGATGTAGGCGAGCGCTTCCCGGTACTGAGCGTCGAGATCCTCGACGCCGCCCACGTCTATCCCTATGTAGCCGTCGAAGCCGTGGCGCAGCAGCCCCGAGATCAGCGCCTCCCAGTCCACGGTCCCGCGGCCCGGTGCCAGGTGCTCGTTGTCACGCCCGTCGTTGTCCGAGGCGTGCACGTAGAGTATCCGGCCGCCCAGCTTCTCGACCGAGAGCGGGAGGATCTCCTTCTGAGCGTGCAGGTGGCCGGTGTCGAGCACCGCGCCGAAGGAAGGGTCGTCCACGTGGTCCATCAGCCGCAGCAGGGCGTCGGTGTTGCTTATCATCTCTCCGACGCGCGGCTCGAGTATCAGGCGCAGTCCCGCGTCGCGCGCGATCGCGGAGCAGGTGCGGACCGACTCGACGAGGATCCCCCAGGTGTCGTCCCAGGAGAAGCCGTCCGGTATCTTGACGTCGAACTGCCGCTTGAACTCCACCGCGTCGGCGTAGGGCTTGTGGCGGACGAACTGGATCGGCGGCACGAAGCTGTCGACCTGGACCGTCGGCGCGCCGAAATAGACCGCCACCTCGACCGCCAGCCGAAACAGGTCGGTGGCGCGTCGCCGAAGCTCGGGATCAGGTGCCACCAGGTCCGGGAAGATCGGGCAGAAGTTGACTATCTTCATGTTGAGGTCGTCGCAGTGCTTCTTCAGGTCGGACCGCGCCGCGTAGACCGCCCTCATGTTCTCCTCGCGCACGCCCTCCAGCTCGGCCGCGTCGAAGCCCAGCGCGGCCATGTCGGCGAGCGCCTTGTGGGTGTCGGGGATCGAGGGCGGATAGCCGTACTTGCTTATCGCGTAGAGCCAGCAGCAGTTGATCTTCACTTCGCAGCCTCCTTGTGCTTTCCGCACGATCTGCGGACCACGAGCTCCGGGGTAAGGGCCACGACCCTCGGCCCGGTCGCGGGTGTCCCTTCTATCATCTCGAGCAGCCTGGCGGCGGCAAGCCGGCCCATATCGGCCTTGGGCTGGGCCACGGTCGTGAGCGGCGGATCGACGAAGGCGGCCATCTCTATGTCGTCGAACCCGACGACGGCCACGTCCTGCGGCACGCGGCGCCCCTGCCGGTGCAGCTCCTCCAGGGCTCCGACGGCCATCAGGTCGTCGAAGGCGAAGAGGGCCGTGGGAGGCCGTCTGCCGATGGCCATCAGCGCCTCCGTGGCCTTGCGCCCCGCGTCGATCGACGCCGCACCGCCCGCGACCAGCTCCTGGGAGAACGGGATGCCTCGGGCCTCGAGCGCCCGCGTGTACCCGCGGAGCCGCCCGGCGTTGGACGACGATGAGGGAGGCCCGGACAGGTATCCTATGCGCCTGTGACCGAGATCGAGCAGGTGCGCCGTGGCGCGGCGCCCTCCCTCCGCCGCATCCACCATCACGGAGGCGGTGCGGGCATGGTGCAGCGCCCTGTTGACGAGCACCATGAGCACGCCGCTGTCGGCCACCTCCCTGAGGAAAGAGGCAGGCAGGCGGGAGGCGCAGAGGATCAGCCCGTCCACCTGCTTCTCGAGCAGCAGAGATACGGCGGCCCGCTCCCGCTCCGCGTGCTCGTCGGTGTCGCAGAGGATCACGTTGTACCCCTGGGCGGCGGCCGTGTCCTCGACGCCGCGGACCAGCGGCGGGAAGAAGGGGTTGACTATGTCCGCGATGACGAGCCCGATCGAGCGGGAGCGCCGTGTGACCAGTCCGCGCGCCAGGGCGTTGGGCCTGTAGTTGAGCCGACCGATCGCGTCGGTCACCCTCCGCAGCGTCTCGGCGCTGACGGCCTCCCCGCCGTTGATCACGCGGGAGACGGTCTTGATTGAGACACCGGAGAGCCCGGCCACCTGCTTGATTGTGGTCCTGCTGCTCCCAGAGCGGCGAAGCACGGCGACCCCCTGCCGGCCGGACATGACAACGTTTACCCTCACCCGGAGTCTTCAGCGACGGGGGCGGGCCCTCCTGCCAGGAGGAGTCGCCTCCCGCGCGGCGAAGGCCCCTGCTGGATGTCAACGTTGTCATCCACATGCGCGGCCACCCGTCCCCTGATGGCCCGCATGACCACTGGGAGGTGAGCTCAAGTGAGACCTTCCGCCCGACGCTGGCCCCTTGTCATCTTCGCCGGCGTCATCGCCGTAGCACTCGCCGTGCCCGTCAAGGCGCAGGCTCCGCAGACGCTGAGCCTGTGGCACATGGAGGCGCGGCCCACGCGCGTCAAGGCGATCGAGGACCTGGTCGACGCCTTCAACCGGAGCCAGGGCGCTGTACGCGTAAGGGTCGAGGTGCAGAGCTGGGGCGAGGTGTTCCTTAAGATCTCGGCCGCGGTGATGGCGAGGCGGCCCCCGGACATGATGTTCACGACCCCGGACCTCACGATGGATGTCCGGCTGACAGGAACCGTCCAGGACGTGAGCGCGGAGGTCGCGGAGGTCAGGCGGGGCAGCAAGATCTACGACGCCGCGCTGCAGCCGTTCTTCTCCGAGGGCAAGCACTACTCCGTCCCTCTATACAACATGGCGGAGGTGCTGTGGTACCGCACCGACCTGTTCAGGAGGGCGGGGCTGGATCCGCGCAGGCCCCCCAGGACCTGGTCTGAGCTGCTGAGCACCGCGGCCACGATCACCAGGACGGGCGCCGCGAAGCATGCGATCGGCGTGGCGGGCGACTGGCACCTGGCCACGGTCCAGCAGGTCTACCCCCTGATGGCCGTCGCGAAGGCGGAGCACCTGCTGGATGGCAGGGGGGCGGTCGTCTTCGACAACCCGAACACCGTCCGGGCCTTCGAGATGTACCAGAGGCTGTACAGGCTTTCGCCTCCGGGCTCCGAGGCCTGGCAGTGGGACCAGGCGATCGCCGCGCTGGTCGCGGGCGAGATCGCCATGGTCATCGAGAAGGGGCAGTACAACGAGCAGTGGGATCTGCGCACGAGGATGCCGGCCGAGAACCTCGGCGCGGCGCCCGTCCCCATACCGGATGCGGACGGGCAGCGGTCAACGGCCACCTGGATGAACGGGATCATGCTGCTCAACCCCGACCCCAAGGTTCGTCCCGGCTTCCGGCAGTTCGTGAACTTCCTCTACAAGCCGGCCAACATGGCAGGCCTGCTGACGGTCGCGCCCGGCTTCTTCCTCCCGGTGACCGAGGAGGCGGCCAAGGCGAGGGAGCTGCTCGACCACCCGACGGTTCGGGCCCACTGGCCCAAGTACGAGACGATGATAGAGGAGTCCAAGTTCGGCAAGCAGCTCGGCTTCACGCGCGAGCCCTACAACCGCTACATCGGGCGGATAACCGGCCAGAACCTCGTGGCCTGGCCCGCGCAGCTCATGATCCACGAGGGTCTGTCCCCTGCCGAGGCGGTCAGGAGGGGCGCAGACAGGATGCGCGAGGCCCTCCGCTAGCAGAAGCGGCACAGCCCTAGGTCCCACAGCCGCGCCCTCCCGGAGCCCTGCGGCCCCGGGAGGGCGCGGACCGGAGCAGCGGTTTGAGGAATCTGGCCGAGCGACTTCAGCGCGACCCCTATTTCGGGTACCTGCTGATACTACCCCTGGTTGGGTGGGCGGCGCTCACCCTTCTCTATCCGCTGGCGGACGCGGTCAGGCTGAGCCTCCAGAACGTCGGCTACGTCGGAACCCCCGGCACCTACGTCGCCCTCGCGAACTACGCCCGGATACTGACGGGGCGGGAGTTCTGGCTCAGCCTGGGGGTCAGCGCCTGGTGGACGGTCCTCAACGTCGTCCTCCAGCTGGTCCTGGCGCTCGTCTCGGCCCTGGTGCTCAACCAGGAGTTCAGGGGCCGCGACGTGGTGCGGAACTGGATCATCCTGCCCTGGCTGTTCCCCTCCATCGTGCTCGCGACGATGGGGAAGTGGGTCCTGGACCCCACGCTCGGCGTCGTCAACTACCTCCTGGTAGCCTCGGGCCTGGTAGATCGCCCGATCTCGTTCCTGGGGTCGCCGCAGATCGCCCTCTACGCGGTCACCGCGGTGAACGTCTGGAGGTGGTTCCCGTTCTTCACCGTGATAATCCTCGCCGCGCTCCAGACGATACCCAGGGAGCTCGGCGAGTCCGCCGACATCGACGGCGCCGGCTACTTCGCCCGCCTGCTCTACGTCGAGCTTCCGACCATAGGCCAGGTCCTGAAGGTCGTGGTACTGATCGCCTCGCTGTGGGCGATCAACATCTTCGACGCCATCTGGCTGCTCACGCGGGGCGGGCCCGTCTACAGAACGACCACCCTCCCGATCCTTATCTACTACAAAGGGTTCCAGGAGCACCGGATCAGCCAGGCCGCGGCGATCTCGCTGCTGATGTTCGCGATCCTCCTCGTCTACGGGATCCTCTACATGCGCAGGGTGATGCGCGAGGAGGCGGGCATGCCGCTGTGAGGACGGTCAAGGTCGCGGCGCGCTATCTGTCCGTGGCCGCGGTGCTCGCCGTGGTGCTGCTGCCGATGTACTGGGTGGTGGTCAGCTCGTTCAAGACGGTGCCGGAGCTGACCAGCCCCACGCCCACCTTCTGGCCGCGCACATTCACGACGGAGCACTACACGCGGCTCTTCGAGCAGGTGCCGTTCGTCACCTACTTCCTCAACAGCGTCTACGTCGCGCTCGCGGCCACTCTGATCACGCTGGTCCTGGCGGCCCTGGCGGCCTACAGCGTCTACCGCTGCAAGTACAGGGGGCGGGAGTTCCTCTTCCGCACCTTCATCTCGATCTACATCTTCCCGCGGGTGCTGTTGATCATCCCGCTCTACGTGACGTTCACAAGGATCGGGATAATAGACACCCTTCTCGCCCTGGTGATAGTGAACGTCACGGTCGTGGCGCCGTTCAGCATCTGGATGCTGCGCGCCTTCTTCACGGGCGTGCCCCTCGACCTCGAGGACGCGGCGATGGTGGACGGGGCCTCCAGGATCCAGGTGCTGG
>JBBIJB010000102.1:0-6182 GCA_037446215.1 Armatimonadota bacterium
CCGTTGACCGACGAGGTCAGCGCCGCGGTCCGCAAGAGCGGCGTGCGGGAGGGATTTGCGCTGGTCTCGGCGATGCACATCACTGCCGGCGTCTTCGTCAACGATGACGAGGAGGGATTCCGTCAGGACCTGGACGGCATGCTCGAGCGCCTTGCCCCCTTCGGTTATGACTACCTTCACCACAGGACCGGCGAAGACAACGGCGACGCCCACCTCAAGGCCATCCTGGTCCACCACCAGGTCGTGGTGCCCGTCACCGAGGGGAAGCTGGACCTCGGCCCATGGCAACGGATCTTCTACGCCGAGTTCGACGGACGCCGGAAGAAGAGGGTGATCGTCAAGGTGGTCGGCGGGTAGGTGCGTGGACCGGCCCAGGAGGTGAAGACGGCGATGCGTCTGGACTGGCGCAGCGAACTCCCCATGCTTCTGATGATCGCCGGGATGTTCGCGATGGCGGCGCTCTCGTGGCCGTCGGCCCCTGACATGGTTCCGGTTCACTGGAATCTGACGGGCGAGGTGGACCGCTTCGGGGGCAAGGCCGAGGGGCTGCTTGTGCTCCCGCTGGCGGCCTCCGGGATCTACGTTCTGATGATCGCCCTCCCCAGGATCGACCCGGGGAGGGCCAACTACCCGCGATTCGCAGGTGCCTACACTGCCATCCGGATTTCGGCCGTCGCCCTGATGGCGGTGTTCTACTCCCTAACCCACCTCTGGATCCGCGGCCACCAGGTGGAGGCGGCAACCGCTGCGCCGGTGGCCGTGGGTGGGTTCTTCGTCGTCCTGGGATCGCTGCTGCGCAGGGTGAAGCCCAACTGGTTCGTCGGTATCCGCACGCCGTGGACCCTCTCGAGCAGGAAGTCGTGGAGCAAGACGCACGAGGCAGGAGGATGGGTCTTCGTGGCCCTGGGCATCGGCCTCATCGCAGCAGGGGTGCTCCGTGCCGGATGGGCCTCAACCGGCATGGTAGCAGCCCTCCTGGCAGGGGTGGTGTTCCTGGTCGTGTACTCCTATCTCGTCTGGAGAGGCGCCGACGACAAGGTACCTCCTGCGGGAGGCCTCCCCTCAGACGACCGCTGAGATCGCGGCTAAGGGCACTGCACGATCTCCTGTGCCCAGAGGCAGTCGGCGCAGGAGGGTGAGTTCCCCCAGCAGTCCTGGTTGGCTGCGGTGTAGGCGCACGCCATCCCACAGTCCACGCAGGAGGGAAGGCGGTACTCCAAGACCCTGCCCCTGAATAGCACGTACTCCTCGGAACTCCAGATCTCGCCCAGCGGCGACGAGTTGACGTTCCCCAGCGTGTAGCGCGTGACCTCCTTCCTCCTCCCATAGATGAAGTACGGATAGGTATGCATGAGGGCGTAGCACGGGCTCACCCCACCATCCCAGCCGACCGCGAGCGCGCGGCCCTCGACGAAGCGGCATCGGCGGTTCGCGCCCCACTTCATGCGCGGAAGCCTGGCCATGCCCCACACCACCCATCCCCCGCTCGCGACGGGCCAGCCGCCTTGCGGCCCCAGCGGCTCCTCTCGATCGTACAGGACCTCCGAGACCTCCTCGATCCGGTAGGGCAGCATGTTGGAGACCTGGACGAACGACGCCCCCACCTCCCCGGCCAGCGATGGAAGGCTCTGGAGATCGCCTAGATTGCTGCGCGTGGCCACGAACTCCAGCCCTATCCTAGGGGTCATCGAGCCCCGCTGCTTCACCAGGACCCTCACCCGTCGCAGGTTGTCAAGGACCCGATCCACGCCGCTCGCGAGTCCGGCCCGCTCGTATGCCCGCAGGTGCGCCCTGTCTATCGAGACCACGAGGGTGCCCAGGCGAGCCCCGACGAGCGCCTCCGCCATCTCCCGCTCCAGGCCGAGCCCGTTCGTCGTCAGCGCCACCTGATCCATGGTCATCTCGCCTGGCGCTTCCTGCCAGGCCCGGCGGATGCAGATGTGGCAGTCGAGGTTGCACCTGGCGGTCGGCTCTATGTAGACCCTTCTCAGGTCGGGCCGCCGCGGCAGGACCACCAGCGCCCCGTCCCTCCTCTCGACGACGGCCTCCGCAGTACCCCACTCGGCCGGAAGGGAGATCCCTTTGCCATAGCCGGTGCCAGCCCCCGCCATCGGCCTCACCCCCACTGTAAGCGTACCCCTGTGCTAGAATTGTAGTCGCCATGCAGGATCAGCACGGCCGCCCCATCAGGGACCTCCGGGTATCGATCACCGATCGGTGCAACCTCAGGTGCGTCTACTGCGTCCCCGAGGAGGGGTCGCACTACCGCCCCCCTGCTGAGTTGCTGCAAGACGATGAGCTTGTCCTGCTGATCGAAGTCGCGGCCGAACTTGGCGTGGAGAAGATCCGGCTGACCGGCGGCGAGCCCCTGGTGCGCACAGGCGTCGCTGAGTTGGTAAGGCGCATCAGCTCGGTGCCTGGAATAGACGACCTCGCGATGACCACGAACGGGATCCTCCTGGAGTCAATGGCTGAACCTCTGGCCGCCGCGGGCCTGAAGCGCATCAACGTCAGCATGGACACGCTCGACCCCGAGAAGTTCCGGAGAATCACCAGGGGCGGGGAGGTCGGACGGGTGCTGGCAGGGATAAGGCGCGCCGAGCAAGCCGGCCTGGCCCCAATAAAGATCAACTCGGTCGTGGGACGAGGCCACAACGACGGGGACGTGGTCTCCCTGGCCGCCCTGACCCTGGAGCGCCCCTGGGATGTGCGGTTCATCGAGATGATGCCGTTCGGCTCGCTGGCCGGGGCGGCGGCAGCCGACCTGGTCCCATCCGAGGAGACGAGGGAGCGCATCGAGGCAGCGCTCGGGCCGCTGGAGCCGGTGGGCCCCGCAGGCGGCGCACCGTCCCGCATGTACCGCCTTCCCGGGGCGGCAGGCCGGATCGGCCTGATCAGCTCGGTGAGCGAGCCGTTCTGCGACAGGTGCGGCAGGCTGAGGCTCACCGCCGATGGCCGGCTTCGCCTCTGCCTGCTGCGGGACGACGAGGAAGATCTGCTGACGCCGATGCGAGCGGGAGCCGGCCGCGCCGAGATGAGAACCCTCTTAGAGGCCGCGGCGCGCAGGCGCCCCGTGGGCCACGCCCTCAACGACGGGCTCTTCCCAACCACGTGCGCGATGGGTCGGATAGGCGGGTAGCGAGAGGCCGGCCGGTCCGGCGACTGCAGTCGCTACCTAAGGGGTTCTAGGCGTCCTCACCCTCGAGGTTGCGCTCGAGCTTGCGCTTGACCCGCTGGAGCGCATTGTCGATCGACTTCACGTGGCGGCTGAGCTCGTTTGCCATCTCCTGGTAGGACTTCCCCTCCAGGTACGCGGTCAGCACACGGCACTCGAGCTCGCTCAGGTTCTTGCGGATTCGCTCGCGCATCGTCGCCGAGGCCTCTTGGTTGATCACCAGCTCCTCGGGGTCGCTCACCCTTATGCTGCTGATGACATCCAGGAGGGTCCGGTCGGAGTCCTCGTCATAGATCGGCTTGTTGAGCGAGATGTACGAGTTGAGCGGTATGTGCTTCTGCCTGGTCGCGGTCTTGATAGCGGTTATTATCTGGCGGGTGATGCACAGCTCGGCGAACGCGCGGAATGACGAGAGCTTGTCGAGCCGGAAGTCACGGATGGCCTTGTAGAGGCCGATCATCCCTTCCTGGATGATGTCCTCTCGGTCTGCCCCTATCAGGAAGTAGGCCTTTGCCTTGACCCTGACGAAGTTGCGGTACTTGCCGATGAGGTACTCTGCCGCCCGGTCGTCCCCGTTCTTGGCGTGCTCAACCAGCTCTTCGTCGACCAGCTCGGAGTAGCCGAGCCCTTCCTTCCTCAACAACGCCACCGACTATCCCCTCCGGTCACATCTGAGGAACGGCGGGCAGGATCTGGTGAGGTGGTGCTGACCGCGCAACTCATCGGTGAGAGCCACACACATTATAGAAACCGTCATATCAAGCGTCAAGCGAGCATGCTGCGGCATCGACCGCTTCGACGGCGAGCGACCTCGTATAGCAGGAGGCCTGCAGCTACAGCGACATTGAGGGACTCCACGGCTCCGTGAAGCGGTATGCGCACGCGCGTACCGATCTCGGGCCAACCTGGATCAGGTCCGCTGGCCTCGTTACCGACCACGACCGCGAGGGGCAGGCGCAATGGAACCTCGGTGTAGACCGCCTCGCCCCGCGGGTCGGCGACCAGCACGCGCACCGACCGAGAGGCAAGCGCCCTCCTGAGCGCCTCACCGTCGCTCCTCAGCAGAGGAACCTTGAAGGTCGCACCCATCGCGGCGCGCAGCGCCTTTGGAAGGAATGGATCGGACGAGCCCTCGGTGACCGCGACTGCGGTCGCCCCGGCCGCCGCCGCCGTACGGATCATCGTGCCGAGGTTCCCGGGATCCTGGATCCCGTCGGCCACGAGGAGCAGCAGGCCGGCGGAGTCCAGCACCTCCTCTTCGGGCATGGGCGGCCTGTGGGCCACCGCGACTATCCCCTGCGAGGTGACGACCCCGCTCGCTGCCTGAACCACGCGCCCCGAGGCTTCGTGAACGCGGGCGCCGAGCATGCGCAACCGGTCGGCCAGCGAGTTGTGCTGCGCCATCCCTCGGTCGGATGCCACCAGCACCGTCTCGATCCGGACTCCTGCCCCGACGGCCTCTTCTATCAGATGAGGCCCGTCCAGCAGCATCGCCGACGGAGAGGCCCGCCGCCGATGCTCCCGAAGCAGCCGGAACTCGGCCACCACCGGATGGCGCGTGGAGGTGATCAGTGTCTCGGCCTCTTAGCTACAGCAGTGCCTCCAGACGGCTGAGTTGCCGGTTCTCTCCTACCACCACGAGGATGTCGCCGGGCCCCAGCACGGTGTCAACGTCGGGCGAGATGAGCAGTTGTCCGTCACGTCGGATCAGCAGTATGCTGACGCCGAACCGTCCCTTGAGGTCGATCTGGCCCAGGGTCAGCCCCACCAGGCGATCGGGGACGCTGAGCTCCTCTATTGAGAACGTGGAGGAGATCTCGTGGAAGTCGAGCACCCCGGGCGAGGCCAGGGTGTGAGCAAGCCTGACGCCCATCTCGCGTTCGGGGTAGACGACCATGTCCGCTCCGACGCGCTCGAGCACCTTGCCCTGGCGGTCGCTGGCGGCCTTTGCGACCACCCTACGGCATCCGAGCTCCTTGAGAATGAGGGTGGTCAATATGCTCTCCTGCAGGCCGGCGCCTATCGCAACGACCACGGCGTCCAGGTTGGCTATCCCGACGCTCCGCAGTGCCTCGGCGTCGGTGGAGTCCAACTGCACCGCGTGTGTCACATGGTCGGCAACCTGCTTCAGCGGCTCCTGCTCCCTGTCGATCGCCAGGACCTGGTGTCCGAGCTGACGCAGGGTCACGGCTACGCTGCTCCCGAAACGACCCACCCCTATGACCGCAAACTCCCCCATCTCGCTCTCCCCTATCCCCGGTCGAGCCCTCCTCCTGCGAGGGGCGCCCGGTCGCCGCTATCCGATGTACAGCCTTTCCTCCGGATACCTTACCCTCGGAATGTGCTGGCGCCGCGTTAGCCCGAACACGACGGTGAGCAACCCAACACGCCCGGCAAAGATCGTCATCATCACGATGATCCGGCCCGCGTCCGAGAGTCCGGGGGTCAGGCCTGTGCTCAGCCCCACCGTTCCAAACGCCGAGGTGGCCTCGAACAACGCCGGCAGGAACGCCGCCCTCTCGGTGAGCGTCAGGAGCGTGGCCATAACGCCTACGAACGCCGCCGATATGAGCGCGATGGTGACGGCCCTGTTGACCGCCGGTAGCGCCAGACGGCGGCGGAAGAGAACCGGATCGGTGCTTCCGCGAACGGTCGCCAGGATCACCGCAAGCGGTGCGATGAACGTGGTGGTCTTGATCCCGCCTCCGGTACCACCCGGGGAGGCCCCGATGAACATCAGGGCCGCGGTCACGAACAGCGCCGCCTCGGTATAGACCCCCGTGTTGATCGACGAGAAGCCCGAAGTCCTCGGCGTTACCGACTGGAAGAAGGCGGCCAGGACGCGGGATGCCGGGTCGAGCCCTCCGAGCGTCTTGGGGTTGCCGGCCTCAAACAACCATATCAAGAGGGTTCCTGCCGCCAGCAGCACCCCGGTTGTCATGAGAACCGTCCGGCTGTGCAGCGTGAGACGGCGCGCTTCGATGTCGCGCAGCACCGAGAATCCTAG
>JBBIJB010000102.1:6192-7669 GCA_037446215.1 Armatimonadota bacterium
CCCCGATGATTGCGAGCAGGGCGACCGTCAGGGAGACGACCGGATCTCCCGCGTAGGCCCGAAGGCTTCGGAACCCCCCCATCAGGTCGAACCCGGCGTTGTTGAACGCGGAGACACTATGAAAGAGCCCCATGTAGAGCGCGCGCTGAACGGGCATCTCTAGGAGCCATCGGGCTGACAGTATCAGGGTCCCTGCGGCCTCGACCGCCAGCGTCATGAGTATGAGCCGCCGTGTGAACCGGACCACTCCTCCGAGGTCGTAGAGGTTATGGGCCTCGGTCATGATGATGCGCTCGCGCAGGCCGATCCTCCACCCCAGCAGCAAGGCCAGGATCGCCCAGGAGGTCATGTACCCGAACCCGCCGAGCTGTATCAGCGCCAGGATCACGATCTCGCCGAAGGTCGAGAAGTGCTCGGCGGTGTCCACCACGACCAGACCGGTCACACACGTGGCAGAGGTCGCGGTGAACAGGGAGGTCAGAAAGGGCGTGGAGCGCCCCGACTCCGAGGCGACCGGCAGGCTCAGGAGGATCGCGCCCACCAGTATTATCGACGCAAATCCTCCTATTATCGTGTGTGCAGGGCTGAGTGTCACCCGAGGAATCCTACTGCGGTAGGGCAGCGCCGGTTCTTCCGCCATGGGATCGATCGGTGTCACCGCAACCGCCGGGCCGCCCTAACCTCGGCGCGGCCCGGCCTGGTCGTTACGAACCCAACCGCTCCTTGGCCCGGGCGACCAGAGCATCGAACGCGCCATGGTCGCGGACTGCCATGTCGGCGAGGATCTTCCGGTTCACGGTGATCCCGCTCTGCCGAAGCGCGCTGATGAGCCGGCTGTACGACACGCCCCTGCTCCTGGCCGCGGCGTTAATCCTTGCCACCCACAGCCTCCGGAACTGGCGCTTGCGCAACCGTCGATCCGCGAATGCCCTCGCGAGCGCCCTGGTCGTGAACTGGCTTGCCAGACGGTACCAGCGACTCCTCGCCCCGCGAAAACCTCTTGCCAGCTTCAGTATCTTCTTATTCCTGCGGCGTGCGGTCACGCCGCGCTTCACCCTTGCCATCTCAAACCCACCTTCCGAACTGCGGCTTCCGTTGGTGCCGCCGGACTAGGCCCCGGGCAGCAGGCGCTTCAGCCTCTCCGTGTCCGCCGCGTGCACGCGAACCGTGGCCCGCAGCGAACGCTTCCTCTTCGGGCGCTTCTTGACCTTGAGGTGGCCGCCGTGCTGGCGCCCTCGGGTCAGCCCTCCGGACCCTGTAACTCGAATGCGCTTTGAAGTACCCTGGTGCCGCTTAGCCTTGCTCACAGTAACCTCTCCCGGTCCTACCCCTTGCGAGGTGACAGAATCATTATCATGTTTCGGCCCTCCATCTTCGGCGAGAACTCGACCGCCGCAACGTCGGCCACCGCCTGGGCCAATCGCTGGAGCAGCGTCTCGCCGACCTTGGGGTGGGCCATCTCGCGTCCCCGGAACCA
>JBBIJB010000103.1:0-7540 GCA_037446215.1 Armatimonadota bacterium
GACCTGAAGGTCAAGGAGCAGGAGTTCGCGGAGCTCTCGCAGCGGATCCGGCTGGTCGAGGCCAAGCTGCCTCCCGAGCGCGAGATCCCGAACCTGATCCGCCAGCTGCAGGGCGTGGCGTCCGAGGTCGGCATCAAGCTGACCCTGATCCGGCCCGGCCCTACGCAGTCAGGGCCGGCCGCGGCGGCCGCAGCGCAGCCGGCTAAGCCGCCGGCCGCAGGGGCCCCGGCGGCGCCGGCGGCCGCGCCGCGCTATCAGCTGTTCAAGCTGGACCTCGGCTTCGAGGGTACCTACGCCGACCTCATGGCCTACCTGGGTAGGCTCGAGAACTTCCCACGGTTCATCGTGCTGACGCAGGTCTCGATCAGCCCGACAGACCAGCCGCGGCTCAAGGTCACCCTGGGTGCCAACACGTTCGTGCTGAAGCAGGAGGGGGCGCCGCAGTAGCCCTGATCGCACAGCCGGCCTGAGAGGAGCCCTGCCAGTTGCCGCGACGACTTTCCAGCCTCCTTGACCGCGAGCAGGACCGTATCGCGGCCGCCTGGGCCGGCGCGCTCTCCCGCATGCGCCCGTCGGCCTACGTCTACCGGCCCCTCGAGGAGCTGCGCCGCCTGGGGCGCGCGTACGTGACCGAGCTGGTCGGTTACATCGATTCAGAGGATCCGACCCGCCTGAGGGAGTTCGTACACAGGGAGGCCGCGCTGCGACTCGGCATGGGGTTCGGCTCCGCCGAGGTCGTTCAGGGTTTCCTGATCTTTCGCGCGCTGGTCCAGGATCTCTGCAACGATCTGACCCCGGAGCGGGGAGACCGGCTGGTCCTGGCCCGGACCCTCGCCGAAGTGACCGACTTCTCGGTCGTGGAGTTCATAGCGTACTACCAGCGGCTGTGCGACGAGCGGGCGGCCGCCCAGGCGAGGGAGGCCGACTCACTCAAGCAATCCCTCGTCGAGCACGCGGTGTCCGACGAAGCCACCGACCTCCTGACCTCCCGGTTCTTCGAGGAGCACCTGAGCGTCGAGGTTAAGCGCGCCGCCCGCTACGGCCGGGCGTTCTCGCTGATGGTGGTGGACATAGACGGCTACGACGCCTACGGGGACCGCTACGGCGGCCAGATGGCGGCGGCCCTCCTGGGGCAGATCGGCGAGAGGCTGCGCGATATCACGCGCGATCTCGACGCCAAGGCGAGGACCGGCGAGGCGGAGTTCGCCGTGGCGCTGCCGGAGACGGGGCTGGAGGCGGCCCACGTGGTCGCCGAGAGGGTGCGCTCCGCGGTGGAGGAGATGATCCTTCCCCACGACCCCGGCGGCAGCGCCAGGGGCGAGATCACGGCTTCCATCGGTATAGGGACGCACCCCGATCACGGCCAAACCGCCAGGGAACTGCACTACACCGTGCGGGGTGCCCGTGACCGGGCCCGCATGCTCGGCGGCAACACAGTGGCCGTCGCCGAGCGCGAGGAGTAGAGGCCGTCAGGTTGCCCGTGCGACCAGGGTCAGAGCCGGGTCCGGTACTGCTCCTGGAGCATGCGGGTGGCCTCGTTCTGACTCAGCCAGTGGCCGGTCTGCTGGAAGACCACGTAGCGCAGGTATCCCGCTACCGACATGTACTGGGTTTCGGGCGTGAACGCCTTCAGGTTCTCGACCCTCGGCAGCGCAACAAGCCCGATCTCCGTGAACGCCGGCGGGTCCGTCGGGGCCGGCGCGGAGCCCGGCAGGGAGGCGTGCGTGCGCGGAGGGTAGACCACGATGATCGAGACTATCACCCCGTCCAGGCCGAACGCTATGCCGTGCTGGTCGTAGGCCACTCCCATGAGCCCCTCCACCACCGCGTCCGTGAACTGCGAGCCGTAGACGCGCCTGACGTCCGCGATGCTGGAGCCCAGCGAGATCCCCTCCGGCGTGCGGAGCAGGCTGTTGGTAGTGGAGACGGCCCTCACGGAGCCGTCGCTCCCGTAGACGTTGAGCCCGAACCGCGGGAAGGAGTAGAAGGCGCCCTCCCTGAGCACGCGCATCTCCGCGGGCTGGCCGAGCCGCCCGAGCGTAGAGGAGACCGACCGACCGAGCACGACGCCGGCTATGCTCTGTCCGGGCACGATCAGCGTCGTGGAGGAGCTCCCCTGCTGCGCGATCACAGGCACGGTGAGCCCGAGGATCAATCCAACGATGATCGTAGCGGACACGAACCAAACGATGCGCGCCATTGTTACCGCCCCCTTGGAGCAAGCGATGCCGGCCGGATGCGGCAGGCACACCTGGGGGCGTTTTCGGTGTCCTCTCGACTATTCCTGCCGGATCCGACCGATCGTAGGAGGTGCGTTCCTTGACGATCCTCGATCTCCTCTTCGCCGGCGCGTTGGGTGCGATCCTGGGTAGCTTCGCGAACGTCGTGATCTACAGGCTGCCCAGGGACCTGTCCATCGTCCACCCCGGCTCCCGCTGCCCACACTGCGACTCGCCGATAGCGGCCCGGGACAACGTCCCGATCCTCAGCTACCTGATGCTGCGCGGGCGGTGTAGGCACTGTGTCGGCAGGATCTCACCCAGGTACCCGCTTGTGGAGTCCCTGACGGCCGGGCTCGCCGTGGGCGTCTGGGCGGCGTTTCCCGACCCGCTTGCCCGTTTGTGGGGGCTGACCTTCGCCCTCCTCATGGTGGTCGTGACGTTCATCGACCTGGACTGGCAGCTCATACTCAACCGGGTAACCTACCCGGGGGTCGTGGTGGGGCTGGTCTTCGCGGCGGCGGGCGGCCGGCTCCTCGAATCCGCGTTGGCGGCGGCCGGCGCCGCCGGGCTGATCGCGGCGATCGTGATCCTGAGCAGGGGCGGGATGGGAGGAGGGGACGTCAAGCTGGCGGCCCTGATCGGGTCGTTCCTCGGATGGCCCGGGACGGCGGTGGCCCTCTTCGCGGGCTTCGTCGCCGGAGGGGCCGTCGGGCTCCTTCTGCTGGCGCTCCGGTTGAAGGGACGCAAGGACGCGATCCCCTTCGGCCCCGCGCTCGCGGCCGGCGGGGTAGTCGCGCTGTTCTTCGGCGACGCCATAGCAGGATGGTATTGGCCCTAGATGGGCGTCTACCCTGGAGGAATTCCGAGCAATCTGTTGAAAGTAGGCAACCGACGGCCTGGAGCTTGCCGGGGCTCCACGAGTGCCTTTCTTGCCGATCACTATAAGGGGGCCTCATGCGCAAGGTAGCCGACTATCTACGCACGCATCCCGTTGTAGCCGCGGCGATCGCGATAGGCGTTGTCGGTGGCCTGTTCCTCTACCTGACGACGCCTCCGCCCGTGACGCAGCCCGCCGCGACCCCGATGCCGCGCGTGGCGGTCTCGCCCACGCCTGCGCCGGCCGCGCCCGAAGTCGCCGCATCACCCGCTCCTGCCAAGCCCGCTGTCCCTCAGGTCGTCGACGCGGGCCGGCCTGATCCGTTCTCGCCGCTCGTGCGGGCCGAGACGGGTCGCACTGGGCTGCCGGCGGTTCCACCTCCTGCCCCGCTGCCCCCCCCGCTGTTTCCCGGGCAGGTCCAGCCGGGGCAGGCCCAGCCGGGGCAGGTTCAGCCGGGGCAGGTGCCGACTCCTTCGCCGACTCCTCCACCCAAGGACGCGAGCACGGCCGAGCTGATGGGGATCGTCGGGGACGGCGGGTCGGCCGCGATAGTCAAGCTGAACGGCCAGACCCACGTCGTGGGGCAGGGCGACACCATACTGAAGAAGATCCGTGTGGTCGTGATCGACATCACGAAGCGCCTTGTGATACTCGAGGAAGACGGTGAGCGGTTCGAGTTGAAGATGGGAGGAGTGAGCACACGGCATGCCGCGGCGACAACGCGCTTGGGCGCCATCTAGCCTTATTGCGGGGCTCGTCCTAGTCCTCACACTGGGCGCGGTGCCAGGTGCACCCGCGGCCGCCCCGGGCGAGCCTGTGCGGATCACTCAGGTCTCGGTCAAGCTGTTCGGCGACACGGTCCAGCTCGCCGTCGTCGGTACCGGGGCGCTGACCTACAAGACGATCCAGCTCTCCTCTCCGTCCCGACTCGTCATCGACTTCCCGGGAGCGACGGTGGATGCGGCCGTTCCCCCTCTCCTGGAGGTTGGCCGGGGAGGGGTGGAGCGGGTCAGGGTCGGGCAGTTCCAGGTCAGGCCGCCGATCGCCCGTGTTGCCGTGGACATGGCCGGCGAGCTTCCGTTCACGATAGCGACGACCTCTCCGGCGACCGTGGTGGCCAAATTCACGACCAGGGCGGCGCTCCTGCTGCCGCCGGTCCGGCCGATCTCGGCCAGGCCGACGCAGTTCGCGCAGCCGTCGGGGGCCGCGGTTCCACAGCAGCCGGCGCTGGCTCCACAGGCGCAGGCCTCGGGCTCCACCGTGCCCCCGGTCGCCCAGGCGACCCCCGCGACTCCCCCGGGGCGGATCACGCTCGAGTTCAGGAACAGCGAGCTGGCCGACGTGCTGACCGCGCTCTCCAAGGTCTGCGCCGTGAACATCGTGACCGACGCCTCGGTCAAGGGGCTGGTCACTGTGCGGCTCGTTGATCTCACCTGCGAGGAGTCGCTGCGGTTCATCCTCGAGGCCAACAACCTGGGCTACCGGCGGATCGGCAGGAACCTGATCATAATGGCCGCCGAGAAGCTGGCCCCTCCGCCCGAGGCGCCCGAGACGATCACCTATCCGATCGGGTTCGGGACCGCGAAGGACGTCGCAACCGCTGTCCAGGCCGCCGTGCCGGGCATCCGCGTCGCTTCGGACGCCCGCTCGAACGCGGTGGTCGTGGTCGGTACCGGGGCCCAGCACGAAGAGGTGCGCAAGGTCCTAGCAGGGCTGGATGTCATGCTGCCTCAGGTGATGGTCGAGGCCCGCGTGGTGGACATCAGCACCGACGCTCTGCGCAACGCCGGGTTCCGGTGGGGGCTCACCAGCGACAACCCCTCCCCTGTGATCCGGATCGAGGGCACCTTCCCCAACCAGGTGGTTGTCGGCATCGGCAACTTCGCGATCAACGCGCAGCTGACCGCGCTGATAGACCAGGGTAAGGGGCGCGTGCTGAGCGCGCCGCGCGTGGCGGTCCTCGACGGGAACTCCGCGACGGTCAACCTGGGCGAGGAGCTGCCGATTCCCGAGACCGACTCCGCCGGTCGGGTGACCTACACGTTCAAGCCGGTCGGCGTCAACCTGAACATCACGCCAAAGGTCAACAGGGACGGGCTGATGACCGTGAAGGTCGAGCCGGAGGTCTCGTCGGTCAAGGAGCTGCTGCAGCCCGGGAACGTGCCCAGGCTGGTCACGCGCAAGGCCAGCACGACCTTGACGGTTCGCAGCGGCGAGTCGGTGGTCATCGGCGGGCTGATAAGCACCGAGGAGCGGACCAAGACCATCAAGGTCCCGCTGCTGGGCGACATCCCGCTGATCGGGTCGCTGTTCAGGTACACCTCGGTGGACCGGCGGGAGTCGGAGGTGATCTTCGTGGTCACCCCGCAGCTGCTGACCCCGGCCGGCGCGCCGGTTCCGGCGACGACGCCGCGTCCTTAGGGGGTGAGTCGAGTGCGGACGCTGGCCGCTTCAGGCCTCATCGTTCTGCTGATCGCGGGTGGTGCGCACGCGCTGCCCACCTTTGATACCACCCGCCTGTTCAAGACCGAGGCCGAGTTCACGCGGGCGATCCAGCCCTACCAGCAGGCGGTCTCCGCGAACCCACGCAACGCCGCCGCCCATGGGTGGATCGGCTTTGCCTACCTGCACGCCTACCGGCAGCACAGGCAGGGATGGGCGCCCTTCGCGGCGGGATACCTCGATCGAGCGGTCCCCCCTCTGCAGGAGGCGATCAAGCTCGACGCGGCGCTGGTACAGGCGTATGTCTCGCTGCACGAGGCCTACTGGCTCAAGGGTGACTACGAGAAGGCGGAGAAGGTGCTGCTGGAGATGTTCCAGAAGAGCCGGCCCGGATGGCTGCCTCCGGTCAAGTTCCCCTAGGGAGGCTGCAGGAGGCCAGTCTGCGAGCGAGGCAAGCTGCGGTTTGACCATCAAGAGGAAGAGGCGGTGATTTCATCGTGAGGCGGTTCTGGCTTCCTGGTGCGCTCCTGGTTGTTACCCTCGCCGCCGCGGGATGCGGCGTAACGCTGTTCAGCGCGCCCGCGCTGATATCGCCTCCGGACGGAACGACGCTTGCCTGCGCGACCGCGGGCAGCTACCTTTTTACCTGGGGCAAGGTGCCGAACGCCACCGGCTATCTGTTCGAGATCTGGACCGTGGGCACGCCGTCGATCAGAGTCGTGACGGCCTCCGGCACCGAGACCAGCCAGGCGGTCGCGTTCGGATCGCTGGCGTGTGATGCCGGCTACAAGTGGCGTGTCGGCGCGACCTTCGCGAGCTCGCCCGCCGCGTGGAGCGGGTACTGGACGTTTTCGATAGCCCCTGCCCCGTAGCGCCGGGGAAGCCCGGAGCCAACCTGCGGGGGTCGTCGGGTGGCGACCCCCGCACTCGTGCAACATAGCCGCTGCTTTCCGACATGGTTGAAAACCAGTCGGCCCGTGCCTTATGCTACGGGTTGTGTCGGATCAGATCTCCCCGAGGTTCCCCGAACGCCTGGCGCGCATCAGGGCCCGGCTCGAAGAGGCCGGGCTCGACGCCGTCGTGCTCTCGAGTGCCCAGAACGTGGCCTACCTCTCGGGATTCCGCGGGTCTGCCGGGATTGCGGTGGTAACCTCAGGCGAGGCACACCTCGTGCTGGACTTCCGATACACGGAGCAGGCGGCCACGGAGGCTCCCGGCCTCGCCGTCGTTCGCGCCACGGGCCCCCTGGTGGAGGCCGCCGGCGAGCTGATCCGTGGGCTCGGTTCCAGGCGGGTGGGTGTCGAGGAGGAGTCACTGCCGGTGGGATCGTTCCGCAAGCTGCAATCCGCGGTCGACTCCGGCGAGGTGGTGCCCGTAGAGGGCCTCGAGAGGATCAGGTGGCGCAAGTCGGCCGAGGAGGTCGCCGCCATCCGAAGGGCGGCGGAGGTCGCGCACGAGGCGTTTTCCGCCGTCCTGCCCCTTGTCAGGCCGGGCGCCGCGGAGCGGGAGGTGGCCGCGGAGCTGGAGCACCAGCTGCGGGTGAGGGGCTCGGCCCGGACGCCCTTCGACATCATCGTGGCCTCGGGGCCGCGCGCGGCCCTTCCCCACGGGGTCGCCTCGGAGCGGGTCATCGGGGAGGGCGAGTTCGTGACGCTGGATTTCGGGGCCGTTGTCGACGGCTACTGCTCCGACTGCACGAGGACCGTCGTGACAGCGCCCGCCTCGCAGAGGCATCGCGATGCATATGAGGTCGTGCTGGCCGCTCAGCAGGCGGCGCTCGCGGGCATCAGGCCCGGCATGACGGGCCGGGAGGCCGACCTGCTGGCGCGCAGCGTGATCGGCGAGGCCGGGTTCGCGAGCGCCTTCGGCCACGGCCTGGGCCACGGCGTCGGTCTCGCGCTGCACGAGGGGCCGAGGCTGTCTCCCAGGGAGGACGCCCTGCTCGCGCCGGGCATGGTGGTGACCGTAGAGCCGGGCGTCTACTTCCCCGGCTGGGGGG
>JBBIJB010000104.1:0-7459 GCA_037446215.1 Armatimonadota bacterium
ATGCGTGGTAAAGTAGCCCGAGTTCTCCGTGGAGGAGCCCATGGCGAACTCGTCCATATTGGTCTTGCCCACTACGACGGCGCCGGCCTCCCTCAGCAGCGTGACGACGCCGGCGTCGTAGGGGGGCCTCCACCCCTCCAGGATCCTAGAGCCGCACGTGGTCGGCAGGCCCCTGGTGCAGAGGTTGTCCTTGAGGGCCACCGGGACTCCTGCCAGGGGCGGGAGCCGGCCGCCTCCGGCCCCCTCCTCGTACGCCCGGTCCCAGAGCGCGGCGTCCCGCCTCGCGCCGTCCGCGTCTACGTACAGGAAGGCATGGAGCACGGGGTCGAGGCGCCCTATCCGGTCCAGCGCCTCCTCGAGCAGGTGCGAGGGGCGGCTCCTGCCCGAGGCAAACGCCTCTCGAACGGTCTGCACCGGGGCGTCGAGGAGAGAGCCGGAGCCGGCAGGGAAGCCCACCTAGACGGCCCCTTCCTCGAAGACCCTGGGCACCCTGAAGTACCCCTCCGCACGGTCCGGCGCCTGCTCCATCACCTCTTCGTGAGGAAGCGAGGCAGCGACCTGGTCAGGCCTGTCAACGTTTTCGAGGGAAAGGACGTGCGCCGTCGGCAAGACGCCCTCGATCGGCTCCCGGTCGAGTCGCTCGCAGTAATCGAGTATGCGGCCTAGCTGCCCGGTGAAGAGCCGGAGCTCCTCCTCGTTCAGCTCGAGGCGCGCCAGCCGCGCGACGTGCTCGACAACCGACCTCTCGATCCTCACGGCCCACCCGCGGCGATCACACAGCCGCTCTCAGAATCCTACCACGGCGGCCGACTGGTGCGCTCCCGTCAATCAAGCCATCCCCCGAAGTATGCCCCGCAGCCGCCGCACAGGAAGTACGAGTCGGTGTACTCGTCGCCCATCACGCCGCCGGCAGAGATCCAAGAGCTGGAGCCACTGCTCGAGATAAGGCCTGTTGAACACGATCCGATGCTCCGAGTCGTTCGCCTGCGGGGCTCCAAGCCCGACGATGCGCAGGGTATACCGTCCGGGCCGGTCGATCTCGTAGCCCTCCACGAAGCGGCGGGTGGCCCGGGGCCCCTCGATCGAGAGGACAACGCTGCCCGCCTCCGGGTGTCGGGCCGCGGGGGATCAGTTCGAACCGCGGAGCCGAGGGTCGAGGATGTCCCGAAAGGCGTCGCCGAGCAGGTTCCAGCCTAGGGTGAAGAGGAAGAGGGCGGCCCCGGGGAAGACCACTGTGTACCAGAACGCAAGCGCGTTCCCGGCGCTGCCAAGGATCCAGCTCCGCGAGAGGCTGATGATCTGCCCCCAGTCGGAGTAGCCCACCGGCGCCCCCAGCCCGAGGAAGCTCAGGGCGGCTGCCCAGACAACGATACTGCCCATGTCCAGCGTGGAGACCACGAGCACGGGGTAGATGCTGTTGGGCAGCACGTGGCGGCCCAGGATCTTGAGGTCGCTGGCACCCACGGACCTCGCGGCGTCCACGAAGTCCCGCTCGCGCACGGACAGCACCTCTCCCCGCAGGAGGCGGGCGTACGAGGGCCAACTCACCAGAGCCAGCGCGATCATCACCTTGACTAGGCCGGGGCCGAGGACTGCGACGATGACTACAGCCAGGATGAGGCCGGGAAACGCGAGGAACACGTCCACGATCCGCATGAGCGTCTCGTCCACACGGCCGCCGTAGAACCCGGAGATCCCCCCAACGGTTATCCCGATCACGACCGAGGTAGCCACTACCGCGACCCCCACCCTGAAGGCGGTTCGGGCTCCCCACACGATCCCGTAGTAGATGTCGAACGCCTGCTCGGTCGTTCCGAACGGGTGGCCTGGCCGGGGCGGCCGCGGGTCCGGGCTGTAGCCCTCGTGGGGCATCATGTAGGGATCGCGCGCCCCGGCGGCCGGCGGCGCGATCAGCGGCGCGAGGGCCGCGACCAGCACGAACGCCACCACTATGCAGAGTCCGAGCAGGGAGAGTGGGTTGCGCCTGAAGCGGAGCCAGGCCAGCTGCCAGGTGCTGAGGCTCCGCGGCACCCCCTGCCTGCGTGCTTCCAGGTTCGAGGCCAGGGCGTCCACCGCTACCTCAGACGGATCCGGGGGTCGATGTAGGCGTAGATAACGTCCGCGGCCAGGTTCCCGCCGACCAGCAGCAGCGCGTTGAACAGCGCGAACCCGGCTACGGCAGCTATGTCCAGCTGGAGGGCGGCGTTGACCCCCCACAGCCCGATGCCCGGGTACCCGAAGACGGTCTCGGTAATCGCCACCCCATTCAGCAGCCCTACGAAGAGGAGGGCGGAGAGCGTTACGACGGGGATCATCGCGTTCCTTCGGGCATGTTTGTTGATGACGACCGGGGTCTCAAGCCCTTTAGCGCGCGCGGTGCGAACGTAGTCCTGCCGCAGCGTCTCGAGCATCGACGAGCGCGTCACCCTGACCAGGGTCGCGCAGCTCACGAGGCTCAGGGTCAGAACCGGGAGGGCGAGATGCCGCAGCGCGTCCACGAAGATCCAGAG
The DNA here is from genome assembly GCA_037446215.1 of Armatimonadota bacterium. Taxonomy (GTDB): domain Bacteria; phylum Sysuimicrobiota; class Sysuimicrobiia; order Sysuimicrobiales; family Humicultoraceae; genus VGFA01. Next base: position 2,511 of record JBBIJB010000104.1, read on the forward strand.
CTGCCCGTTCAGCAGCGAGTCCACGGTCACCAGGCGGGTGTAGGGCCGGAACTGCGGCGAGAGCACGTAGAGGCTCGGCTCCAGCGAGAGGCGCCCCGGCGGGAAGAGCTGCCAGGCGCCGTAGAACAGCATCAGCAGGAGCAGCCCCCAGACGAAGGTCGGCATCGAGGTGCCGCTTATCGAGAAGAACCTCGAAACGTGGTCAAGCAGCCTGTCCCTGTGCACGGCCGAGAGCGTGCCGAGCCAGATTCCCAAGCCCAGGATCGGGATGACCGCGAATACCGTCAGCTCCAGCGTGGCGGGGAAGAAGGTGGCTATGGCCTTCGCCACCGGCATCTTCGCCGTCTCCGACCAGCCGAGGTCTCCCCTCAGCACGTTCCCCATCCACCGGACGTACTGGACGTGGACCGGCTTGTCCAGCCCCCGCTCCCGAATGATGCTGTCGATGTCGCGCAGTTGCCTCGGGTCGGTCACGTAGAGCGAGGCTCGCATCTGGGGCGAGACCAACTGCAGCAGCCCGAATATCAGCAGGGTGACCCCTATGCCGACCAGGGGGAGCAGCAGGAGCCGCCGGAGGATGAACGCTGTCACGGGTGGCGAAGACGGCGGGCGCGGGAGCCGGCCGGCCCCCGCGCCCGCCTCGACTAGCTCGCTCCCTTCCAAACGGTGTAGAAGTACGTCCCCGGGAAGACGGGGTTGTTGTACCACCCCCGGACCCAAGAGCGCTGAACCCGGAAGACGACCTGGTGTACCGGAGCGACAGAGGGTGCGAGCTCGTAGAACTTCTGGTTGATCTGGAAGTAGAGCTTCTCGCGCTCGGCCCGCCTGGTCTCCTTTATCGCCGCCATGACCAGCCGGTCCACCTCGTCGTTCTTGAACCGCTGCGACTTGGGGAAGGTGCCGTCGCTGTGCATGAAGTGGAAGGCGAAGTTGTGCGGGTCGGGATAGTCCGCCACCCACCCGACCCAGAAGACCGGCAGCTTCCCGTCGTTCATCGCCGCCAGGTACGAGGCCCAGGTTATACCGCGGGTGTCCACGCGGAACCTCGGGTTCAGCGACTCGACCCCGTCCTTCAGGACCCGCGCGCCCAACTCCCTGGCCACGTTGCCCGCGTTGTAGAGTATGTTGAGACGGAACCCGCGCTCCCATACCTGGCCTCCCCAGGCCTCGCGGAGCTCGGCGATGGCCTTCTCGCGGGAGAAGGAGAAGTACTCCTGGTTCGGGTTGAAGCCGAGCATGCCGGGCGGTATCACGCCCTTGGGCGGCATGCCCTGGTTGCGGAACGCGTCCCGCAGGAACGTGGCGTAGTCGAACGCGTAGGCGAAACCACGCCGGACGCGTATGTCGGAGAAGAAGTTGGCCGGGACTCCGGCGCCGTCCAGACGCCCGCTGCCGACGTCGGGATTGCCGCGGATGTCGATGTCGACCGTGAAGAAGAAGGCGTCGGCGCGCAGCCAGGGGAGGTTGTCGATCAAGCGTATGTTGGGGTCTCCCTCCACCTGGGGCTGCTCCCGCCTGCTGATCGCTATGTGGTCGGCATCGCCCGCCTTCAGCATCAGGATCCGCGTCGCCGCCTCGTCGACACTCCGCAGCACCACGCGCGTGAGCTTCGCTGGCTCCCGCCAGTAGCCGTCGTTGCGCGCCAGGATGACCTGCTTGCCGGCCCGGTCCCAGCGCTCCAGCTTGAACGGGCCGGTCCCGTTGGCCTTCTCGAAGAACGCGCTGGACTCTTTCTTGAGGTTGTTGTAGCGCGCCATCGTTGCCGCGGTCCCGTCCCAGTCGCCGTTTGCGGCGGCCCACCTCTTGGAGCCCACGCTGGACCACAGCGCCATTATGCTGAGGAACGGCCCGAACGGCTCCTTGAGCGTCACGACGACGCTGTTGCCCTTGACCTGGACGGCCCGCTCGAGATCGGCGAAGGTCAGCTTGAGGGCGCCCTTGTCGTCCCTCGTCTTGGTCATCCCAAGGATCGGCTCGAGCAGCAGCGAGGAGGGCCCGCCGTCGCGGTCGACCATCAGGAACCTCCGCAGGGAGTAGGCGGCATCCTCGGCGGTCAGCGGCGTGCCGTCGTGGAACTTGACGCCTTGGCGGATCGGGAAGGTGTAGGTTCTCCCGTCGGCCGAGATCAGGCCGTTCCGCGCGCTTGGCACCTCCGTCGCCAGCCTGGGGACGAACCTGTCCACCCGGCTGCCGTCGTAAGCTATTAGGGTCTCGTAGATGTTGAAGATGACTTGCTGGCTGGAGGTGTCATAGGCCCAGGCGAAGTCGAGCGTGTCCCAGTCTCCGAAGCTGACCGAGACGAAGGTATCGGGGTTCTTGACTGCCTGGCCGGTGGCTACTCCGGCCGGGCCCCCGAGGGAAAGGGACAGCGCGATGACGAGCACGAGAAGCGTTCGCTTTCGCACTCACATCATGGAAGACCCTCCCTGTTCGCCGACCTCTGCTAGCCGATCTGCGTCCTCGGATCCTGCGGGGAAATGACAACTGCCGGTCGAACCTCGCGGTGTCGCTGCCCGGCAGTGTCGTATTGCGCGGAGACTGGCCGCACGGTGCGGCCTCCTGTCATGTCATGTAACCGGCGACTTGAGCACGGCCATCTTGCTGCGCTGATGCTTGAACGGCTGCACCGGGCAGGCGACGTAGTGGCCGCTCCCCACGTCCACAAGCTCCGGCTCGTTCACGCGGCACGACTCGACCGCGTAAAGACACCTTGTATGGAAGCGGCAGCCCTTGGGCGGGTTGGCCGGGCTCGGCACGTCGCCCGGCAGGATGATCCTCTCGCGGCGCATCGCGGGGTCGGGGATAGGAACCGCCGATAGCAGCGCCTCAGAGTAGGGGTGCTGAGGGTTGGCGAACAGCTCCTCGCCCACCGCCACCTCCACGATCTTGCCCAGGTACATCACGGCGATCCTGTCGCTGATGTGCTTGACCACCGAGAGGTCGTGGGCGATGAACAGGTAGGTCAGCCCGAACTCCTTCTGCAGCTCCTCGAGGAGGTTGAGCACCTGGGCCTGGATCGAGACGTCGAGGGCCGACACCGGCTCGTCGCAGATGATCAGCTTCGGGTTCACCGCCAGCGCCCGGGCGATGCCGATCCGCTGCCTCTGCCCTCCGCTGAACTCGTGCGGGTACCGGTTGGCATGGTAGGGCGACAGCCCCACGACCTCGAGCAGCTCCTGGACCCGCCGGAGCCTCTCCTTGCCCCGCGCCAGGTTGTGGATCTCCAGAGGCTCGCCGATGATGTCACCGACGGTCATCCGCGGGTTCAGCGACGAGTAGGGGTCCTGGAAGATGATCTGCATGTCGCGTCTCATCTTCCGCAGCTCCTCCCGCCCGAGGGCGAAGATGCTGCGCCCCTCGAAGAGCGCCTCCCCGGAGGTGGCGTCCATCAGCCGGAGGATCACCCGTCCCGTGGTCGTCTTGCCGCACCCGGACTCGCCGACCAGCCCCAGCGTCTCGCCCTTGCGGACGAAGAAGGAGATGTTGTCGACCGCCTTCACGGCACCGACCTGCTTCTGGAAGATGAACCCCTTGGTGATGGGGAAGTGCTTCTTGAGGTTCCGCACCTCAAGGATTACGGAGTTGTCTGTCCCGGTCGACACTGTTCTCCTCCCACCTTCTCGCGGTTACGACAAGGCTCGCGTTGACGCAGTCAGCCCGGCAGCCTCGGCGGCCCTCTTCTCCTCGGGCGTCACTTTGTCGCTGTACAGGAAGCACTTCGCCGTGTGATCGACCCCCACTTCGTAGTCGGTCGGGTCGGCCTGCACGCACACCTCCATCGCGAACGGACACCGGGGCGCGAAGGCACAGCCGGCCGGCAGGTCGATCAGGCTCGGAGGCTGCCCCTCGATGGGGATCAGGCGCTCCTTGCGCTCGTAGAGCTTCGGGATCGAGTGGAGCAGCCCCCACGTGTAGGGATGCTTGGGATCCTGGAATATCCGCCTCACGCTGGTGTGCTCCACGGGCTTGCCCGCGTACATCACGACGACGTTGTCCGTCATCTCGGCCACGACGCCCAGGTTGTGCGTGATCAGGATCACCGCCATGTGGAACTCCTGCTGGAGCTCCCGCACGAGATCCAGGATCTGCGCCTGTATCGTCACGTCCAGCGCGGTGGTGGGCTCGTCCGCTATCAGGATCGACGGGTTGCAGGAGAGGGCCATCGCGATCATGACGCGCTGCCGCATGCCGCCGCTGAACTGGTGGGGGTAGTCCTTGACCCGCTCGCGGGCCATGGGTATCTTCACCCGCTCCAGCATGTCCACGGCCCTGTCCCACGCGGCCTTCCTGTCCAGCTTCTGGTGCAGGATGACCGCCTCGGCGATCTGCTCGCCGATCGTCAGGACCGGGTTGAGTGAGGTCATGGGCTCCTGGAAGATCATCGCGATCCTGTTGCCGCGGATGTGGCGCATCTCCTCGTCCGAGATCCGGAGCAGGTTCTTGCCCTCGAAGAGGATCTCGCCATCCACGATCTTGCCCGGGGGCGTGGGTATGAGCCGCATCACCGACAGCGCGTGCACGCTCTTCCCACAGCCGGACTCACCGACGATGCCCAGCGTCTCTCCCTTCGCCAGGTCGTACGTCAGCCCGTCCACTGCGCGCACGATGCCCTCGTCGGTGTGGAAGTAGGTCTTCAGGTCTCGGACAGATAGCAGCGGCTCAGCCACTAACCTCACCTCTCCAATGGTTCCCTCAAGATACGAGTCTTTCTCCACCCCGCGGGTGAATCCTCCACAGCGCCCCCCCGGTCTAGGTCTTCAGCCGGGGGTCGAGCGCATCCCTCAATCCGTCGCCCAGGAAGTTGAACGAGAGCACCGTCATGAATATGAACAACCCCGGGAAGACGGCGAGCCAGGAGGCCTTCAAAAGGTACTCCTGGGCCCGCTGCAGCATGTTCCCCCACGAAGGCGTCGGCGGCTGGATGCCCAGGCCCAGGTAGGACAACCCCG
>JBBIJB010000105.1:0-7276 GCA_037446215.1 Armatimonadota bacterium
TTCCAGCAGGCGTGGGCGGTTGGAGAGGGAATGCGCGTGAAGGCGGCGCCGGTACAGATGATGATGAGGAACAGCTTCATCATGGCCGTGGTCATCGCCGGCGGCAAGATCGCCATATCGATACTCTCGGCCTTCGCCGTGGCGTTCTTCCGGTTCCCCCTGCGGATGTTCTTCTTCTGGATGATCTTCATCACCCTGATGCTGCCGGTCGAGGTGAGGATCATCCCGACCTATGCCGTCGTCACCAACCTCGGAATGATAAACACCTTCTGGGGGCTGACGGTGCCCCTGCTGGCGTCCGCGACCGGAACGCTCATCTTTCGCACCTTCTTCCTGACCATACCCGATGAGCTCGTCGAGGCGGCCAAGCTGGACGGGGCGGGCCCGATGAAGTTCTTCTGGAGCATCCTGCTACCGATGTCGAGCACAGCGATCGCGGCGCTGTTCGTGATCCTCTTCGTGTACGGCTGGAACCAGTACCTGTGGCCGCTGCTGATCACCACCAGCCGCGAGATGGAGACGATCGTCATCGGAATCACCAAGATGATCGGTACCGGGGAGGCCCAGACCGACTGGCACCTCATCATGGCGACCACGATGCTCGCGCTGATCCCTCCCGTCAGCGTCGTGATGCTCATGCAGCGGTGGTTCGTCAAGGGGCTGATCGGCACCGAGAAGTAGGCCCGCTTCCCGAGTAGGCCGCCGAAGCGCCCCCTCACGGAGGGGGCGCTTCTCTCTGCGCCGAACCCCCTGGCTGTGGACACGGTGGCAAAGATAGCCGCCCTCGCGCGGCGCGTGCGGGCCAACGTCGAGCAGGTGATCGTCGGGAAGCCCGAGGTCGTCGAGCAGGCCCTGGTCGCGGTGCTGTGCGAGGGGCACATCCTGATCGAGGACGTGCCCGGCATAGGCAAGACCATGCTGGCCAAGTCCCTGGCGCGCTCGCTGGGGTGCTCGTTTCAGCGGATCCAGTGCACGCCCGACCTTCTTCCGTCCGACATAACCGGGCTCGAGTACTTCAACCAGCAGAAGCAGGCGTTTGAGTTCCGCCCCGGCCCGATCTTCGCCCAGCTTGTCCTCGCCGACGAGATCAACCGCGCCACGCCCCGAACCCAGTCCGCCCTCCTGGAGAGCATGGAGGAGAGGCAGGTCACAGTCGAGGGCGTCTCCAGGCCGCTGCCGAGGCCGTTCCTGGTCATGGCGACCCAGAATCCGATCGAGCTGCAGGGAACCTTTCCCCTGCCCGAGGCGCAGCTCGACCGCTTCCTGATGCGCCTGTCGCTGGGCTATCCATCGGCGGGCGACGAGCAAGAGATCCTGCGGCGCTACCGCGCCGATTCGCCCATCAACCGGATCGGGCCCGTGGCCGGCGCGGCGGAGGTGCTGGCGGCGGCGGACGCGGTGCGGGAAATCCATGTCAGCCCGGCCGTGGAGGCGTATATCGTCGCGATCGCCCGGGAGACGCGCGGCCACCCGGAGGTGGAGCTCGGCCTCAGCCCGCGAGGAAGCCTCGGCCTTCACCGCACCTCCCAGGCCCTGGCCGCGGTCCGCGGGCGCGCGTTCGTGTTGCCCGACGACGTGAAGGAGATGGCGCCGCAAGTGATGCCTCACCGGATGCTGCTCGGAGGCGGAGCCAGGCTTCGCGACCGAACCTCGCGCGAGATCGTCGGCGAGATCCTTCGGGGCGTTCCTGCCCCGGTGGAGCGGGAAGCCCGGCCGTAGGCTCCCATCATGTTCACCCAGGGCTGGTTGGTCTCAGGAGCGCTGCTGCTCGTGCTCGGCCTGGCCGTCCACTCGGGGGGCCCGTTCCTGGTGGGCGCGGTGCTGCTGCTCGGAGCGGCGACCTCCTACCTATCCCACCGCTACTGCCTGGAGGGCGTGGCATTCCACAGGACGTTCACTCCTCGCCGGGCCTTCTTCGGCGAGGAGATCACCCTCACGCTGGAGGTGACCAACCGCAAGGTCTTCCCGCTCGCCTGGCTGGAGGTCACCGACGAACTGCCGGAGGAGATCGTTCCCCATCGGGGCAGGATCATTCCCAGCCTACGCCAGCGCAGGCAGCACCTGCAGCACCTCTTCTCGCTGCGGTGGTACGAGCGCGTTCGCAGGCGGGTGACCATCACCTGCAAGGCCCGTGGGTACTTCCCAATCGGCCCGGTGCGGCTCCGCTCAGGGGACCTCTTCGGCCTGACCTCGCAGGGCACGACCTCCCAGGATGAGGACTACCTGATCGTCTATCCCAAGATCGTCCCTCTGGAGGCGCTCGGGATACCTTCCCTCCACCCTCTTGGAGACTTCAAGGCGCCTCGGCCCCTGCTCGAGGACCCTACAAGGACGGTCGGTACGCGCGACTACCTTCCCAACGATCCGGTCCGCAGGGTGCACTGGAAGGCGACCGCGCGCCTGGGCCGGCTTCAGGCCAGGCAGTACGAGGCGACGACCGCCCACAGGATAGCGATGTTCCTGAATCTGGACACGCTGGGGCAGTACTCGGAGTACAGGGGGTTCGTGCGCCCGGTGCTCGAGCTCAACATGATGGTGGCTGCCTCGGTGGCGGCGTGGGCGGACGATCAGGGATACCCTGTCGGCCTCTTCTCGAACGGGTTCCTGCCCGGCGGGCCGCAGCGGGTACGCCTCTCGCCAGCGCTCGGCGCGCGCCACCTCACCGCGATTCTCGAGGCCCTGGCCAAGCTCTACCCCACGCCGGTCGTGCCGTTGGGGGATTTGATGGCAGGCGAGGCGGGCTCGCTGCCGTGGGGCGCCACGGCTGTCGCTGTAACGGCGGTGATGGACCGTCCGCTTCTAGGAGGCTTGGACTCGTTGCGACGGGCAGGCCATGCCGTGGTGCTCGTGCTCGTGGGCGATGGTGTCCGCGACCCCCGCCTTCCGATCCCGACCTTCCGGGTCTCCTCGGAGGTGGGCTGGCGTGCGATGGATGAGATCCAACTCGCCTGAGCTTCCCCTCCGATCCGGCGCCGGCGACGCGGGAGTGCCGGACTTCCCCTCCGTGGCTACCGCGCGCGGCCACGGCCCGTTCGGCTTCTGGGAAGGGGTGCGCCTGCTCATCCCCGTGGTGCGCGCGGCGATGGAGTTCTGCTGGCTCTATCCCTGGATCGTTGTGGTAGGTGGAGGATTCTACGGCCCCACCGGCGCCGTGGTCTCTGCGGGATCGACGTTCGTGCTCTTGGTCGGAGGACAGGCGGCGGCAAGGTGGGCACTGGCCAGGGCACGCTCGGCGGAATGGCGGGCCGGGGAGGGTCAGAAAGGGACCACAGCCGGCGATGTGGCGTTGCGGCGGGCCCGCATTCTCGTGGTCGGGCTCGGGACCGTCCTGGGCCTGGCCTCAGTATGGCAACAACACTACTCCTCGCTGCCCCTGTGGCACCCGGCCTGGCTCCTCGCGCTCCTGGTGGCCGCCCACGACACGCTGCCGAGCGTGGCCAAGCCCGCCCTCGCCGCCCTGCTGGCAGCGCTGCTCTGGTGGAGGGGGCTGGCGCTTGGCGCAAGGGAGACAACGGCCTTCGAGGTCGAGGAGGCCTACAAGCTGGGCGTGGCGATGATCGCGGTCTATCTCGTTGCCGCCGTCGTCTACGCCGGCACCCGAGGGTTCGAGGCCGCCGGCGTCCGTCTGCCCTCCACGATGATGGTCTTCTTCTTCCTGGGGCTCTGCGCGCTGGCACTCTCCCGCCTCGCCGCCATCTGGGAGCGCGGCCGCCCGGATGAGCGAGCCCAGGTCTCGGGGCGCGCCTGGCTCCTGATGATCGGAGGCATCGTGGGCCTCATAGTCGTGACCGCGAGCACCGCCGCTGGCCTGGCGGCGACGGACACGCTGGAGTACCTCGCCGTCATCGCCCGCCCGCTGCTCCCGATCGTGGAGGCCCTGTTCGTTGTCCTGTTCTTCGTGGCAGGGTTGATCGCCAGGCTCCTGTTCGCGATCCTCTCCCGCATACCGCGGCGCAGCCTCCCGGAGATAGGGCCCGTTCCTTCGGCCTACGACGACCTTCTCAGGCGCCTGCGCGAGTTCGAGCTGCACCCCCAGGTGATCTCGGGCGCGCGGTGGGGCCTGGTGGCGGCGGTGCTGCTGGCGATCGTTGCCGGGATGGTGCTGACAATGGTGCTGGTGAGGCGCCGCGCGCGGCCGCCAGACGAGGACGAACGGGAGTCTGTCTGGTCAATGCGCGACGCGCTGCGGGGGCTGGAGTCCCTGCTGCCGCGGATTGGAGCCGGGCGCCCGGACGGCGACGAGGGGGAGTCGCCGGGCGCGGCCGCGATCCGGCGCGCGTACAGGCGGCTGCTCGAGATCGGTACCCTGCGGGGGGCGGCCAGGCCGGCCTGGGCCACGCCGAGGGAGCACCACCCCGCCCTCGCCGAGGCGCTCGCCGCCGCCGCGGAAGAGGTGGCGTGGCTCACCGATGCCTACGAGAGGGTGCGGTACGGCACCTGGCGTCCCGCTTCGGCCGAGGCAGCAGGCGCCCAGGCGGCGTTGCGCCGCATCGAGGCGGCCGTTGCCGCGGCGGACGGCCCTACCCTTTCTTAATCGGAACGCAGCAGATGAACTTCATCGGCGCGGCCCCGGTGTTCCTCACCTGGTGCCGCTCTCCGGGCGGCACCCACATCGCGAGGCCTGGCCGCAGCCCGTGCTCAGCCGACTCTCCCGCGAGCACACCCTCGCCCTCGAGCATGAACATCTCCTGCTCGTACCAGTGGTCGTGCAGGGGCGTGGATGCCCCCGGCGCGACCTCGAAGAGCCGCATCGCGAAGTTCGTGGCCCCCCGCTTCCGGTCGATGATCCACCGGATCTTTACCCCGGGCAGGTTCTCGGGCTCTTCGGCCGGCACGTCCTCGGGTCGAAAGACCTCCATTGCCGTCTCACCCCTTCTGCATACTGCTGCCACGGCCTCCACAGGGCCGCACGGGCTAGGCGCGGCCCGGGGAAGGAATGCGAACACGTATACGGGTTCCCTTCCCGGGGGCACTGGAGATCTCCAGTGCACCCCCTAGGTATTCCGCGCGCTCACGCATGAGGCGCAGGCCGAGGTGCCCCGGGAAGGTCGCCTCCGAGTCGAACCCCTGGCCATCATCGTTCAGTTCGACCAGGAACTCCTCTCCGTCACGGCTCAGCCGAAGCTCCACCCTGGTCGCTCGGGCGTGCTTGACAACGTTGTGTAACCCTTCGCGGGCGATCCTGTAGAGCGCCTCCTTCACGTCGAGGGGAGCATCGGGCTCCTCGGGCAGTTCGGTGCGCACATCAAGGGCGTGGCGAGCGCGGATGGCCTCCGCCTGCTTGTTCAGGACCGATACAAGCCCATCTGTCGCGAGCGCCTCAGGGCGCAACTCGAATATGAGCCCGCGCATCTCGCTCAGGCCGGCTTCCACGAGAGACAGGACGTAGTTCAGCGGCTCCGCGGCTCTGCTCGGATCGCGCTCCAGCCAGGTATGCGCCGTCCGGGCGCCCAGCGCTATGCCGTAGAGCGCCTGGGACACGGAGTCGTGCAGTTCGCGCGCCAGCCGGTGGCGCTCCTCCAGGGCGGCCTTGTCGCGGGCCTCCAGGAAGAGGCGGGCGTTCTCGGCGGCGCCCGCCGCGAGATCGGCGATGGCGGTTAGGAAGTCTACCTCCGACTGCCCGGGGCTCCGACCCTGGGGGTAAAACATGTTCAGCACGCCGATCACGCGCCCCCAGTACCGCAGCGGCACTGAGACCGTTGCGCTCCACGCTCCCGCGCCTGCCTCGGCGTGAACCGGAGCGTAGCGGGGGTCCGCCAGCATCTCCTCGCGCGCGTTCTGGACGACCACAGGTTGCTTCGTCTCGAACGCCCGATGGCCGGGCGGCGGGGCCCCGGCGCGAACTGCCGCGCGGACGCCTGCGATGTACTCGGGAGAGAACCCGAAGTTCCCGGCCATGCGGACTCCCCCCGACTCTCTGTCCATCAGGACCAGGCCGCATGCCATGCCTCCGGTTGCGCGCGCGACTATGCGCGCGAGCGCGTCCAGCGTGGCCTCCAGGGACCCTCCAAGCGCCACGTTCGAGACAATCTGTACCATGGCGTCTGCCTTCCTGGCCAGGCGCTGGGACTCGGTCTCGTCGCGCAGGAAGATGGCGACGAGAGGCAGGCCGCCGACCGAGATAGGGCATGCGGTCAGCTCTATCTGGCGCTCCTCGCCTCCACTGCAGAGCACCGGAGATATCAGGCGGCGGGCCTGCCCGCCCATAGCCGCCTCGAGCGTCTCCTGGATGATCGGGCGGGTTGGTGCCGGGAAGAGCGTGAGCACATCATGATGCGGGAAGTGACCGTGGCCGCAGCCGACCGTCTGGCAGACCGCCTGGTTGGCGTACAGACAGCGAAGGCCGTCATCGCTTATGACAACCCCGTCCAGGGCCGCCTCGAACAGCGCGGCCAGTTGCTCCGTCATCTCCCCTCACCCAGATTGTCCAGAGAGACCAGTCCTATCCGGACGGCGAACAGGGCCGCCTGCGTGCGGCTCTGTACGCCGAGCTTGGCCAGGATGCTGCTCACGTGCGACTTCACCGTCTTCTCGCCGATGCGAAGGGCCCGGGCGATCTGCTTGTTTGCCTGTCCTTGGGCCATCAACCTCAACACCTCGGTCTCCCGCTCGGTGAGTGCCTCAGGGCTCTGTGGGGCGCGCACCTCGCGCATCAGTCGGGCCGCGGCCTCGGGCGACAGCTGAACCCGCCCGTCTGCCGCGGCCTTGATTGCCTTCAGCAGCTCGTCGGCCTCGGTGTTCTTCAGCATGTACCCGATCGCCCCGGCCCGAACCGCCGAGACGACGCTGGCGTCCTCGAGGACGCTGGTCAGAGCCATCACCTCGACCTCGGGGAGCTCCTTGCGGATCGCCTCGGTGGCCGCGATCCCGTCCATGATCGGCATGAGCAGGTCCATCAGCACCACGTTCGGCCGGAGCTCCCGGGCCATCCGGACCGCCGCGGCGCCGTCCGCGGCCTCTCCCACCACCTCGAGCTCGGGGTCGAGGCGCAGGAACATCTTCAGTCCCTGCCTGACCACGGCGTGGTCGTCTGCGATCAGGATTCGGATCGACATCGCGGCCCCCTACCCGAATCGCGCCCCGGCATCCTCCAATCGGCGGATGCGCGCCCCCAACCATGGCCCTGCACTAAGCCGCTCCAACAGCCGGTGGCGTGGACGCCGGGGAGACGCGTTAATTGGTGTAGCCATGATACGCCTTCTCGTAGTCGATGACCAGGAAGTGTAGGAGTTCAGTAGATGCCGTACACTTTACCCCCTTTCCTGAGTGTACCGCT
>JBBIJB010000106.1:0-7254 GCA_037446215.1 Armatimonadota bacterium
GACGACCTCGGAGGCGTTCCAGCTGCAGGACTCGGTGGGCGCGGCCAACCTGAAGGTGCAGTTCGACGTCTACCACGCGCAGCGGATGGAAGGCAACCTAACGCACACGCTGCGGACGAACATCGGCCGCATCGGACACGTACAGGTGGCCGACTCCCCGGACCGCAACCAGCCGGGCACCGGTGAGATCAACTACGCCTACTTCTTCAGGGTCCTGGACCGGACCGACTACGAGGGGGACGTCGGTCTGGAGTACCGCCCGCTGGGCACAACTGAGGGTTCCTTCGGATGGATCGAGGAGATGGGTTACGCCCGCAGGTAGGAGAGCCGGGGCAGGTCCTGGCGGCAGCATATCGTGACGCGAAGGGGAGGCCGAGTGATGGCTGAGAAGATCGGGCTCATAGGACTGGGCATCATGGGCAAGCCAATGGCCCAGAACCTGTTGAAGGCAGGGTACCCGCTTGTTGTTCACGACATAGTGCGCGAAGCGGTGGAGGAGACGGTCGCCGCGGGGGCAACGGACGGCGGCTCGCCGAAGGCGGTGGCACAACAGAGCGAGATCGTCATCACCATGCTGCCGGACTCCCCCCAGGTGAGAGAAGTGGTGCTGGGCCCAGGCGGTGTGGCGGAGGGAGTCAGCGAGGGCCAGGTATTCGTGGACATGAGCACGATCTCCCCGCTTGTCAGCCGCGAGGTTTCTGAGGCACTGGCCGCGAAGGGCGTGCAGTCCCTCGACGCTCCCGTCAGCGGGGGGCAGAAGGGAGCCGTCGAGGCGACGCTCTCGATCATGGTGGGGGGCCCGTCGTCTGCCTTCGAGCGTGTCAGGCCCGTATTCGAGGCGATGGGGAAGAACATAGTCCACATAGGCGAGGAGCCCGGCTCCGGCCAGGTGACGAAGACCTGTAACCAGATAGTGGTCGGGATTACGATCATGGCAGTTGCGGAGGCGATGACGCTGGCGCGCAAGGCCGGCGTGGACGCGGCCAAGGTGAGGCAGGCGCTGCTGGGCGGGTTTGCGCAGAGCCGGATCCTGGACCTCCACGGGCAGCGGATCATCGACCGCAACTTCGCCCCCGGCTTCCGCATCAAGCTGCACCAGAAGGATCTGGGCATCGCGCTGGCTACCGGCAAGGCCTACGGCGTTCCGCTGCTGGCGACCGGTCTCGTGAGCGAGGTGCTTGGAGCGCTCGTAGCTCAGGGCAACGCGGACCTCGACCACTCCGGCATCGCCCGATTCGTGGAGGGGCTCTCGGGACTGGAGTAGCCTGGGGCGCTACCGGCGCCGCGGGTTCCGTTGGGTCAGGCGGTTAGTGCGGCGGCGGACCTCGGCGTCGAGGTCCGCCGCTAGCTGTTCCCCCGTGAGGAGAAGCCACTCCAGGACCCCGCGCGCCTCCTCCAGCGCTGCCAGGGCGCGCTGCGGCTGCCCGGCCCTGGAGGCGGCGGTCTTGGAGGCCTCGATCAGCGCCCGCACGCGCCAGACTCCCCGGCCTCCAAGCTCTCGCTCCCACAGGGCCAGCAGTTCCTCCCACCGCCCGGCCCGGCGCAGCAGCCGTGCGATCCGCCGTGCGATCCGCCAGCGTACCGCCGGGTCGTCCTCGACCGCCAGCGCCCGGCGCAGGGCATCGAACGCGCCTGCCTCGTCCGCGACCTGCAGCCGCAGCACACCCAGGCCCTCCCAGTCCACCGGCGGGGAGGGATCGATGCCCTCCTCGGTCCAGCGCCTCACGAGCCGACGCAGGTGCAGCAGGCACAGGACGTCCTGCTCGTTATGGATGAAGACCGGCTCCAGCGGCGAGGCATCGCCGGTGCGGAGGTAGTCGAGGTAGAGCCCTGGGATCTGGGACGAGTCCACATCGTCCAACCGGCCCATCCCCAGGGCCTCCCGCTCTATGGCCGTCAACCTGTAGGTACCCAGGGCCCTGTGCCACAGCCGGCGCGCCGGCCCCATGAGGTCGAGATGGTCGGGGGGCTGCTCGACGGCTATCCTGCTCACCACGAACCGCGCCTCCAAGATCGGCCAGTCGAACCGGCGGCCGTTGAAGGTCACGAGCGCGCTGGCTTCGGCCAGTCGGTCGCGGACCGCCTCCAGCATGGCGGGCTCACCCGAGAGGCGGCGCAGGAAGTACTGCTCGATGACAACCGCGCTCCCCTCGATTGCGGCGAGCCCGATCAGGAAGGGTATCGTGCCGGTGCCGCCCGACAGCCCGGTGGTCTCGGTATCGAGGAACAGGGCGCACCTGTCATTTGCGTGCGGCCCGTCAGGCCCGAAGATCTCGACTACCGAGCGCACGCTCCTGCGCAGGTCGAAGGGCACGCCGTCCCATCGAGCACCCCCGGCCCGGGGTCGCCCGACTGCTCCCAGGGCTTCAAGCCTGTCGCGCAGCGTCGGGTATGAGCCGGTCACGGAGCATCTCCAGGGCGCGCGTCTTGCCCCTGCTTCCAACCTCGAGCACGGGGCCCACGCACGAGGGGCAGCCGGCGTCGCACGGACACGCGCCGATCAGGTCCCTCGCCCCGGCGAGCACCAGGGGGTGCAGCCGGTGGAGCCTCTCGGCGAAGCCCACCCCTCCGGGGAAGGCGTCGTACAGGAAGAGGGTGGGCCGCCCGGTGTGCGGCGAGTGTATCTCGTAGGTGCGGCCCAGATCGCGCGGGTCGCACATCAGGAACAGGGCGGCCACGTGCGCCATCGCGTGCGACAGCCCCACGAGTATCCCCTGGATCTCATCCTGCTCGATCGGCAGCTGGGGCAGGGGCAGCCAGTACGACGTCGTGTGCATCGTGCTCTCGGGAAGGTGGATCGGGCCCCACCCAACGTTCTCGTGGCCCTCCATCGTCAGCTTCTTGAAGATCGTCGGCCTGTAGGTCACGACCACCTCGCCGTGCGCCGGCCCTGTCCCGGGCCGGCCGGCCGCCTCTCCCGGCGCGAACTCCGCCAGCACCCTGACGTCGGTGGCGATCTGAGCCGTGGTGTAGTAGTCGACGCTCACACGGTGGACGTACGCCTTGCGCTCCTCCCACTCCAGGCGGTCCACGTGGTACTGCTGCCCTCCGTGCAGGTAGATCGCATCCTCGTGCACGAGCCCCGGCGCGCTCGCAAGATCCACCTCGCCCACGGTTCGCGGCTGGGGGTCGGTGGTGTCGATGATCACGACGTTCTCCGTCGAGGCGCTCCGCAGCGAGATCTCCTGGGCAGGGTAGGCATCGGCGACGTAGTGCCACCGGCTGCCCTCCCGGTGGACGACTCCCTGCGCCTGCAGGTAGTCGAGGACTTCCGGCATGGTACCCGGGCCGAACCTCTCATCCTCATCGACCGGCAGCTCGAACGCGGCGCACCGCAGGTGGCTGGCCAGCACGTACAGGTTGTCCGGGTTGACGAGCCCTGACTCGGGCGGCCGGCCGAAGAAGTAGTCGGGGTGGCGGACGATGTACTGGTCGAGCGGATCGCTGGTTGCGACCAGGATCGCGGCCGACAGCTCCTGGGTGCGGCCCGCGCGGCCCGCCTGCTGCCATGTCGAGGCAACCGTTCCCGGATAGCCCACGAGCAGCGCGGCCTGCAGTCTGCCGATGTCGATGCCCAACTCCAGCGCGTTCGTCGCCGCCACCGCCAGGATCCGGCCTTCGCGGAGGCCCTTCTCGATCGCCCTCCGCTCAGAGGGGAGGTAGCCCGCCCTGTAGCCCGCGACTGCCCCAGGTCCGAGTCTGTGGCCTGCGGCGGTGGCCCGGAAGCCGGAGGTCAGAAGCTCCGCCCCTCGCCGGCTCCGGGCGAAGGCTATCAGCGGGATGCGGTTCCGGATGAACTCGCTCGCCAGCCGGCCGGCCTCGCTCAGCGCGTCACGCCGGATGCCCAGCTCGCGGTTCACCACGGGCGGGTTGAAGAACGCGATGACCTTCGGGCCCGACGGAGCGCCGTTGTCGTCTATCAGCTCGACCTCTTCCTCGAGCAGCCTCTCGGCGAGATCCTTCGGGTTGCCGATCGTGGCTGACGAGAAGATGACCTGGGGGCTGCTGCCGTAGAAGCGGCATATGCGTCGCAGCCGCCGCAGCACGTTTGCAACGTGGCTTCCGAACAGCCCGCGGTAGGTGTGGAGCTCGTCGATCACCACGTAGCGGAGGTTCTCGAAGAGCCGCAGCCACTTCGTGTGGTGGGGGAGTATCGCCGCGTGCAGCATGTCGGGGTTCGTCACGACGATGTGGCCCGCGGTGCGGATTGCACGCCGGGCGCTGCCGGGTGTGTCGCCGTCGTAGGTGTACGCCCTAATCTCTGCCTGGAGGAGTCGGACCAGGGTCTGGAGCTCGTCCACCTGATCCATCGAGAGCGCCTTCGTCGGGAAGAGGTAGAGGGCGCGGAGTTTAGGCGAGGCCAGCAGCGAGTCGAGCACCGGGAGGTTGTAGCAGAGCGTCTTGCCCGAAGCCGTCGGCGTGACCACGACGAAGTGGCGGCCGGATCTGGCTGCCTCGTAGGCCTGCGCTTGGTGGCTGTAGAGCGACTCTATGCCTGATCTGCGGAGCGCCCCTACCAGCCGCGGATCTACCTGGGACGGGATCGGCGCGAACTTACCCGGCCGGCCCGGGATCTCGCGCCAGGCGGTCAGGTGCCGGGCCGTCGAAGGGCCCGTTCGTATCGCTTCGAGGACCTGCTCGATGGTCATGGCCGGCCAGTAGAAGTACGAACGTCAGTTCGACGGAGGGTGTGCGCCTCTCCTCCTGCCGGAGGGGCAGGGAGACGTCCCTACTCCTAGATGCGGGCCGCCCTGGTCACGCCCCAGGCGACCAGGCCGAGAAGCCCCATCCCGGCCAGAGCCGCCCAGAAGCTTACCTGGGCGAGTGCGCGCAGCGCCAGGGCCCAGCCGACTATCATCCCGGCCAGACTGACGAGCACGAGGCGAGCATACAGACTCATTTGGTCTCCTACTTGAAGGAGCGGCGTGAGATGCTGTCAGGTCTATTCCCGCGGGAACCGTGTGTCAGACCTGGACCATCGGCGGGACTGACGCGCCGGCGTCGTCGAGCCTAGCCTAGCCAGAGCGCGTTGACAGAGGTGCGCGTGCGCACATAGAATGACTGATGGCGGGAGCGCCGCTCTCGGGGGCGTGGTGTAGCCTGGTTGAACATACCTGCCTGTCACGCAGGAGATCGCGGGTTCAAATCCCGTCGCTCCCGCCAACCCTCATCATCTGACTGCCCGGCTCCCCCAGGCCCTCAAGCCGATACCTCCCCAGGAAGCGGACTGCGGACCGAAGTTACGTCAACTCGAGGAGGATGAGCCATGCTGAAGGAGTTCAGGGAGTTCGCCATGCGCGGGAACGTCGTCGACATGGCGGTGGGGATCATCATAGGAGGGGCGTTCGGCACGATCGTCCGGAGCCTCGTTGACGACGTGCTAATGCCACCCATCGGTCTGCTGCTGGGAGGGGCCGACTTCTCCAACCTCTTCGTCGTCCTGAAGCAGGGGGCCAGCCCCGGTCCGTATGCAGCGCTCTCCGACGCCAGGGCCGCGGGCGCCGTGACAGTCAACTACGGCGTCTTCTTGAACGGCGTGATCGGTTTCCTCATCGTCGCGTTTGCCGTGTTCCTGCTGATCAAGTCCATCAATGCGATGCGCCGCGAGGAGGCGCCGGCGCCACCCGCTGCCAAGCAGTGCCAGTACTGTGCCTCGTCCATTCCGGTGCAGGCGACGCGCTGCCCGCTGTGCACCTCTCAGCTCGCTTCGTGAAGCCATAGATGCCCACGCCCGCGCCGCGCACCGGCCACGTAGTCGTAGCGGGCTCCTCGGGGGCTGTCGGGACGTCCCTCGTGAGGGCTCTCCGAGGGCGTGGGATGGGGGTGCGCCGCCTGGTCCGGCGAGACCCGCGATCGGCCGACGAGATCCGGTGGGATCCGACCTCCGGGGTGCTGGATCCGGCTGCGCTCGACGGCGCGACCGCGGTCGTCAACCTGGCGGGGCGCAGTATCTCCGCGTCCCGGTGGACGGAGCAGGCGCGCCGGGAGATCCTCGACAGCCGAATCCTCTCGACACGCCTGATCGTCGAGACGATGGCCAGGGCCCCGAGACCGCCGGCCGCCCTGGTCTCGGCGTCGGCGATCGGCTACTACGGCGACAGGGGGGAAGAGCTCCTCGACGAGTCATCCCCGCCTGGCGAAGGGTTCCTCGCAGGGGTCACACGCGCCTGGGAGGAGGAGGCAGGGCGCGCGGCACAGCTGGGCGTTAGGGTCGTGGCCACGAGGTTCGGACTGGTGCTCTCGCCGGGCGGCGGAGTCCTCGGCCGGCTCATGCCCCTGTTCAGGCTCGGCCTCGGCGGCGCGATGGGCAGCGGGCGTCAATGGTGGAGCTGGGTTCACATCGACGACGTCGTGGGTGCGCTGCGGGCCGCGATCGGCACGGCTCCGGGTGGGCAGTCGGCGCTCGCTCTCGACGGCCCCGTCAACGTGACGGCGCCGGAGCCGGTCACCAATCGCGACTTCGTACGGGCGCTCGCTTTGGCGGTGCGGCGGCCGGCCCTGCTCGCTGTCCCCGCGTTCGCCCTTCGCCCGGCTCTCGGCGCAATGGCGGATGAGATGATCCTTGCGAGCCAGCGGGTGCGGCCATCCAGGCTTACGGCCGCGGGGTTTGAGTTCCGATGGCCGCAACTCGGACAGGCCCTCGGCGACCTGGTCTGGGCGCGCCGCTGACGCAGAGAGGAGGAGCGCTGTGCTCAAGGTAGGCGATAGGGCCCCGGAGTTCTCGGCGACCGCCGCCGACGGTAGCACGCTCTCGCTCGGGCAGTTCAGGGGACGGAAGGTGGTCCTCTACTTCTATCCGAAGGACGAGACGCCCGGTTGCACCCGGGAGGCGTGTGACTTCCGCGACAGCCACTCCAGGCTGCTGGCGGCCGGCGCCGTCGTGATCGGCGTGAGCGGCGACAGCGCGGAGTCGCACGCCGCCTTTCGCGACCGGCACGGCCTTCCGTTTCCCCTGATCAGCGACCCCGGCATGGCCATCGTGGACGCCTACGGCGCGCGCAAGCGCGGGGGTATCATCGGCCGGACCTTCCTGGGCCTCAAGAGGATGACCTTCGTCATCGATGAGGGCGGGACGATCACCCGAATCTTCCCGAGCGTCAAGGTGAACGGCCACGTCGAGGAGGTGCTCGCGGCGCTGGGCGGCGGCGGTCAGGATTGACTTGCGCTTTTGGGGATTGCTACACTACCCCACGCACGGTGCCGGGGTAGCTCAGGTGGTAGAGCGGAGGCCTGAAGAGCCTCGCGTCGGCGGTT
>JBBIJB010000107.1:0-7226 GCA_037446215.1 Armatimonadota bacterium
CGTCCGCGGGTTCGAAGGCGCGCCCGTACTCGGCGTAGGTCGTCCCGGTCCGTGAGTAGCGGTGGGGCTGGAACAGCGCGACGAGCCGGCGATCGGGCCAGCCCTCGCGCGCAGCCCGCAGCGCCGCCGCGATCTTGACCGGGTTGTGAGCGTAGTCGTCCGCCACGAGGACGCCGTTCGCCTCTCCGTGGATCGTGAAGCGTCGTCCGGCACCCCTGTAGCCGGCCAGGGCGGAGAGCGCCTGCTCCGGGCTGATTCCCGCCTCGGAGGCCGCGGCGATCGCTCCGAGCGCGTTGCTGACGTTGTGTCGTCCCGGGACCGAGAGGCACAGATCTGCGTGGCGTGAACCGCCTATCCACAGCGATGAGCGGGTCCGCTCTCCGCGCATCTCGACGACCTCCCCCCGGACGTGCGCCCGGGGACCAAAGCCGTAGGTCACGGTCCTCGACCGCAGGGGATCGGTGATGGCACAGACGCCCGGATGGTCGACGCACGCCGCGATGAACCCATCGGACGGGACCCTCTCGAGGAAGCTCGAGAAGGTCTGCTCGAGGTGGCCCGGAATGCTGTAGAAGTCGCGGTGGTCTGTCTCGTCCAGACTGGTGAGAACGACGCCGAAGGGAACCACGTGGAGGAGGGAGCCGTCGCTCTCATCGACCTCGGCCACGACCCACTCGCCGCCGCCCACGCGGGCTCCGCCGCCGTACTCGGCGACCTCGGCGCCTATCAGAGCGGTCGGGTCGAGGCCGGCGCCGGTCAGCACGCGGGCAAGCATCGCTGCTGTGGTCGTCTTGCCGTGTGTCCCCACGACCGCGATCCCGCGCCCGTGGGACATCACGTATCCCAGCAGTTCCGCCCTGTGGAGCGTCCGCAGTCCGAGCCTGGCGGCGGCCTGCCGCTCGCCGTTCTCCAGTGCTATCGCCCGAGAGACGACGACCACGTCGGCATCGTCGAGATGGATGGGATCGTGCCCGATGAACACCCTGCCTCCGAGGGAGCGGACCCTCCGCGTCGCCTCGGACTCGCGCACGTCGCATCCAGAGACCTCGTGGCCCCTGCGCAGCATCACCTCGGCGAGCGCGCTCATGCCCGCGCCCCCTACCCCGACGAAGTGGATCCTGGCAGAGGGCGATATCATCTGTGCCCCTCCGCCGTCCGCCTGCCCCCGGCCTCCTCGATGGCGAGGCGTGCCACGGCCTGCGCGGCGCCCGGTCGTCCCAGCGAACGGCTGGCCGCCGACATCTCCTCGCGGAGGCCCGGGGCGGCGGCCAGCTTCTGAACGGCATGCACCAGCGCGGTGCCGCCGAGCTCAGAGTCGTCGATGCGCACAGCGGCGCCGGCCTCGACGAGGATCTCGGCGTTGCGCTCCTGGTGCCCCTCGGAGGCGTGAGGGTAGGGGACGAGCACCGCCGGAAGGCCCCAGGCGGTCACCTCGGCCAGCGTCGAGGCCCCTGCCCTGCAGACGACGATCTCGGCGCACGCGTAGGCGTCACCTACCGGATCCAGGAAGGGCACTGCCACGTGTCGCAGCAGCGGCGGCCCGATGTGCTCGCGGTGGCCTATGGTCTCCCTGACCCACACGCTGTGCTCAGGGCCGGTGTGGTGCAACAACTGGAGGCTCCGCTCGTACATGAGCAGGTCGGCCATGCGGGAGATCGCGCGGTTCAAGCTCATCGCTCCCTGGCTCCCGCCGAGCACGAGGACCGTCACGGCGCGCTCCTCCAGCCCCCACCTCACCCGCCCTCGTCCGCGGTCCCCCACCAGAGCCTTGTGCCTGACGGGGACGCCGGTGACCTCAACTCGCGCCCCGCCGAACCGGGCCCCGGCTGCGGGATGCGAGACCGACACGCACCGCGCCCAACGCGAGAGGAGGCGCGAGGCAAGCCCAGGGGTCAGATTCTGCTCCTGGACGAGCAGCGGCACCCGCAGCAGGCGCGCGGCGACCCCCACGGGCGCACAAACGTACCCTCCGGTGGCCACCACGACGTCGGGGCGCCACTCACGCAGCAGCCGCAGGGCCTGAGCCGTCCCCAGCGCGTTGGCGGCCAGCGAGCCCAAGGCCGCGGCGTTCGGCCGCCTGGGAAGCCCCTTCGAAGAGATCCTCCGAAAGGCCCACCCCTCCTGGGGTACCACCCTCGACTCGATCCTGTCGCCGCCTACGAACAGCACCTGCGCCGAGGGGTAGAGCTCCCGGATGGCCTCTGCGATGGCCAGACCCGGATACAGGTGCCCCCCGGTCCCTCCCCCCGCAATGACGATCCTCATCTCTCCTCCGCGGCGCTGTTCTGGCGGGCCGCAGGAGGCCCGCTCTCTCTCGAGTACCGCGAGATGTTCATCAGCGCGCCAAGTTGGGCCATTGTTGTGACAAGCGACGACCCCCCGAAGCTCACCAGTGGCAGCGTCACGCCCTTGACTGGAAGCAGGCCGGTAACGACGCCCATGTTGGCTAGCGCCTGACCAACGATGCTGACCGTGATGCCCGCGGCCAGGAGCGTCCCGAATCTGTCGGGAGCGGCGCGAGAGATACGATAACCCCTGTAGGCCAGCAAGGCAAACAGGAGGACCAAGCCGAGCGTGCCGATAAGCCCCATCTCCTCGCCCAGTATCGCGAAGATGAAGTCGGTGTGGCGCTCGGGAAGGTAGAAGAACTTCTGGCGGCTCTCTCCCAGCCCCACGCCCACCAGCCCCCCTGAGCCCAGGGCGACGAGGGACTGTATGATGTGGAACCCGCTCCCCTGAGGATCGTTCCAGGGGTTGAGGAACGCAATGAGTCGAGCGAGGCGGTAGTCGGCCCTGACGGCCGCCAGCACCACCACCGGAAGCCCGGCAGCCAGGAGGAGCCCCAGGTGCGCGATCCGCACCCCTGCCATGAACAGGACGGACAGGGCTATCGCACCCAGCAGTACGGCCGACCCCATGTCGGGCTGGAGGAAGACCAGGAGAGCCATCCCGCCCGTGACCACCAGGGGCGGTAGGACGCCTCTTCTCAGATCGTGCAGCACCGCTCCTTTCATGACGCAGAGGTGTGCCAGGAAGAGCAGGAGCGCGGGCTTCGCGATCTCCACCGGCTGGAAGCCGAAACCCCCCACCGAGATCCACCGCCGGGCACCCCCGGCTACCTGCCCCACCTGGGGAAGCAGCACCGCGAGCAGAAGCAAGATCGACAGCACTAGGGCCGGCACCGCCATCTTGCGAAGCTTCTGGTAGTACACGGATCGCGCCACCAGGAAAGCGAGCAGGCCGATCCCGACCCACGCCGCCTGGCGTTTGAGGTAGTAGGCGCTGTCCGCCAGGCGCTCGAAGGCCACGATGCTGCTGGCGCTGTAGACCATGACCATGCCGGACACGAGCAGGGCGAGCACGGTGGAAAACAGGACCAGGTCGCCCGAGCGTCTGTGCAGGACCGGAACGGTGGGTATCACCGATCCGACCCGGGTGCTGGGGAAGGCGCCGGCCCGCGCGGTCCGCCTGCACCGCGGGGTGACAGCGACGCCACGAGATCACAGAACCGGTCGCCTCTCTCACGGTAGTCGGCGAACTGATCGAAGCTCTCGCACCCGGGCGACAGGAGGACCGCCTCCCCCGCCCTCGCGGCTTCCCACGCGGCGTGGACCGCGGCCTCGAGGGTTCCGGAGACGACCACCGTCGGCGGATTCGGCATCCCGCGGATCGCGCTGCCAAGCGCCTCTGACGAGGAGCCGATCAGGTATACCGACCTCACCGACGACGCTGATAGGGCCCTGACCATCGGCAGGAACGCCTCGGAGGTCGCGCCCTTCCTGAACCCCCCGGCTATGAGATGGAAGGGCCGCGGCATGCCGGCTATCGCCGCCGCCGCCGCCGCGGGGTTCGTGGCCAGGGAGTCCTCATAGAAGGCGACGCCCCCGTGCTCTCCCGCCAGCCTGAAGCGGTAGGGAAGCCCGCGGAACGCTCGGAGCGCCGCGGCGATGGCGCGGGGAGAAGCGCCGGCAACGGCAGCGGCAGCGGCCGCCGCGATGGCGTTCTCGATCATGTGCGCTCCCGGGACGGCGAGCTCGGCGACCTCTATGATCGACTGGCGCTCGGCCCGGGCCAGGTAGATCCGGCCGTCCTCTACGAAGGCGCCCCTCTCGGTGGGGCCCAGGGCGCTGAAACGGTGGATCTCTCCCCGTGTGTCCGCGGCGAAGCCAGACACGATGGGGTCGTCGGCGTTGATCACCGCGATGTCTCCCTCGCCCTGATGGCGCACGATGGTGCGCTTGGCGTCTACGTAGGCCTCCATCGAGCCGTGGTCGTCGAGATGGTGGGGGGAGATGTTGGTCACCACTGCCAGGTGCGGGCTGTAGGGAAGCCCCAGCAACTGCCGGTTGCTGATCTCAAGCACCAGCCAGGTCTGCGGGGTGAGGCGGTCGATGTGGTAGAGCGCGGGGACGTGGGTCCGGTCGTTGCCCGAGACGACCGCCCTAACCCCGGCGGCCTCGAGCATGGCCCCGATCAGGGTCACGACGGTGAACTTGCCGTTCGTACCGGTGACCCCGAGGATGGGGCCAGGGCAGATCTCGAAGAACAGGCGGGTCATGCTCCACAGGGGGATCCCGCGGGAGGTGGCTTCCCGGACCGGCGCGTTGCCTTGGTGGCGGAACCATGACTGGGGGACGAATATCAGGTCCGCGTCCTCGATCCCCTCCAGGTACCGGTCACCCTGCCGCCACGCGATCGGAGCGGCCAGCATTCGCGCGACGAGCCCTGCCCGTCCCCGAGCGTCCAGCCAGCGGTGGGTTCGCTCCACCGTTCCCGCAAACCGGTCGGCGGGCTCCAGATCGTGAACCGTAATCGTCGCGATCCCGTGACTGAGTAGGAACTCTACTACCGCGGACCCCTCGGTGCCTGACGGCCCAAGCACGTGTATGCGCCTGCCGCGCAACCCGGCCAGAACCACCTCAACCCGCGGCGACAGGAACGGCCTCATAGAAGGGCAGCCGCGAGCCCCAGCAGCAGGCAGGCCGCTCCGGCGATGTGAAACCGACCGACGACGACCGGCTCGGGCCATCCGATCAGCTCGAAGTGATGGTGCAGAGGGGTCATCCGGAAGATGCGGCGGCCCCCAGTCATCTTGAAGTACGCGACCTGAACGATCACGGATGCCGCCTCGGCCACGAAGACGCCGCCGATGAGAAGCATGGCGAGCTCGGCCCCCAGCAGTACGGCTACGGAGGCAAGTGACGCCCCGAGGGCATTTGAGCCCACGTCCCCCATGAACACCTTGGCAGGGTGGGAGTTGTACCTCAGAAACCCGAGGCAGGCGCCCGCGGTGGCCGCCGACAGCGCGGCCACCTGGGGCATCGCCGACGCCACCGCGAGCGCGGCGGCGCCCAGTGCGGCCACGGCAACTAGCCCCGAGGCCAGCCCGTCCAGCCCATCGGCCAGGTTCACGGCATTTGCGAAGCCGACGATCAGCAACCCTGCGAAGAGCACGTAGCCGACGCCGAGGTCCACGGACCCCATCAGCGGGAGGGCCAGGACGGTCGCGGATGGCGAGCGTACGGAGGCAAGCCATCCGAAGGCCAGCCCAAGAGCCAGCTGCAGGGCCAGCCGCTCACGCGCGCGGAACCCGAGGTTGCGGTCGCGTCGGATCGCCACCAGGTCGTCCACCAGCCCCACCAGTCCGAAGGACACCACCGCCGCCACGGCAAGGAGGAGATCGGCCCTCAACCCTCCCGCCGCGAGAGAGGCTATCGCGATGGCGGGAATGATCAGCAGCCCGCCCATTGTTGGCGTTCCAGCCTTTGTCCGGTGACGCGAGGGCGCGTCCTCGCGGATCCGCTGCCTGTGCCCCAAGCCGACCAGCCAGGCGATGGTGCGAGGGCCGAGCAGGACAACCAGCGCCCAAGACAGAGCGCCCGCGGCGGCCATCGCTATCCACGCGGCCTGCTCTGCCATCGCTTCCTCCTAGGGAGTCGGGTCGGCCGCGCGCAGCGCCGCGACCAGCCGCTCCATCTCGACTCCGCGGGAGCCCTTCACAAGGACGAGGTCTCCCGGCCTGACCACCTCCAAGAGGATGGCGGCCGCCTCCGCGCTGCTCGATGCCGCTGCCATTGCCCCTGTGCTGATCCCGGCGGTGGCTGCGCCCTCCAGGTACCATCGGGAGTTGGGGCCGACCGCCAGCAGGTACGAGGGCGAGAGCTCGGCGGCCCGTCGTCCCACTTCTCGGTGGAACTCCGGCGACCCAGGCCCCAACTCGAGCATATCGCCCAGCGCCAGCACGCGCCTGCGGGTGCCCCCGACCTGCGAGACGACCTCGAACGCCGCTTCCATGGACTGGGGGCTGGCGTTGTATGAGTCGTCGATGATCAGCAGATCGCGCTCGCGGAGCAGCTCTTGACGCATCTTTCCGGGCCGCGCCCCGGAAAGTCCGGCCGCGACCTCGTCCAGGTCGAGTCCCATTGCCAGGCCGACCGCGGCGGCGGCAAGGGCATTGCGGACCTGGTGCAGGCCGGGAAGCGGAAGGGCGGCGGGGCGGGACGCTTCACCCCGGCGGAGCCGGAACTCCCAGCCGCCACCCGCCTGCTCGAGGCGGTCTGCCCACACATCGGCCTCGCCGCTGAGTCCGAACATCAGGATCTCGCATACCACCCTGCGCAGCAGCCGGCCGCAGAACGGATCGTCGGCGTTGACTATCGCCACACCGTCCCTGGGAAGGCCTTCGAGCAGCTCGGCCTTGGCGTCGGCGATTCCCTCGCGCGACCCGAGCAGCTCCAGGTGGCTGTCGCCTATGTTGGTGACGACACCCAGGCGGGGCAGCGCCAGCTCCACTAGCTCGCGGATCTGGCCGGGGCCCCTCATCGCCATCTCGATCACCGCCACCTGATGGCCGCGGTCCAGGCCCAGCAGGCTGAGGGCAACGCCGAGCTCGGCGTTCCAGGACTCGGCGGAGCGGTGCACCGAGTAGCGGCCGGAGAGGACCTGCGCGCAGAGGCCGACGGTCGTCGTCTTGCCCACGCTTCCGGTGATGCCGACCACCGTGGCGGGCATCGCGCGTCTGTGCAGCCCGGCGACCGCGCCCAGCGCGCGCAGGGTGTCCTGCACGACCACGGCCGGGCCCCGGGCCGCAACCGGGTCGGATACCAGTGAGAGCGCCGCTCCCCGCGCCTCCGCGTCGCCTACGTGGGCGTGGCCGTCCGTGCGCGGCCCCTTGAGGGCCACGAATAGGCATCCGGGCGAGGCGACGCGGCTGTCCGTGACGACCG
>JBBIJB010000108.1:0-7042 GCA_037446215.1 Armatimonadota bacterium
GAAGGTGGTCCTCCCGGCTTCCCACGGGGTTCCTCGTGTCCCGTGGTACTCAGGGACACCGTCGAGGAAGCCGTCATCCTTTCGTCTACGGGGCTTTCACCCACTATGGCCGGCCGTTCCAGGGCCGTTCGACTAGGATGGCGGTTTGTAACTTCCCGGCCGGATCGCGGTCCGGCCCGACGATGCCCTACAACCCCCCGGACGCAACGCCCGCAAGCTGTCACGCGTTCGGAGTTTGGGCTGTTCCCCTTTCGCTCGCCACTACTCGGGGAGTCTCTCTTGATTTCCCTTCTCCCGGGTACTGAGATGTTTCAGTTCCCCGGTTTACCCTCCCGCACCTATTTATTCAGCACGGGATCGCGCGGCATGACCCGCGCGGGGTTTCCCCATTCGGAAACGGTCGGATCGAAGGTTGCTTAGCACCTCCCCGACCCTATCGCCGCCTACAGCGTCCTTCATCGGCTCTTGGCGCCAAGGCATCCACCGTGTGCCCTTAGTAACTTGTTACCCACTCTAGGAGCAGCTGTATAGAGCCTGGCACGCATCACCACCACAGCGGCGAAGCATGCGCCGCGGGCGGGATGCCTTCTTCCCTCTTCGGTTGTCAAGGTGCGCCCCGCCGACTGCTTGCGGCGGATCCTGCCGGGGTTGCCGGCAGGAAGATTGAGGCGTCTTCGATCTGCTTCCCGGTTCGCAGAACCCGCTCTGGGTCTGCTCAACCGGACCGGGCACAAAAAAGAGGGGATGAGCTTTTCCCCTCCGGGAGGCTCACCACGCAGGCCGTATGCGATTTATCCGCTCGGCTTCTGCACTAACTACCTCCTTGCGTCCGGGCAAACCCCATTATATAGGCCGACCCCGTCTTGTCAACCCTATTCCGAGCATCTGCGATCGTGCATGCCTTTCACCTCGACGCGCAGCCCTCCGCGGCCTTCAGCAGACCGGCGCCCCGGGTGCCTAGGACCGAGGGCGGCTGCGACTTGGCAAGGCCCACGAACATGCCGACGACGTGAAGGCTCGCATCCACGATCGGGCTTCCGCCCTGCGCCACGAACTCACCCCCACGGCCCCAAAGCGTCCCGCTCCCCCCGCCCGTCTCGAGCACCCGCCCCGACGCCACCTGGAAGCTCTTCGGAGAGAGCGCGCCACCGAGAATCCCGATGATCGCGACCGGCTCGCCCGGCTTCGGCGCGCGATCGGAGATCCGGAACTGGGCAGCCGGGGTGGGACCCATGACCAGCGCGACGTTCGCGTCGGCTTCTCGCCTGCGCACCTGCCCTGTGCGGGGATCCCCTTCCAGCGGGGCAACTCCTACCGAGGCAACATCGGCAACATGGTTGGCGGTGAGCCAGCAGCCACCCCCGGCGTGGAACGCGACCCCGGAGTTGAGCGCCGTGTTCGCGCGGGCGACCGCGCGGTGCAGGCCGCTTGCCTTGACCGCGGCCACCAGCCGTGCCTGCGCGTCCTCCTCCGCGGCGATACCCGAGCCGGCAAGAAGAACGACGAACGCCACGGCACCAAGACGAACCGGCCAGATCACTCTGGAACTCACCCCACACGGACCTCCCGGTCTACCCCGCGTGCGCTCGACGCGCGCGAAGCCGAACCTGCGGCCTAGACGACCAGGCAGGTCAGCGAATCGGTGATGCCCGCAGTCCGCTGGATCCTAGAGATCACCGTGTCACCCAGCGAGGCCATGTCGCCGGACTCCGTCATGCAGACGATGTCGTAGGGTCCGGTGACCACGTGCACCTCGCGGACACCTTTGATCTTGCGGATCGCGATCGCGGCCTTTCGGGCCTGGCCGGGCGCGGCCTTGAGCAGAACCACTGCAGAGACCACGGCGTCCACCTCCCCCCATCGATCTGCTGGACTCCTTTCCCGTAGGGAGCGCCGCTTCCTGCAGCCGGGCCGCTAGACCAGCCGCCTGCGGGCCGCGGAGCTGACCGTGTCTATCAGGGTCACGACGACGATTATGACCAACAGGGCCATGCCGACGATCTCCCAGCGGCGGAACTGGAGGGCCTGCACCATGATCGACCCGATGCCGCCGGCGCCGACGAGCCCGAGCACTGTGGCTGCCCTGGAGTTGATCTCCAGCCTGTACAGCGACAGGGCAAGGAACTCGGGCACCACCTGCGGCAGCACCGCGAACCAGAACACCTTGACGCGGTTTGCTCCCGCGGCCCGGAGCGCCTCCATCGGGCCGGGGTCGATGGTCTCGACGACCTCCGCGTAGAGCTTGCCGAGGCTGCCGGTCGAGTGTATCCCTATCGCCATCATCCCTGCGAGCGCGCCCGGGCCGTAGGCGGCCACGAAGAATACCGCCAGGATGATCTCAGGGAAGGTGCGCACGACGTTGAGGACCTGCTTGCCCGTGTAGGTCGCGGCGGCGGGCAGCCCGATGTTGCGTGCCGAGACAAACGCGAGGGGGAAGGCCAGAACCATGCCGATGGTCGTGCCGAGCAGCGCCACCTGGGTGGAGACGACCATTCCCTTCAGGGAGCGCACGGCCCACGACCAGTCCGGGACCAGCATCAGGCCGAGGATCCTGGCAAGCAGCGGAATACCTTCCACGAATCGCGTGAAGCTTATCTCGACCCCCCGCGCCGCCCACAGGAATACGAGCGCGAAGAGCAGTGTGCCTGCCCAGGCCTTCCAGCGGCTCGGCTCAACGAGGACGTCGCCGCGGTCCGTCACACCAGCGCCTGCCGCACCCGCACGCTGATGGCGTCTATGACCACTACCGCCACGAGCGTGACGAGGATTATGACGAGCGCGCTCTGGTACCTGAAGAGGTTGAGGGCCGTCAGGAGCAGCTGACCTATCCCGCCTGCCCCGACCAGGCCGAGCACGAACGACACGCGCACGTTGATCTCGAACACGAACAGGGTGTAGCTGAGGTAGGCCGGCATTATCTGCGGCACTACCGCGTAGCGGACCATCTTCAGTCGGTTGGCGCCCGCGGCCTCCAGCGCCTCGAGCGGGCCGGGATCGATCGCCTCGAGGCTCTCGCTGGCCAGCTTGGCGATGATCGCGACCGAGAACACGGTGAGTGCCAGTATGCCGGCAAACGGGCCTATGCCGACCACCGCCACGAGGATCGCGGCGTAGAGCAGTTCCGGGATCGTCCTGAGTAGGTTGAGGACCGCGCGTGCGGAGTAGTACAGCCAGGGGTGGCGGGTCACGTTGCGGGCCGCCAGCAGGGTCAGCGGAACCGCCAGTATCGCGCCCTGCGTCGTGCCGACGAGGGCCATCTGCAGCGTCTGGACCACCGGCTCGACCAGGACCGGGAGCACGGCCCAGTTGGGCGGGAAGAGGTCCCCCATCAACTTCACGAAGGAGGGGATGCCTTCCCAGACCAGCCTGAACGAGAAGCCGATGCCGTGCGCGCTCCAGATGTAGAGCGCGGCGGCCGCGAGCGCGGTGACCGTCAGCCTACTCTTCAGCGCCCTCTCCCCGGAAGTCGCTGGGGCGGAGCGTCCGACCGTAGATCTCCTCGAAGGTCTGGTCGTCCACGTCGCCGGCGGGACCGTCGTACACCACCCGGCCGTCCCGCAGGCCCACTATCCTCGCCGCGTACTCCCTCGCAAGGTCGATGAAGTGCAGGTTGATCAGCACCGTTATGCCGCGCTGGTTGATCCGGTGGAGATCCCGCATCACAACGTGCGAGGTGGGCGGGTCCAGGGACGCCACGGGCTCATCGGCGAGGATCACCTTGGGCTCCTGCGCCAGCGCCCGGGCGATCCCCACGCGCTGCTGCTGGCCGCCGCTGAGGGCGTCCGCGCGCACGAACGCCTTGTCCTGTATGTCGAGCGCGCGCAGGGCCGCCGTGGCCACCTCCATGTCGCGGCGCGTGAACAGTCCCAGCAGCGCCTTCCAGGTCGGCAACCGCCCTACCCTGCCCCCTAGCACGTTGCGGAGCACGGTCGACCTCTTGACGAGGTTGAAGGTCTGGAAGATCATGCCGATCTGGCCGCGCACCTCGAGCAGGCGCGCCGGGGAGGCCGCGGTCAGGTCCTCCCCCTCGAACAGCACGCTGCCGGCGGTGGGCTCGACCAGCCGGTTGAGCGATCGGAGCAGGGTGGACTTCCCGGCTCCGCTCAGCCCGACTATCGCGACGAACTCACCCTGCGCCACAGTGAGGTCCACGCCCCGGAGGGCCTGGACCCCGCCCGGATAGGCGACCTCCAGGCCGCGAACCTCGATCTGGTGGGCGCTCAAATCCGTATCTTGTCCCGCATTATGTTGTAGGTCCGCCTGATGACGCCGAACTCCGACCCATCCGACTTGGCATAGCCCACTACGTTGTAGAGCGCCTCGAGCACGCGGACGCCATCGGCGGTCTTGCCCACGTCAACGAACGCCTCCTGGATCTTCGAGACGAGGTCTTCCGGCAAGCCCGGCCGGACCGCGACGCCGTCGTTGGGGATGGGCGCGCTCCGCACCAAAATCCGCACCACCTGCTCGACGTCGGGCAGCTCTCGCCTGACATCGGGGATCGCATTGTCGTGGGTGCTGCTCGCGTCCACGTCCTTCTTGTAGACCGAGACTATCGCGGCATCGTGCGAGCCGGCGAAGATGGTGCGCAGGTCGCGCTCCGGGTTTATGCCCGCCTCCGCCAGCATCAAGTATGGGAACAGGTACCCGGAAGCCGAGGCCGGGTCAACAAACGCGAAGCGGCGCCCCTTGAGGTCGGCTATGGTCTTGAATGGAGAGTCGACCCTGACGTTGATCGCGGCGTGGTAGCTCGTCACGAAGTGGCCCCGTGTCCGCCGGATCGACTTGGCCACGATCGTCACCTTGTGCCTCTCCTCGGCGAGGACGAGAGCGAACGGGCCGAAGATGCCGATGTCGGCGCGTCCGGTGCCCATCGCCTCGATCAGGCCCGTGAAGTTCGTGGCCACGAACGGTTCGACCGGCAGCCCGATCCGGTCGGTGAGCATCTTGGAGAGGGGGCCGAGGTTCTCCATCATCCTTCCGATCTCTCGGGAAGGCACCATGCCCAGGATCAGCTTCCTGGGTGCCGGGCCCGACTGGGCCGGCGGGATGAGCATTGCGGCGAGCAGCAAGAGGGCGAGCAGCGCAGTGATCGGTCCGCGCTTGATCATGACTACCTCCCATCAGGGGTTTGGCGTCTGCGAAACACCTTCGCCTGGATCCTCCCCGGGCTACGGTCATTCATCCGAGGGGAGGATCTCGAAGAGCGCCTCTCCGTACGCATCGAAATCTGCATCAGAGAATAGCACAAACCTGGCCTCGGTGAGTACTCCGTGACGCAGGGCATCGACTATGGTGCCCAGGGCGACGCGGGCCGCCTATCACCCCGGCTTCCTCTTGAGCACGACCACTGGGATCCTACGATCGCCCGCCCTGTGCGCGTAGGTCCTGAACCCCGGGTAGAGTCCGATGGCTCTCTGCCAAAGGGCCTCCCGCCTCGCACCGTGAACCTCCGCGGCCGTGTAGACCCCTGATCGGCCTCCAACCGAGACCACAGCCTCTGGAAACGACCTCAGGTTCACGTACCATGAGGGGTGGCTTCTGCGGCCCCAGTTGGACGCTATTACCACGACCTCGTCGCCGCTGGCAAGGGCCACGAGGGGAACGGTGTGAGGGCGGCCGCTCCTGGCGCCTCTCGTCGTGAGGAAGACCACTGGTAGGCCTGCCAGGAGTCCGGTCACGGAGCACCTGCCCCCCGTGGCGCGGGCCAGGAGGCCGTCCACGCGGTGGAGTACCCTGGCCAGCAGCCACGATCCGGGCTTGCCGGCGGCAGCCTTCCGGATCGCTCCGCGCAAGGCGCTCAACCGGCATCGATGGCGGTATCCCGGGAGACCACAACCAGCTCCTTTCGCCTGGTCCATCGGGTAGAGCTCGGCATGAACGAGCCGTTGCCCCTGCCTATCTCCTCGCTGCCGCCGTTGTACAGGATCGACTCGGCCAGGTACAGCCGCCTGGAGCGGTGCACGACCCGCCCGATCGCGCGCATCCGTCCCTCGGATATCGGGCGCGTCAGGTAGACGTTGAAGGCGACGGTCAGCACGAAGCAGTCGGTGACAAGCGAGTTGGCCGCGAAGAACGCGGCGTCGTCGAGCGCCTTGAAGTAGACCGCGCCGTGGACCGCGCCCGCGGCGTGGTGGAAGTCGGCCCGCATCTCCATCGCGATCTCGGCGCTGCCTTCGCCGACGGTTATCGAGGGCTTGAAGAAGCGGTTGATCGGAGCGGACAGGTACATCCGCTCCAGCCTGCGGAAGTGCTCCTCCCCGCTCACCGGGCCTCCCGCCCCTCCTCCAGCAACACGCCCAGCCGGTCCACCATCTGCGAGAGCACCTCGAAGGCGCTCTCCACCGGCTCCGGGGAGGTCATGTCCACCCCGGCCCGGCGCAGGGTGTCGAGGGGATAGGCGGATCCGCCGGCCGCGAGGAATCCGAGGTAGCGCTCCACGGCGCCGGGGCTGCCCGCGCGGACGTCGCCCGCGAGCGCGTGGGCGGCGCTGATCCCTGTTGCGTACTGGTAGACGTAGAAGTGGATGTAGAGGTGGGTGTGGAACGCCGCCCAGGTGATGCCCAGCCGTTCGGCGTCTATCTCGACCTCGCTCCCGTAGCCCTCGGCAAACAGCTCGGCCATCAGCTTCCCGAGGCCGGCCGCGGTCAGGGCGTCTCCCCGTCCCACCCGCTCGTGGATCTCCTGCTCGAGCCGCGCGAGCGTGGGCATGATGAAGAAGTAGCGGTGGAAGTTGCTCATCGCCTCCTCTATCACCGCGATCTGGAAGTCGCGATCCGGGAACGTCGCCAGCAGGTGCGAACGGACCATCGCCTGGTTGAAGTTGGAGGCGACCTCGGCCAGGAACAGCGGGTAGCGGGCGTAGATCAAGGGCTGGGTCTTCCAGGAGTGAAGGGAGTGCATCGAGTGGCCAAGCTCGTGCGCGAGCGTGCTCAGGCTGTAGATGTCGTCGCTGTAGCTCATCAGGATGAACGGGTAGGTGCCGGGCGAGCCCATCGAGAAGGCCCCTGACTGCTTGCCGAGGTTGGGGTAGATGTCTACC
>JBBIJB010000109.1:0-3224 GCA_037446215.1 Armatimonadota bacterium
GGTTCTCTCTTTCGTGCCCTAGGTCCGGGGGCTTCGGGGAAGAACCTGCCTAGCGACCCCAGACCTGCCTGAACACCCGAAGGGCATTCCCTCCCAGAACCTTGCGGACGTCCTCGGCTGGCATGCCGCGCTCGAGCAACCGGGCTGTCAGGTTGGGGAGCCTCGAGACGTCCTCGAGGCCGGCCGGCGCTTGTGATATCCCGTCGTAGTCCGACCCGAGTGCCACGTGGTCAACGCCCATGACCCTGGCCATGTGCAGGATGTGGTCGACCGCCCTGTCCAGCGTCGCGGCACCCAGGAAGCCGGGGTAGAAGTTGACGCCCACGACACCACCCCTGGCGGCGATCGCGCGGAGCTGGTCGTCGGTCAGGTTGCGGGGGTGAACGTGCAAGGCCGCGGCGTTGGAGTGCGAGGCCACGACCGGCGCCTCGACCTCCCGCATCGCGTCCCAGAACGAGGCCTCGGAGAGATGGGAGACGTCTATGACTATCCCGAGCTCCACCATCCTCCGCAGCACCGCCCTGCCCAGCGGTGTCAGGCCGCCGTGCTCCCGCCCCAGCGCGCCGTCTCCCAGGGCGTTGCTCGGGTTCCACGTCAGCCCCATCATCCGCACCCCTCTGCGGTAGAGCCCTTCAAGCGCCCCCTTCTCGCCACCTAGGGCGTCTCCGTTCTCCACGGACAGGACGGCCGCCACCTTGCCTGCGGAGCGGGCCTTCTCGATGCCCTCGACCGTCGTCACGTGCGTAACCAGCGCAGGGCTCTGCGCTATGGCGGCGTCGAATGCCGCAATCAGCTCCATCGCCCTGGCAGGGCCGCGGGATGCCATCCTGGGGGCTACGTACACCGCGAACACCTGCGCGGCTACTCCTCCCTCCCGGAGCCTGGGGAGGTCGATGTGACCCTGGGAGGAGCGCTGGTCCAACCGGCGCTTACCAGCCTGGACCTCAAGCAGTGTGTCGCAGTGCAGGTCAACCACGGTCGCTGACATGTGTACCTCCCTGGGTAGCGGTAACGCGGAGTGTGCGGTCAGTGCCGCGGCGGCCAGGAGCCCGCAGCAGGCTAGCAGGCACAGGGGGTACGGCCGCACTTGGGACAGCCCACGGCGTATCGTGCGGCCGCCTTTGCCGCATCTACTCCGCACAAAGAGGCCAGCGAGACCGTCCACGCCAGCACGTCGCCGATCTCCTCTTCGATGCGCGATGGGGTAGGCTCCCGAAGGGCGCGGGCGAGTTCGCCGACCTCCTCTACGAGCCAGCGGAAGGTGCCGTCCACCCCGCGCTGCCTGTCGCGCGAGCCGTAGGCCGCCTCTATCCTATCCTGAAACTCCTCGAGGGTCATGACAGGGACCTTTCGGTGTGGTCGCGGGGATTCCCTATCTGGCCCGAGGCATTGACAGGGCCAGGGCCATCGAGACCAGATCGGCAACAGGAAGGGGTCCCACCAGCGTGAATCGTCTGCCCCCATCCTCCCAGAGAAGCAACCGCATCACACCCACGGTTAGCGAGCGGGCGCCAGGACCCAACTCCGCGACCGGCTCACCGCGACCGGGCGGGCCCATCTGGGACGAGCGGGCCACGAAGAGCGCCACTGATCTGGCCCCGTCCCTGTAGTGCATGTGGGCGGCGCGCAGCAGGCCACTCTCGACCGCCCTGCCGCCGGCCAGCACGAACCCCCCGGGAAGAGTCTCCGGGACGGGGAGTGGAAGACGCAGGCTCTTCTCGACCTCGGCCACGGGCAGCAAAGGGGCAGTGGGAGGGCCCACGTTCACCACCCGCGCGCCCGCCGGCACCCGGGGGCGGAAGAGCGCATCGGGCATGTTGAGCCCGAAGCTGATCCTCGTGAAGTAGGAGGTCATGACCAGCCCCTCCTCGGGATCCCGCTCCTCGTACCTGAGCGTGACCCCGGTCGTACGGTCCACCCAGAGCCTCCTCTCGCCCCTACCCGCCAAGGGCTCCATCCGTAGGACCGCAGTCGGGCGCCCGATGACCTCCTCGGTTCCGAGGAGCGAGATTCTCTTCCGGTCGAACAGCCCCGGCGAGGGCACACCCGAAGGCGGCGCGAGAGAGGGTCCCTCGAACACGGTGTGAAGCCGCGGCTCGTAGTGCCAGCTGGTCAGCCCGTCGTCTATGACGACCCTCCCCGCAAGCCCCTCGGGCGACAGGTACTCGAGGCGGCTCTTGCCCGGCCGCTTGTGCGCCTCGCTGACGATGGTCGTCTCCATCGAGTCGCCCCGCAGCACCGAAAGCACCTTTGTACCCTCGTAGTCCACTATCTGCTGCGCAATTACCGCGTGTCTGGCCACCTCCAGGACGGTCACTCCTCCGAGGCGGGGCACAGGCTGTGCCTGGGACGGCAGGGCCAGGGCGGCTAGGGCGAGTACGCTGAGCCAGAGTGTCCCAGGGGCCCTCATCGCGTTCTCCCTCGCGGATCCTCGCCGGCTAGACGCAGGCTTGCGTCTGTGGTAACCAGCCCCAGGAAAGCCCTATCCATGAATGGGTCACCGGCTGCAGCCTCAGCGGCCAGCCGCACGAACACATCGGGGCCCACCTCGGCAGCCCTCAGACGATCACGATGGCCCAGGAGCGCGGGAACCGCCACCAGAACCACTACCAGCACGGCGGTTGCGACGACCAACGCGGGCCTCGGCCAGGAGGACCTCCTGGGTACGCGCTGCCTCTCGATGAGCTCACCGATCGCATCGGCGAGTCCCTGGGGCACCGCGGGCGGCGCCAGGCGTTGTATCAGGCGGCTCGTCCTGCGCAGCTCCTCCTCTTCCCTTCTGCAGGAGGCGCAGTGCTCCAGATGGGCCCTGAACTCGGCCTGCTCGGCCGGCGTCAACTCGCCGTCGATGTAGGCGCTAATCTGGCGCGCGGCCCGATGGGGGACCCTCATTGGACCTTGAGCTCCTCCCGGATAGGTTCGAGACGATCCCGCATAGCCGCCCGGGCACGGTGCAGCCTCGACTTCACCGTACCGATCGGGATCCCCATCATGGAAGCTATCTCCTCGTATGCGTATCCATCGACGTCCGCCAGCACAATCACCATCCGCACTTCGGGGTTCAGCGACAGCAGCGCGTCCTGCACCCTGCTGTCCACCTCCGCCCCCGCGACTGCCCTCTCGACTTCGGCCCCCTCGTCCGGGAACTCGCGCCCGACATAGTCGGAGTTCTTGACCAGCTCGGCGAGCTGGGTGTGCCCGCCCGGCTCCTGGGCCGCAGGCAA
>JBBIJB010000109.1:3234-6906 GCA_037446215.1 Armatimonadota bacterium
CGCGCCCGATCTCACCGGATGAGGTTTGGATAGGATCGTCCATGGAGTACAGGCGAACCCCGTGGCGCCTCCGCAGCTGGTCGATGAAGAGGTTCGTCACGGTCCTGTAGAACCACCCCTCGAGCGGCACATCCCTGCGTATCCCTGGAAGCGCCTTCCAGGCCCGGAGGAACGCCTCCTGCACAAGGTCCTGGGCGTCGGCGTGGTTGCCGGACATGCGGTAGGCGATCGCGTAGACATGCCCGCTGTACCTGGCGACCAGGTCTTCGAACCTGGCGCGGCCGTCCTGGCTCCCTGTCTCCGCCGACTGACCTGTTCGTGACAAGAGCCACCTGCGAGTGCGGCCCTCACCCTGGAGTACGGCCAGGAGGCGGCGGGGGTTCCCTCAATCGAGCCGCAGGAAGGGAGCAAGCCGCCGCAGCAACCGGGGACCGATGCCCTTCACCTCGAGCAGATCCTCGATCCGCCGGAACAACCCCCTGGCCTGGCGATGCTCAACGATCCTCCTGGCCAGGGTGGGGCCTATACCGGGCAGCCGCTCCAGCTCTTCCGCACCCGCAGTATTGACGTTCACCGAACTCACCGTCTCCCCTGCTGGCCTCGCCTCGGGCCGGACCTGGCCGCCGTCCGACCGCGCGCCCGGGGGGGGCGGGTCCTTTGGTACACATGGGGGAAGAGGCCGCTCAATCCGCGGGATGACGATTCGATCCCCGTCGCGCAGCGGGGCTGCCAGGTTGATCCGCCCGAGGTCGGCGGTGTGGGTCGGCCCGTGGGCGGCGAGCACGGCGTCCTGAATGCGGGAGCCGGCGGGCAGGTGGTAGAGCCCTGGCCAGACCACCTCTCCGACCACGTGAACGCCTACCCGTGCGGGCGGGTCAGGCTCGGTGATGGCGACCTGGGCCGGCGCTCTTCCCGATCTTGCGAAGATAAGCACCGCCAGGGCCAACGCCGCCCCCAGCCCCAGGAGCGCCACCACCTCAGATCTCTCGACGCGCATCTTCTCCCCCCAACTGTCATCGTCAAAGGGGGAGCGGGATCTCAGGGGCGGCCCCCAGTGGGGTGCCCTACCGCGTAACCACGTTAACGAGTCTGCCTGGAATCACTATGACATCGACCACCGTCCGCGACGCCAGGAACTGCCTGACGCGCGGACTCTCGAGCGCGATCTCGCGCGCCGCCGCGTCGGTAATACCGGACGGCACCTGCACCCTCTCCCTCACCCGGCCGTCCACTTGAAGCACGAGTGTCACCTGCTCCGCCGTAGCCTTGCCGGGATCGAACGCCGGCCAGCCCTGCGTATGGACGCTGTAGGGCCTGTGGAGGTGCTCGACCCACAACTCCTCGGCTATATGGGGACACAGGGGCGCCAGGAGCAGTACCAGCGACTCCACGGCCTCTTCCCAGAGCGGGTGGCGTCGGAGCGGTGTCCCAGAGGTCCTCTGGAGCACGTTTGTGAACTCCATCAGCGCCGAGATCGCGGTGTTGAACTGGAACCTCTCTATGTCCTCCGTCACGCGCTGCACGGTCCTGTGGATCCAGTACTCGAGCTCTCGCTCGCTCGTCGCGTGGGAAGCACCTGCCTCGCCTCCGCCCTCGCCGGTCACAACTGCCCACACGCGGCGGAGGAATCTGGCTACCCCCTCTATGCCGCGGCTGTTCCACGGGCCGCCTTCGTCCCACGGTCCTATGAACATCAGATAGGCCCGCAGCACGTCCGCGCCGTAGGCCGCGACGAACTCGTCCGGGTTGACCACGTTCCCCTTCGACTTGCTCATCCGGTTCCCGTCGGGGCCCAGGATCACGCCCTGGTTGAACAACCGGAGCATCGGCTCGTCGAACTCGATCAGCCCCATGTCCCGCATCGCCTTGGTCCAGAACCGCGTGTAGAGCAGGTGCATCACGGCGTGCTCTATGCCCCCGGTGTACTGGTCGACGGGAAGCCAGCGGGCCGCGGAGGCGGGGTCGAAGGGCGCCCCGTCCAGGCGGGGATCGAGGTAGCGGTACTGGTACCAAGACGAGTCGACGAAGGTGTCCATCGTGTCGGTCTCACGGGCCGCTGCCCGGCCGCAGCTCGGGCAGGCAACGTTGAGGAACCCCTCATGGTAGCGCAGTGGTGACTCCCCGGTCGGCCTGAACTCCGCGTCCTCGGGGAGCCTGACGGGCAGGTCTTCGTAGGGAACCGGCACGGTGCCGCACCGGTCGCAGTATACGATCGGGATCGGAGTCCCCCAGTACCTCTGTCTGCTTATCAGCCAGTCGTGGAGGCGATAGTTGACCTTCCGCTCGCCGATGCCGCGTCGCTCCATCTCGTCGGCAATACCACTCCACCCCTCATCGCTGGGAAGGCCGTCAAACTGCCCGGAGTTGACCATCCGGCCGTCGCCGAGGTGGGCGCGGTCCAGAGGGCTCCCGTCCCACCCATGCGGGGCGATCACGACCGGAATCGGAAGCCCGTACCTGACCGCGAAGTCGAAGTCGCGCTCGTCGTGGGCAGGGACTCCCATTATCGCGCCGGTGCCGTAGGTCAGCAGCACGTAGTCGGCTACGTAGATCGGGACTTCCTCGCCGCTCATTGGGTTTACGGCGTAGGCTCCGGTGAACACACCGTCCCTCTCGCGCTCAGTCGAGAGCCTCTCTATGTCCGACTCCCTGGCGGCCTTGAACCTGTAGGACTCCACCTCGCCGGCCCGGTCTGACGAGGTGATGACGTCGACCAGGGCGCCAGCACACAGAACGACATGCCG
This sequence comes from Armatimonadota bacterium, assembly GCA_037446215.1. Lineage (GTDB taxonomy): Bacteria > Sysuimicrobiota > Sysuimicrobiia > Sysuimicrobiales > Humicultoraceae > VGFA01. The sequence continues at coordinate 5,979 of JBBIJB010000109.1, forward strand.
TAGACGGTGTCGGGGCGGGTCGTGAAGACGCGGAACGAGAGCTCGGAATGCCCCGCCACATCTATGGAGAACTCGACGCCTCCGCTTCTCCCGATCCAGTTCCTCTGAAGCAGGCAGACTCGCTCGGGCCACTCTATCTTGGAGAAGTCAAGCAACTCCTCGGCGTAGTCGGTGATCTTGAGGAACCACTGCGAGAGGTTCTTCTTAACCACCGGTGTCCCGCAGCGTTCGCAGACCCTGTCGTCGCCGACCACCTGCTCGCGAGCGAGGGTCGTGTTGTCCTTGGGGCACCAGTCAACCGGAGCCAGTGAGCGGTACGCGAGCCCCATCTCGTACATCTTGAGGAAGAACCACTGGTTCCACTTGTAGTACGAGGGGTCGCAGGTCACGACCTCGCGGGCCCAGTCCCACATCGCCCCCATGGATCGCAGCTGCCGGCGGATCACCTCTATGTTCCGCATCGTCCAGTTGAAGGGATGTATCCCCCGCTCTATCGCGGCGTTCTCGGCGGGCAGCCCAAAGGCATCGAACCCTATCGGGAGCGTCACGTTGAAGCCGCGCATCCTGCGGTACCGGGCGGCCGCGTCGGAGGGAGCCATCGCGTACCAATGCCCCACGTGCAGGTAGTCACCCGACGGATAGGGGTACATGGTGAGGAAGTAGTACTTGGGCCTCGGATCGTCGTCGGGGGCGTGATGGATCCCTTCATCCTCCCATCTGGCCTGCCACTTTGCCTCGATGGATGTCGGGTCGTAGCGCATCATACTCCCCCGTGAAGTTAATTGGCCGGAAAACGAAACACCGCCTCGTCCCTCGGGACGGAGGCGGCCTCCGCGGTACCACCCGGGTTGACAGACGACCCGGCGATCGATCTGTTGGTGGAGCAGGCGGGAATTGAACCCGCGACCTCCTCTACGCCAAAGAGGCG
>JBBIJB010000110.1:0-6856 GCA_037446215.1 Armatimonadota bacterium
CGCGGTGATAAACAACCCCTTCTGGTGGTCGGCGGACGAGAAGTTCTTCGCAACCGCCTTGGCGGCGCGCCTCGGAGTCGCGGTTCCGCGCTCGGTGGTCCTTCCCAACAAGGAGTATGGGCCGGGCATCACGGGCGAGTCGCTGCAGAATCTCCGCTATCCCCTTCCGTGGGACGAGATCGTCGCGTACGTGGGGCTTCCGGCGATACTGCGCCCTTCGGCCGGGAGGAGATACGGCCACTTCTCAAAGGTGCGGTCGCTGGAGGAGCTCTGGCGGTGCTACGACCAAACCGGGCAGGCCACCATGATGCTGCAGGAGCACATCGACTGCGCCCGGTACGTGCGTTGCCTCTGCATAGGGCGCCGCGAGGTACTGCCCATCCACTGGGATCCGGGGCTGCCGCCCGGGGAGAGATATGCGGCGGGGGCCGATCCCTTGGCGCCGGCGCTGGAGGAGCGGTTGGCTCGCGATGCCCGCCTGATCTGCGATGCCCTCGGGTTCGACGTGAACGCCGTGGACTTCGCAGTACGGGACGGGATCCCTTACGCGATAGGCTTCCACAACCCGGTGCCCGACTTCGACCGTGACACGATCAGGGACGCCGCCTTCAGTTGGGTCGTCGAGAAGCTGGCGGACCTCGCGATAGCGTATGCCCAGGGGGGCGGGAGCCCGCCCGGCCGGATGCGCTGGGACCGCTTCCTGCGCGAGTGCGGATCCGAGGATGGCCGCTAGCAGCTGGGCGGGCCGAGCGTGACAAGGCGTATCGCCGTAGTCCTGGGGCTGCTGCTTGCCCTGGCTGCCTGGTCCCTCCCGCTTCAGCCCGCGCCGCCGGCGATCTCGGATTGGGCCCGGGGGGGCGCGTCGGCTGCGTCCGCCCGTCCGTGGACCCGCGCCGAAGAGACGTTCCCGGTCTACACGCGGCGGATCACGGCGGCGGAGATCGCCGCGGGCCCCGTGGAGGAGACAGTCCAGATCCGCGCCGGCGTGGCGAAGCTCGCATTCTCGGGCGCAGGCCTTCTGGGCGCCGAGGTCCAGGTGAACGGGACGCCGCTCGCGGTTGGCGGCCCCGGGCCGGTGCTGCTGGATCTCACAGGGCTCGTCCGTTGGGGGCACAACCGGATCCGCTTCTCCGGCGTAGCCGCGGGAGGCCCCGCGTCGGCGACGGTTGTCGTAGAGATCCCGCGATTCCTGCGCGCGACCTTCATTCACAACAACGACCTGCACGGCGCGATCGACAGCCTGCCGGCGCAGGCCGCCGAGGTCTCCCGGCTCCGGTCCGGGCAACGCAACGCCTACTTCGTCACCGTGGGAGATCTGTTCTCGGGAAACCCTGTCTCCGACCTGAATGCCGGCCGCCCCGTGATCGAGGCCCTCAACGCGATGGGGGTCGTCGCCAACGCGACAGGCAACCACGACTTCGACCACGGGCCGGCGGAGACGCAGGCGCGGCGTGCCGAGTCGTCCTTCCCGTGGCTCGGCGCAAACATCCGCGTCGCCAACCCGACGGCCACCCCGATCGCGCCCTTTCCGTCTCACATCATCCTTACCACGGACATGGGGCAGCGGATCGCGCTGTTCGGCCTCACCGAGACGCCCCCCTCGACCGGGGCTAGGAACGTGGTCGGGCTGGAGTTCCTCGATCCCCTGGTGGTCGGGCGCATGATGGAGGCGATGCTCCGCGCCCAGGCCGACCTGGTGGTGGCGGTGGCGCACCTCGGCATCGACGTGGAACGGCAGCTCGCGAGGGCGGCCGGGGGCCTGGACCTCATAGTCGGGGGCCACTCCCACACGTTGCTGCGGGCGCCCGCCACAGAGGGCGGGGTACCGATTGTGCAGGCGGGCGGGGGTGGGGAGTACCTGGGCGTGGTCGATGTCGTGCGGGATCTCGCCGCCGGCCGGAACCGAGTGACCGGGCGCGTGGTCGAGACCGCTGCTATGCGGGGTGAGGACCCGGGCGTCCGCGCGATAGTCGACCGGTGGAACAACCGCATGGCCGCGGCCCTGGACCGGCCGATCGGAACCGCGGCCCTCCCCCTCGACAGGGACGCGCGCACCGCGCACGACGTGTCGATAGGAAACCTGATAGCCGACGCCGCCAGGGCCGCCCTGGGGCGCGCGGACGTGGGCATGACCAACAACGGCGGGATCAGGGCATCGATCCCGGCGGGGCCGGTCACGCTGCGAGCGCTCTACTCGGTCCTCCCCTTCGCCAACTACTTCGTCCTGTTCGATCTCTCGGGGGAGCAACTGCGCGAGGTGGTTACGTTCGCCTACGCCCGGCGGAACCAGGTTGACATACAGGTATCCGGGATGACCGTGGCCTACACGGTTGACTCGGGCCGCCGTCTGCTGGACGCGGAGATCCGCGTGGGCGGGCAGCCGCTGAACCCGGCCCGCAGGTACAGGGTCGCCGTGAACGACTTCATGGGCGCGGGAGGCAGCGGCTACCCGTTCCCTGAGTTCGGGGCGCCCGTGGACTCGTCGCCCAACACCGACGTGCTGGACGTGGCGGCGTTCATCGAGAAGGCGCTGCGAGGCGTCGTGAACTACCCTTCTACAGAGGGCCGCATCCGGGTGGTTGTCCGGAGGTAGGAGGGCGCGCCGCCGAGGAGATAGGGGCCTCGGCGAAGAACGCTCTCTCGGCAGGGATCGGCCCGATGCCGCTTGCGAGGAGGGAGTGCCGTGGGGATGAAAGGCGCGTCCAGGTGTCCCGGATGCAAGAGCGTCCACGTGGAGTACCAGGGAGTGGACGAGAGCGGCAATCAGAAGTGGCGCTGCCGCGACTGCGGCACGAAGTTCACGTTCAAGCCCGGGGAGACGAAGGCCTAGTCTACCCGCCTTCCGCAGGCCGGGAGGCCTCTCGCGCCTGGTTGTTGAGGTCCGGGCGAAGGGCCTGCGCCCCGCGCAGGTAGACGTGCGTAACCTCCGCCTGCGCGCGCGGGGTATTCCAGAGAAGAAGGACGCGCAGGCACCTCGGAAGAGCTCCCGGCACCCCTATCTCCACCGCTGAGAGGAGCGGGACCGCGCTCCATCCCATCTGCCTGGCCGCCTCCGCGGGAAAGGCCGCGGTCAGGTCGGGCGTCACGGTGAAGATGGCCGCCGCGATCTCGTCCGTCTCGACGTGGTTGGATGCGACTATCTCTTCGAGCAGCTCGCGCGCGGCGCCGTGTATCGCCCCCGCCGTGTTCTCCTCGACGGTGATCGCTCCGCGGACTCCCCTAACGTGCATCGGCTTCCCCCCTGGCCCTGCCGCTCCTCACGGAGCAGGGCGAGGATCTCCTTCACCACCGCCCCAACCGGCCGGGCCGCGTCAACCGCCCTGCCGACCTCCCCGTAGATAGCGTCACGGTCGCGCCACATGCGCTCTAACGCTTCGCGCACGCCGCCGGCGAACGCGGGCCTGTGGCTCTTGGCACCTATCCTCCGGACGAGAGCGTCGACCGGCACCCGCAGGTAGTAGACCGGGCCCGCGGCCCGGAGCAGCCGGCGTGACGAAGCCGACAGCACCGCCCCCCCGCCGGTGGCGATGACGGCCTGGCCGCGGCCTGCAAACCCGCGTATCACCTCGCGCTCGATGGACCGGAACTCCCGCTCGCCAGCCTCCTGGAACAACTCCTGGACGGTCCTTCCGCAGCGCCTCTCTATCTCGGCGTCCGAATCCAGGAACTCCCAGCCCAGCTCGAGCGCCAGGGCGCGTCCGACCCTGCTCTTTCCGCAGCCCGGGAGGCCGACCAGCGCCACCGTTCTCATCTTCCGGCCCGCCTCTTCTCCCACTCCCTGCGCAGCAGTCCAAAGGCGATCCTGTCGTAGGCACGGCCGGCCGCCCTGTACGCTTCCCTGAACGTCGCCTCCTGCTTGAACCCGGCTCGGAGGGCCACCCGGATCATGCGCGTGTTGCCCGACCAGGTCCGCAGCCCTATCCTGTGCAGCGGCAGCTCCGCGAACAGGTGGTCTGCCCAGAGGGCCACCGCTTCGACCCCGAACCCCTTCCCCCAGTTCCTCGAGGAGAAGATCCCGATGCCGACCTCGAGCCACCCGGCCCGTTCGTCGACCCAGCACCTCGAAACCGTTCCAACCGGGCGTCCCGCGCGTGTCTCGATCACCATGCCCAGCGGAGGGACGGCCTGTTCCTTCCGGACTCGCTCCACCCAGGAGGAGATCCGGCGCATCTCCTCCCCGAGGGGGCGCCCCTCCCAAGGGGCGTCCCAGCGCCACCACTGCCCCCTCGCCGCGGCCCTGGCGACCCAGGGGCCGTCGTCAGGCCGGAACTCCCTCAGGTTGATCAGGTCCCCGACTATGGTGAGCATGCTCTCGGCGGTTGGCATGCGCCCCGCTCAGGGTTTCCCCGGGGCCCGCCGCGCCTCGCGGACGAACTCCTCATGGGCCCGCCGGATGTGGGCCATCGCGTCCCCACCGAACTTCTCGAGGAGCGCGTCCGCGAGCACGAAGGCCGCCATTGCCTCTGCAACGACGCCCGCCGCCGGCACCGCGCACACGTCGCCCCTGATCACCGCGGCCTCGGCCGGCTCCTTCGTCCGGAGGTCCACCGACCTCAGGGGCGCACGCAGCGTCGGCAGCGGCTTCATCGCCGCCCGCGCCACCAACGGCTCCCCGGTCGTCATCCCGCCCTCGATCCCGCCGGCCCTGTTGGTCTCCCTGTAGAAGCCCCTGGCGGCGGAGTGGAAGATCTCGTCGTGCGCGGCGCTCCCAGGCGTGCTCGCGGCCTCGAAGCCCAGCCCGAACTCGACGCCCTTGACGGCGTGCACGGATACCAGGGCCGCCGCGAGGCGGGCGTCGATCCGGCGGTCCCAGTGGACATGGCTGCCTAGGCCGGGCGGAAGGCCCGTGGCTACTACCTCGAAGACCCCGCCCAGCGTGTCGCCGCGCTCCCGGGCGGCGTCGATGGCCGCCTTCATCGGGTCCTCTGCCGAGGGGTCGGCGCATCGGAGCGCAGAAGCCTCCGCGCGGGCTCTGATCGCGTCCCAGTCACAGAGGGCCGGGGTCGCGGCCCGCGGTCCGGCCGCCACCTCTCCGATCTCGACCACGTGGCTGAAGACGACTACGCCGAACTCCTCGAGCAGCCGCAGACACAGCGCCCCGACGGCCACCCTGGCGGCGGTCTCGCGGGCGCTCGAGCGCTCCGCCACACGCCCGACCTCGTCGAAGCCGTACTTCAGGGCGCCGGCCAGGTCGGCATGGCCCGGCCGCGGTCGGGTGATGTCGGGGTCGTCCTGCCTCCAGTCACGGTTCTCTATCCACAGCGAGACAGGGGCGCCGGTGGTCACGCCGTGGGCGAGGCCGGAGTTGACGGCGGCGCGGTCGGCCTCGATCCGCATCCTGCCGCCGCGGCCGTAGCCAACCATCCTCCGGGCGAGGTGGGCGTTTATGTACGCCTCTTCCACCCGAAGGCCCGCGGGCAGCCCCTCGAGCGTGGCCGTGAGGCCCCTGCCGTGTGACTCGCCCGCCGTGAGAAACCGCAGCATAGTAACGGAAAGATACGACGCGGAATCCGTCTACCCTGTGGGATGAGGCAACTTCCCCGCGGGAGCGGGCTGCAGGGTGATCGCCGCCTCCCGCAGAAGCGGTGGCCATGCTCTCGAGGCCCCGCCGCATGATCTACAGCGCCGGCACCTTTGGGTCGAGCCTGCTGCACCAGGCCGTGCTGCTGTGGGCCTTCTACTACTACGCGCCGCCACCGGGCTCAGGCCTGCCCGTCCGCGTCGAGCCCGCGCTGCTCGGGGTCGCGATGGGGCTGGGGCGCATCGTGGATGCCCTGGCCGACCCGCTGGTGGCTTCCTGGAGCGACCGGAGGCGTGACGGGGCCAGGCGTCGGCCGTACATACTCGCGGGCGCGCCCCTCCTCGCGATCTCCTTCGCGCTGCTCTGGCGGCCGCCGCACGACTACGCCTCTCCGGCCAACTTCTGGTACCTCGCAGGCCTGCTCGGCGCGTTCTACTTCGTCTTCACGCTCGCACTGAACCCCTACCTGGCGCTGCTCCCTGAGATCGCGCCGACCCACCGCGCTCGCGTCACCACCTCCGCGTGGCAGGCGGCGTTCAGCCTGGCAGGAACCGCCGCCGCGTTCGTCGTCTCGTCGTGGCTGGCGGCGCGGGTGGGCTTCGCCGCCATGGGCCTCGTGCTGGCCCCGGTTGGGATGCTCCCCCTGATCCTCGCCGCCGTCGCGGCAAGGGAGGCGGCGGTGGAGTCGCCTCCGATGGCCTTGCGGCCGGCCCTGGGCGCCGTGCTTGGACTCCGCTCCTTCCGGGTGTTCATAGCCGGGTTCGCCCTGCTCTGGGTGGGCCTCTCGATGGTCAACATGTCGCTGGCCCTGGCGGTCACGGTTCTGATGAAGCTGCCACAGGGAGCGGTCGGGACCGTGCTCGGGATGGGCGTCGGGGTCACGATCCTCACGACGCCCGTGGTGGCGAGGCTTGCCCATCGCTTTGGCAGCCACCGCGCGCTGGTCGCCGCGATGGGTGCGGCCTGCGTGCTGCTTCCCCTGATCGCAACGATCGGGCTGTGGCCGCTGCCTCGCGGGGCGCCCGCCCAGGGCTACACTGTGATCGTCCTGGCAGGGCCCGTGCTGGCGGCGCTGTTCACCCTGCCGAACGCGATTCTGGCCGGGATCACTCAAGACCTTGCGCGCGGAAGCGGCCACCGGCTCGAAGGGATGTTCTTCGCGTTCCAGGGGCTGATCCTCAACGGTGCCACCAGCCTGTCGGCGGCGATCCTCGGGGGACTGCTCTCGCTGCTGGGATACGAGATGGGGCTGCGCGCGACGGCGCTCCTGGCCGCCGCGTTTGTCGCCATGGGGATAGCCGCCTTCGCACGGATGCCGGCAGCCGGTCACTAGGT
>JBBIJB010000111.1:0-6834 GCA_037446215.1 Armatimonadota bacterium
TAAAGTGTACGGCATCTACTGAACTCCTACAGGGGGTTGACTACTGCGGGAACCGGTGCTAGGGTCGTTTCAGAGGGGTGCGAGCCCAACGGCGAACTAGCCGACTCAAACGTCGCGCACGTGGACTCCGAGAGCCGAGCGGTCTTCTCGGGGGGTAACTCCCGAGATCAGCCCATCGAGCGGTAAGAACCGGCGGCGCGGCCGAAGACGGTGAAAAGTCGGACGAAGCGAGCGCCCCTCTTCGATTTCCCCGCTACCCCTTCACTCCCGCCGCTCCAGCAACGAACCCTTCGGCGGCTCACCCAGCGCGACGGCGGCGGCAACTGCGTGCCCGGAGGTGTGCGACAGCGCGACCAGCACCGACTCGACGCCCTGTCGCTTGGCCACCCGCCTCGCCGAGCCGTGCAGCAGTACGATCGGCTTTCCCGCTTGATCGGCCCCGATCTCGACCTCGCACCACGAGAGACTCCGCCGCCCAGTGCCGAGGGCCTTCATCACGGCCTCCTTCGCGGCGAACCGGGCGGCCAGGTGCTGGTTCCTACCCTTTGCCCTGCGTGACCTCTCTACCTCAAGTGGGGTGTAGATGCGCGCCAGGAACGCATCGCCCCACCTGGAGACGGCCCGGGCGATCCGGGCCACCTCGACCATGTCCACGCCGAGCCCGACGACTTCCATCTAGGCGCTCTCGGGCCTTTCCGCCTCATCGACCAACATGACGGGTATCCCGTCGCGGATTGGGTACCTCCGCCCGCAGGCTGTGCAGACTATCCGATCGTCCTGCAGCACGACGGGTGCATGATCGGCGGGACACGCCAGGATCTTCAGGAACTCCTCGTCGATCTCCATCTTCCCACCCCGGACGCTGCGTATCGAGTCGGCACGGCTGGAACCGCTCGCGGCCGCTCCCGCACCCCGCCGACCCCTGTGGGCTTCGACCTGCCCTCGCCGATGACCTACTCAACCGTGACGCTCTTGGCCAGGTTCCGCGGCTGGTCGATGTCGTGCCCCCGCAGCACTGCGACGTGGTAGGCGAAGAGCTGCAGGGGGACTATGGCCAGGACCGGCGCCAGGAAGTCCGGAACCGAGGGGATCCTCAGGACGGTCGAGGCGTACCTCGATATCTCGCGGTCGTCGTCGTAGGCGATGGCTATCACCTCCGCGCCGCGGGCGCGCACCTCCTGGATGTTCGAGAGGGTCTTCTCGTAGACCGCCCTCTGGGTGACGAGCGCGAAGACCGGGGTCTCCGGCGTCACGAGCGCGAGCGTGCCGTGCTTGAGCTCGCCGGCCGCGATCGCCTCGCTGTGCAGGTATGAGATTTCCTTCAGCTTCAGGGAGCCCTCCATCGCTACCGCGTAGTCCAGCCCGCGGCCGATGAAGAAGGCATGGTCGGCGGCTGCCGTCCGCTCGGCGAGCGCCGTCGCCTCCCCGGCACGTGAGAGGACCTCCTGGACGAGCACCGGCAAGTGGCGCACCCCGGCCAGCAACTCGCCGGCGAGGCCTGCCGAGATCGTCCCGCGACGGCGGCCGAGGTCGATGGCGAGCATCTGAAGGGCCGCCAACATAGTCGTGTATGCCTTCGTCGATGCTACGGCTATCTCGGGACCGGCTCGGATGAAGAGGAGGTCGTCCGCCTCCCTTGCCAGGGTGCTCCCCACGACGTTCGTGACCGCAAGGATCCGGCTACCCCTCGCTCGCGCCTCGCGGACGGCAGCGAGGGTGTCGGCCGTCTCGCCCGACTGGCTGACGGCAACGGCCAGGGTCGTCCCCTCGATCAGCGGGGACCTATAGCGCAGCTCAGAGGCGAGATCGGCCTCGACCGGGATGCCTGCCAGATTCTCGATCAACCTGCGGCCTACCAGCCCCGCGTGGTAGGCGGTCCCGCAGGCCACTATCCACACCCTCTCCAGATCGCGCACGAAGGCGTCGTCGTACCTCGCTCCCTCAAGCTCGACCCGGTCCTCTATGTCGAGTCGACCCATGATCGTGTCGTTGAGTGCCCTTGGCTGCTCGTGTATCTCCTTGAGCATGAAGTGGTCATAGCCGCCCTTCTCGGCCATCTGTGCGTCCCAGGAGACGATCTGAGGAGCTCGCTCGATCGGACGCCCCTCCAGGTCGGCTATCGCGACCCTGCCGGCTTCCAGCGTCGCCATCTCGCCGTCACCGATGACCAACGCGGTACGCGTGTACTGGAGCAGCGCGGTCATGTCGGAGGCAAGCAGCATCTCGCCCTCACCGATCCCTACTATGAGCGGGCTTATCATCCTGACCGCCACGATGCGGCCTGGGTGGTCTGCGCTCAGCACGACGATCGCGTACGCGCCGCGCGCCTGGCGGACCGCCCGGCGGACGGCCTCCTCGAGCCGGTCCGGTCGGTCGGCCGGGACGGCGGCGTGAGCCTCCTCTATGAGGTGGGCCAGGACCTCGGTATCGGTGTCCGACTCGAACCGGTGCCCCGACGCCAGCAGCTGCTCCTTGAGCCGCGCGTAGTTCTCGATAATGCCGTTGTGGATCACGACATGCCTTCCGGTGCAGTCGCTGTGAGGATGTGCGTTCGCGTCGGTCGGGACGCCGTGTGTAGCCCACCTGGTATGACCGATCCCGATCGACCCCGACGGCGGATCCAGTGCCAGCGAAGCCTCAAGCGCGCGCAGCTTACCCGCGGCCTTTCGAACGGTGATGGGACCGCCGTCACAGACTGCCACACCCGCCGAGTCGTACCCTCTGTACTCGAGGCGGCGCAGGCCGTCGAGCAGGATCGGCAGCGCCTGGCGGTGACCGATGTATCCCATGATTCCGCACATCTCATTGTTCCTCCGGAGTCGTCTCTGACCCACGCGGAGCAATCACAGAGCGCGCACCCGGTCGCTCTCGCCGCGCATGCGCGGAGGCACCGGGTGGGCGGCGTGGCTGGCGGTGGGTAGATGGCCTGCCTGGCTGGTCCTGGTCCGCCCTCTGTTCCGGGGTCGCCCCCGGGTTTTCCAGGCGGCCTTCACCTCTGGTCTGCGGCTACACCGAGAGGCCGTGCAGGCCCGGACCGGGCCTAGGGTCACCCGCCGAATCGCTCGAGGTCCCCTCCCTCGTCAACCCGGCCGCCTCGGCAGCCGGGTTCAGGCGCTTGGGCACTGAAGGCTAGCGCTCACCTCCTCTCGAAGACTATTATCCGCTCGAACCTCCGGCTTGTGCGCGCCGCCGCAGCCGGGCTCGCGCGCGGGCTTCGCTCATTTCCTGCGGAGCCGCTCTCGAAGGGCCATGAGGAAGAGGGGCGGGATCGTCCGCACCACCCTCCAGCGTCTCGGCTCCCGCACGGCGCGCCACAGCCACTCGAGGCCGCTGCGCTGCGCCCAGGTGGGAGCGCGCCGCACGCGGCCCGCGATCACGTCGAAGGAGCCCCCCACCCCAACCGAGACCGGGATGTCCAGGGCCGCGCTCCACCTCCGCATCCAGCGCTCCTGGGCCGGGGCCCCGAGCGCGACCAGGAGCAGGTCAGGCCTCGCCTGCCGGATTAGGCCGACCACCCGCTCCTCGTCGCCGGAGCCGAAGTAGCCGTGGTAGGTGCCGGCGACGATCAGGCGCGGAAACCGCCTGCGCAACTCCTCCGCGGCCTCTTCCGCCACGCCGGGCCTCCCCCCGAGAAGGAAGAGCCGGTGGCCCTCGGCTTCCGCCTGGCCGCTGAGCCCCAGTGCCAGATCGATGCCGGCGACACGCTCGGCGATCTCCACGCCGAGGATCCGCGCCGCCCCGACAACCCCTATCCCGTCGGCGGTGACGAGCGCGGCATCGTTCACGAGCGCTCTCAGCGAGGGGTCGCGAGCAGCCTGAACCAGCAGGGCGCCGTTGAGGGTTACCACGTAGCCGGGGACGCGGGCCGCGATGCGGTCACTGGCCCACTCCAGTACCTCCTCCATCCGCAGCGCGTGGAGCTGCGTGCCAAATAGCTCGCGCCTGGACTCGGACACCCTGGGTCTCAGTGCGGCACCCCAAAGAGGCGCTCGATTAGGGCGGCGATGTCGGCGGCGACCGAGTCGGCCTCTCCCTGATCGTCCGCCTCAACCATCACCCGGACCAGCGGCTCGGTCCCGGACGATCGGACGAGCACGCGGCCCCGCGAGCCCAGGCGCGCCATTGCGGACTCGACCGCATGCAGGATCTCCGGAGATCCCATAGCGCCGTCACGATCGTGCACGCGCACGTTCAGGAGGACCTGGGGGAACCTGGGGATGCCGGCGCGGAGCTCTGAGAGCCGCCGCCCGCTCGCGAGGATCACGTTGGCGAGCTCGAGCGCCGTCATGAGGCCGTCGCCGGTCGTCGCCCGATCCAGGAAGATCAGGTGGCCGCTCTGCTCTCCGCCCAGCGTCGCCCCGAGCTCCTGCATCCTCTGGAGCACGTACCGGTCGCCCACACGGGTCCGCTCCATGCCGATCCCGGCCCGGGCGAGGGCCTTCTCGAGGCCGAGGTTGCTCATGATCGTGGCGACCACCACTCCACCGGGCAGCTCTCCCCGGCGGTGCCTATCGATCGCACAGATTCCCATCAAGGCGTCGCCGTCCACGACCTCCCCGCGCTCATCGACGGCCAGGACACGGTCTGCGTCGCCGTCGTGCGCGAACCCCACGTCAGCGCCGTACTGCAGGACAGAGGCACGCAACGGCTCCAGGTGAGTGGAGCCGCACCCTACGTTGATCCGGCTGCCGTCGGGGGAGTCGTGGAGGGCGACCACCGTCGCTCCCAGCGCCTCCCAGAGGCGCGGCGCGATGCCCGCGGCCGCTCCGTAGGCGCAGTCCACCACGACGCGGAGGCCGTCGAAGCTTCCCGCAGCATGCCTGCGCAGGTGATCCAGGTAGAGGTCCGCGGCCTTGGGAACGGTCACGACAGAGCCCACCGCGGCTCCTCGAGGCCTGGGGAGATCCTCGCGATCGATCAGCGCCTCCACGGCCTCCTCCCGCTCGTCGGCAAGCTTGAACCCATCGCTTCCGAACAGCTTGATTCCGTTGTCCTCTACTGGGTTGTGCGAGGCGGAGATCACGACACCGCACGCGGCACCGCGGAGGCGCGCGAGGAAGGCGACCGCGGCCGTCGGCAGAACCCCGCCCAGCTCGCAGTCTGCCCCGGTCGAGCAGATGCCTGCGGAGAGCGCGGCCTCCAGCATGGGGCCCGAGACCCTGGTATCCCTCCCCAGCAGGAAGGCGGCCCCGCCCGCCGCGAGCTCCGTGCCCGCGGCGCGCCCGACCCGGAAGGCCAGTTCGGGCGTCAGGTCGGCGTTCGCCACGCCGCGGATTCCGTCGGTTCCGAAGAAGCGTCCCACTCTAGGCTGCCCTCTCAACTGTGTCCGTGTTTGTGCGCGGCTTCCCTGCCGGCGGCTACGGGGGAGGCGCCATGTGCACCACGACGGCAGGCGGGTTGGCGCGGACGCCGGTGACCCCCGTCGGCAGCTCGATGCGTAGCGCGACCCTCTGGGGACCCGGCTCGAGCATGCCCACGTCGGCAATGGCCCGCACGTCGGTCGGGCGGATGGTGAGCACCGCGTCCGCCGGCCAGCGTATCTCTACGTCCACGAACCGCGGCAGTGAGGTCGCCGACCATCCCGGGGCGAGGCCGCTGAACGCCACCTCCACTCGGTTGACACGCAGGGAGGCCACGCCGGGCGCCTCCACCGAGGGCGACATCACCGACCCCACGTAGTACCACATGCTCACAGCTATGGCAAGCGCCAGGAGGAACAGGCGGGCGCGCTCCGACAGGAGGCCGGCGAGATACCGCCTCATGCCCCTCCCTGGGTGCGCCGCCACGGCCACAGCGCCGGACCGCGGGCTCCGGTGTGTACCAGCTGGCCCAACAGCAGCACCTTCAGCTCCTCCTCCGAAAGGCCCCGTGTGAGGGCTCCCTCACGCGCGACGGAGATCACCCCGCTCTCCTCGGAGACCACCACAGCCACGGCATCCGTTGCCTCGCTGATCCCCAGCGCGGCGCGGTGGCGAGTCCCGAGCTGCCGCCCGAGCGAGGGCCTGTCGCTCAGCGGCAGCAGGCATCCCGCGGCCATCAGGCGGTTGCCCCTGATCACCGCGGCGCCGTCGTGGAAGGGGGTGTTCGGAAAGAACGTGGTTATGAGCAGCTGGACGGAGGTCAGGCCCTCGACCTTGATTCCGGACTCGATGATGTCGTTGAGCCCGGTCCTGCGCTCGATGACGATGAGCGCACCGGTCCTTCTTCCCGCGAGGATCCGGGCCGCCCTGGCCACATCGTTCACGAGCCGGATCGTCTCCTCGCGTCCCAGGCCGTGGCCGATCCCCGACATCAGCACTCCGCCCCGGCCTATCTGCTCGAGCATCCGGCGAAGCTCCGGCTGGAAGATCACGAGCAGCGCAATGGGGATGACGACGCCCAGGTAGGAGAGTATCCACTGGAGCGTGTTCAGCTTGAGCGTGCGGCTCGCGGCGTAGGCCAGGAAGAGAACGGCCAGCCCGCTGGCGAGCTGCACCGCCCTGGTCCCACGCGCGAGCAGCAGGACCTGGAAGATCAGGGCCGTGACTATGGCTATGTCGAGCAGGTCTAGCGGGCTGACTGGCATCGTCTCCTGGAGGAACCGTCCCCCTGCCTCTGCGGGCTGTCCCGACGCCTCTATCTTCTATCCGAGCGCCGCCCGTCCTCTATAAGGTCAGCGCCAGGAGCGCCTTCTGCGCGTGGAGCCTGTTCTCGGCCTGATCGTAGACGATCGAGTGAGGACCGTCGAGGACCTCGTCGGTGACCTCCTCGCCGCGGTGCGCCGGCAGGCAGTGCATCAAGACCGCGGTGGGCTTCGCGCGCGCCAGCAGCGCTGAGTTCACCTGGAAGGGCCTG
>JBBIJB010000112.1:0-6709 GCA_037446215.1 Armatimonadota bacterium
AGGCTCATCGCCCACTTCAGCGTCACGAATGGAAGCCCGGTCCGCCTGTGCTTGATGTAGAAGGTGTTCTGCCTCCTGGCCCTATCCTCCAGGAGGCCTACCTCGACGGCGATCCCCGCCTCCCGCAGAAGCGCGACTCCCCTGCCGTCAACGCGCGGATCGGGGTCTGTCATCGCCGCCACCACCCGGCTCACTCCCGCCGCGATCAGCGCGTCGGTGCAGCGCCCGGTGCGGCCGACGTGCGCGCAGGGCTCGAGCGAGACATAGACGGTGGCCCCGCGCGAGCGGTGCCCGGCCTCCCGCAGCGCGATCGCCTCGGCGTGGGGCTCCCCGGCCTTCCTGTGGAACCCCCGGCCGACTATCCGGCCCTCGGCCACCACCACGGCGCCGACGAGCGGGTTTGGGCTGGTGCGCCCCGCGGCCTTCGCCGCGAGGGCCAGCGCCTCTTCCATGAACTTGGAGTCTTCGTGCCCGGCTTCGTCCGCCATAAGAAAGACCCGGGATCTCTTCGAGACCTCCGGGCAGAGGGCGATGGGCCGTCGGCCAGGCAGGGACACGCGAGCGCGGCGCAATGCCCGCCGTCCACCTGGATCCAGGCCCAGTCGCGACCTTCTTCCATCCGGACTTTACCGTCGGCCCCGGAATCTCACCGGGTCTGCCATGCCGCCGAAGCGGCCCAGCCAGCGGGCTCTACCGCCGATCGGGAATTGCCGGCGCGCGCCGGCTCACCCTGCCCTGAAGGTCTGCTATTCGGTTGACCGACACGGACAGTCTATCATCGTGTCCCGGGTGCGGCAACACACCACGTCGTCTTCGCCTGATCGACGCGCCCCACAGGAGGCTGCGCTCATCTGACGCGCGCTACGAGAGGCTTCTTCGCGAATACAGGGAGTTCAGGCACCGGCATCCCGATGAGTCCGCGGTCTACTACCGCGGTCGGGAACGCTGGATGTAGCACCAGCCCCACCACCAGCCGCGCGGCCTCCTCGAGGTTCCGGGGATCTACTACCGAGGGAACATCTGTGGGCCCGTGGTAGTAAGGATCGATCCCCCTGTGCAGCAGGACCGACGGAACCCCAACCCGCTCGAAGCTCGCGTGGTCGCTGGCGGCCAGCCGCAGCCTGGTCACCGGTATTCCGAGCTCCTCGGCGACCCGGAGCGCAACGTTGACCGCGGTCTCGTCGCGGCCGGGTGAGTTCCCGATCATCAGCCGCGCCCCCCACCCGACCATGTCCAGGTTGACCATGGCCACCACGCCGGCGCGGTGCTCGCTGGCATACGCGGCCGACCCAAACAGACCGAGCTCCTCGCCCGAGAAGAGGACGAACTGGACCGTGCGCGGCGTGCCTGTGCCGGCCACCACGCGGGCCGCCTCCAGTACGGCCGCAACGCCCGACGCGTTGTCGTTGGCGCCCGGGCTGCCGGGGACCGAGTCGTAGTGTGCCCCGACAACGACGATCTCGTCGGGGCGAGAGGTGCCGCGCTTCGTGGCCACGACATTACTCGACGAGCGGGTCTCGAAGTGGGTGTCCACCAGGAGCCGCAGGCGGACGCGGCCCGCCTTCGCGGCCTCTTGAAGCCGCGTGCCCTCATCGCGCGAGATCGCCACGGCCGGGATCCGAGACCTCTGAGTCAGCGTGCCCGCCGTGATCCCCTGGGGCTGGTTGTCGTAGATCACCGCGGCAAGGGCGCCCCTGGAGGCGGCGGTCTCGACCTTCTGGAAGAACGTGATCTCCCCGCGCTCTATCAGCGCGATCGCACCCTCCACCTGCCGCCCCGCGTAGTCGCCGGGCCTTCCCAGCCCCACCGGGACGAGATCACCCTCGACGCCGGCCGGCCCGGTTGGGGCCGAGTAGACCATTGCCGCCGAAGGCAGCGTGCGTGCCACCGGGATCTGCTGTGCCACCTCGACACGCCTGGCCTCGAAGAAGGGGAACTGGAAGGCGTGCATCCCTGAGAGGTAGCCGTACTGCCGAAGCTGCAGGGCCAGGTAGTCCGCTGCCTGGCGGTCCGAGGCGGTGCCCGCGGGCCTCGGGCCGATGACCCCGGCCAGGTGCTGCACGTGCGCGAAGGCAGCCTCGCCCGAAGGCGCGGCCCGCGCCGATGCCAGCCCTGAGGCCGCCGCCGCAAGCGCGACTATCGCCAGCAGGCCGCTGAGCCCGAAGTGCCTCCTGCCCCTCCGCCCTCCTGCCATCTTCACGCCCTCGCTACTGCGGCTGTGCGACGTCCGCGGCCCGGCCGCCGGTGGCCCGCAGCAGCTCGGCCGGCGAAGCCGGAAAGACCGTGGTCGGGGTGCCCGCCGCCGCGTAGACGATATCGTAGCGAAGCAACTCCTCGTCCACGACCGTCTCGATAGGGGATGGGTGACCGACCGGCGGCACCCCTCCGATCACGAACCCCGTCTCCTCCCGCACGCGCGCCGCGTCGGCGCGCTCGATCCGCGCCCCTTTGAGCAGCCCCGCCAGCTTCGCCTCGCTGACACGGTTCTTCCCCGAGGCCAGCACAAGGACGGCCCGCCCGTCGGCGATGAAGAGGAGCGACTTCACGATCTGGCCCAGCGTCGTTCCGACGGCCCGGGCGGCGTCGGCCGCGGTGCGCGTCCCCTGGGGAAACTCAAGGATCTCGGCCTTTATGCCCGCGGCCGCCAGTGCCTCGCGGACCCTGTCGCAGGGATGGCCGCTCATCTCGCGTCCCGACCGGGGCGCGGGGTAGAGGCGTCGATCAGGAACCCCAGCGGCGTGCGCTCGGGCATGCGCCCCTCCAGCGCCGAGCGGACGATCTCCTTCACGGGCTCGGCGAAGTCGCCGTCCAGGATCCACCTGAGGTAGCCCGGGTCATCGTCCGCGACGGCGCTCAGCGGCTGTCCTCTCTTCTTTCCGAAACCGAACACGACCGTCCCGTCCCTCCAGAGGAACTTGCCCTCCGCGTCCACCCCGTTGGGGTCGCGAGGGTTGAGGTAGTCGGCGATCGCGCGAGGGGTGCGCGGCAGGTCCGGGTAGGCGTCGAGCTGCCCGTCGAGGACCTCGATGCACGCCTCGACGTCGGCCGCGGCGCTGTGCAGCCCCTCTATCCTCTTCCCGCAGAACCGCATGTACGCCGCTGACAGGTCGCGGGGCTCCATCCGGTGGAAGATCGCCTGGGCGTCCACCACCGCGCGGCCGGAGATCTCCAGTCGTTCGCCTGAGGTGGAGATCTCCCTCTGAAGGATCGGTATGTCGAAGCGCGCGATGTTGAACCCGCCGATGTCGGCGTCGCCAATGAAGGAAAGCAGCTCGGGGGCCAGCTCCGCGAACCTCGGCTCGCCCGCTACGTCGGCGTCGGTGATCCCGTGGATCCGCGTCGCCTCCGCGGGTATCGGCACTCCGGGGTTTACGCGGCGCACCAGCGCCTCCTGCCGCCCGTCGGGATGCAGCTTGATCAGCGCGATCTCCACTATGCGGTCGGTCGCGACGTTCAACCCCGTGGTCTCAAGGTCGAGGAAGACGATCGGGCGGCGGAGCTCCAGGTTCCTCATGGACCTAACCACACCTGTTCGCCCCCCACCGCCTGACTCCCGCTGGCCCGCGCTTCACAGCACCTGCAGCACAAGGCACTTGAGGTAGCGCGTCTCGGGCATCCCGACCAGGACCGGGTGGTCGCGTGCCTGGGAACGAGCCTCCAGCAGCCTCAGTCTCCTCCCCGCGTCGCGGGCCGCGCCCGCGACCGCCTCGAAGAAGGCGGCCTCGCCCATGTGAAACGAGCACGAGCTGGTGACCAGGAACCCGCCGGGCCTTAGCAGCCGGACCGCCTGCAGGTTGACCTCCTTGTATCCCGCGGCGGCGTGGGCCAGGGCGGCCTTGTTCTTGGCGAAGGCGGGCGGGTCCAGCGCCACGAGGTCGAAGAAGCGGCCGCTTCCGGCCAGCTCCCGTAGGCCGTCGAAGGCGTCGGCCTGCCTGAACTCGCATCTCGCCCCGAGCCCGTTGAGGGACGCGTTGGCGCGCGCGAGGGCCACGGCCTCCCCGCTCGACTCCAACCCGAGCACCGAGCGGGCGCCTGCCAGGGCGGCGTGGATCCCGAACGCGCCGGTGTAGCAGAAGGCGTCGAGCACCTCGCCCCCGCTCGCCAGGGGCGCCGCTGCCAGGCGGTTCTCGCGCTGGTCGCAGAACCAGCCGGTCTTCTGGCCGCGCTCGATCTCCACCAGGAACCTGGCGCCTGACTCGACGATCTCGATCCGCGTCGGTGCGGAGGCCCAGCCGCCGCCTTCCCGCAGATAACCCCGGTGCCTGGCGAGCCCCTCGAGCGACCTGCTGCCGGTGTCGTTGCGCAGGTAGAGCGCGTGGGCGCCGGTGCGGGCGACGAGGAGGTCGGCGAGCGCCTCCTTGCGCAGATCCATCCCGTACGAGAGCGTCTGCATCACGAGCACGTCGCCGTAGCGGTCGACTATCAGTCCGGGCAGGCGATCCCCTTCGCCGAAAACCATGCGGTGCGCCGTGGCGTCCGAGACGACCTGCCGTCTCAGCGCCGCCGCCTCGCCGAGGCGCCGGTCGAGGAACGCCTCGTCAATGGGCTCCTCCTCGGGCGTCAGGAGCCGGACCCTTATCTGCGAGTGGGGGTTGTAGAAGCCCCGACCCAGGAACCCTCCTGCCGCGCTGGAGACATCCACGACGTCGCCCGGGGACGGGCTGCCGCGCACCTCGGCCAGGTGGCCGGCATAGACCCAGAGGTGGCCGTCGAGGAGCGACCTCTCCCTGCCCCGCCGCAGGATGACTCGGGGCGAGAAACCCACTAGTAGGCCCGGGCGTAGTAGACCGTCGCCTGCGACGGCCGCCCGCAGGCGGGGCACGTACCCTCGGGAGCGTCGTCGAGCGGTATTACGCGCGGGGAGGCGCCTGTCCGATCCCGGATCGAGTCCTCGCACGCCTGGTCGTTGCACCAACCGGTGCGGACGAACCCGCGGCGCTCGCGGACCGCCTCCTCGAGGGCCTCGACGGTGTCGGCGGAGACGATGTGCCCGTCGCGGAAGGCCTTGGCCCGGGCGAAGAACTCCGCCTGGACCTCCTCCAGCAACGCGGGGATCCTCTCCTCTATCCCATCGAGCGGCACCGCCTCCTTGGGGCCTCCGGTGCGCCTGGCCACCACGGCCTGGCCGGCGGCCACGTCCCGTGGGCCTATCTCCAGCCTCACCGGCACACCGCGCATCTCCCAGTCGTTGAACTTCCAACCCGGCGTGTACTCGTCGCGGTCGTCCAGCCGGACGCGCGCGACGCCGCGAATCCGGTCGGCCAGCGCCCGCGCGGCGGTCAGCACCCGCTCGCCCGCCTTGCCTGGGATCGGGACGATAACCACCTGTGTCGGCGCTATCCTGGGGGGCAGCGCCAGCCCCCTGTCGTCTCCGTGGGCCATCACGAGCGAGCCTATCAGCCGCGTCGTCACCGCCCACGAGGTGGTCCAGACGTGCTTCTCGGTGTTGTCGCGATCGAGGAACTTCACGCCGAACGCCTTGGCGAAGTTCTGGCCGAGGAAGTGGCTGGTGCCGGCCTGGATCGCCTGCCGGTCTGGCATCAGCGCCTCCAGCGTGTAGGTCCAGTCGGCGCCCGCGAACTTCTCCGTCGGGGGCTTGCGTCCGACCAGCACCGGGATCGCCAGGATCTCCTCAAGCAGCCGCCGGTAGATCTCGAGGATCGTGCGGCACTCGGCGTCCGCGTCCTCCAGGGTGGCGTGGGCGGTGTGGCCCTCGTGCCACAGGAACTCCGCGGTGCGGAGGAAGAGGCGGGTGGCCTTCTCCCAGCGCACCACGCTGTTCCACTGCAGCAGCAGGAGGGGAAGGTCGCGGTAGGACTGGATCCACTTGGCGTACATCGGCATGATGATCGCCTCGGAGGTCGGGCGCACGGCGAGGCGCTCGGCGAGCTCATCGTCACCGCCGTGCGTCACCCACGCCACCTGTGGGGCGAAACCCTCGACATGCTCCGCCTCCTTCTTGAGGAGGCTCTCGGGCACGAACAGCGGGAAGTAGGCGGTCACATGCCCGGTGGCCTTGAACTGGTCGTCAAGCCAGCGGTAGATCCCCTCCCAGAGCGCGTAGCCGTAGGGCCTTATGACCATGCACCCGCGAACGGGCGAGTAGTCGGCGAGCCCTGCCTTCAGGACCACGGCGGTATACCACTCCGAGAACTGCTCGGACTTGCTCGGGATCTCCTTGACGAACGCCTGCGCCTCGGTGGACATGGCTCCTCCAAATAGAAGACCCCCCGCCCCAAGGGACGGGAGGCTCCCGCGGTACCACCCTTGTTCCGGTCCTGTGCCACCCGGCTCAGAACCGGCACTTGCCGCGCGTATCGGGCGCGACCGGCGGCCTTGGACCGGCCGCGGCTCCGGGGTGGGTGGCCCCTTCATCGCCGGTGCAGCCACGGGTTGTATGCGAGAGTCTATCATGGAGCCCTAGGCCGGGCAAGCATAGAGTTGAGCGCGGCAAGATCCTAGTGAAGAATGGCGGCTAGTAGTACATCCTGGTGGAGCAACGGAAGGGCTCAAAGAGGCTCCGGACTCTGTCTTGTATCAACGCCAAGGAGCGCCTGTCATTCCTTTCCATCGCTCTCTGTATCGCCCATCCGCAGTAGTCGGCCACCTGCAAGCAAGGGTGACTCATGGATGGCCAGAACGCTGTCGCATGACGCCGACAGACGGCGTGCTGCCGGACCACTGAGTCAATGGCGTTCCTGAAGCGAAC
>JBBIJB010000113.1:0-6683 GCA_037446215.1 Armatimonadota bacterium
TTCCGAGGCGCGTCAGGAGCAGCACCGTCAGGACACCCACCGGAGCCGCGACGAGGATCGCCAGCCACATCGCCCCTCCGACGATCAGCCCCAGGGAAAGGTTGTCCTGCCACACCGCCGCGAACGCCCCCATGATGAGCCCGCACACAGTACCGACCAAAGCACCTGTTGCTATCTCCCGCCAGGCGTAGCGCCACTCCCGCGGCCCGATGCGGCCGGTGGCGAGTCCGCGGACCGCCAACGCCAGGGATTGGGTTGCCACGTTGCCCGCGGTGGCCATCAAGGCCGGCATGAAGAAGGCCAGGAACAGCGCTGCCTGAAGGGTCTCTGTGAACCGGCTGATCACGAACGCCGCGACCAGGTTCAGCAGGAGGTTGAAGACGAGCGACCCTGTGCGCCTGGCGGTGAGCGACCAGGGAAATGTCCGAAGGGCCACCTCGCCGCCGCCGGGCGCACCAGAGAGCGCGAGCACATCCTCGGTCCCCTCGGACTCCACGACCCCCAACAGATCGTCGGAGGTGACGATCCCGAGGAGCCGGCCGCGGGAGTCGGTGACGGGGACGGCAAGCAGGTCATACTTCCTCGCAAGCCCCGCAACACTCTCCTGGTCGTCAAGAGGGTTCGCCTTCACCAGGCGCGTGTGCATCAGCGCGCGCACGGGCCTATCGCTCGGGGCCACGATCAGGTCGCGCAGCGTCATCACTCCAACCAGGCGCCCGGACTCGACCACGTAGATGTAGTAGAGAACCTCCACCTCTCTCCCGCGCTCGCGCACGACATCGACGGCCTGGCCGGCTGTGAGATCGGGCCCAACGGTGACCACGTCGGTCGTCATCAGTCCGCCGGCGGAGTGCTCGGGGTAGGCGAGCAGGCCGGCCACGGCCGCGGCCTCTTCCCTGCCCATCAGTCGCAGCAGACGGCCCGCGCGCTCAGCCGGAAGCTCACCCAGGAGGTCCGTCACCTCATCGGTGGCCATCTCGTTCAGCAGCGGCACGAGCTGCTCATCGGCCAGCGCAGGCGTGACGGTCGCTCTCTCGTCATCGGAGAGCATCTCGAGTACGACGGCGGCTTCCTCTGCGGGCAGAAGAAGGAGCACTGAAACCTGATCTGGCGAGTCAAGCTGGATGAGCAGCTCGGCTATGTCGCCGGAATGGAGGGGGGCGAGAAGCGACGCGAGGCCGGGGAGGTTGCGCCCGCGCAGATGATCCTGGACGGTGACGACTAGGCGATCTGTGATCATTGGCGCAACCGTGGTTGTCGTGCGTACCGTGCCTACGATACGCGCACGAAAAAAGGAGTGTCAAGCGTGGGAAGTCGGGCTACGGATCCAGTAGAGCGGTCGAGTCGAATGGGTAGCCCAACAGCTCCGCCAGGGTGAAGGTGCGGGGAGCGCCCCTCGGGCCGGCGACTATGACTTCGGCTATTCCGAACTCCCGCATCACCTGACGGCAGGCCCCGCAGGGCGTCGCGCCGGAACTCCCCGCGACGACCGCGATCGCCTTCATGCCGCGGTGGCCCTCTGCCACGGCGCGCTGAACGGCCGCCCGCTCGGCGCACACCGAAAGGCCGTAAGACGCATTCTCGACGTTGCAGCCCGTGACGATGGCGCCCGACCGCGTAAGCACGGCGGCCCCGACCTTGAAGCCCGAGTAAGGAGCGTATGCGCGGCGCCGCGCCCGCCGCGCGGCCCGGACCAGCTCCTCGCGCGCCGGGTGCGCGGCTCTCGGACCGTCGGTGCCCGGAGCGCCCCGGCTCACTCGAACTGGCTCCGCTGTTCCTGGCTGGCGATCTCCGGGCCCCGGTAGTCAGGCGTGACTATGCCCGCCGAGACGACCAGCTTTATCGCATCCTCGACCGTCATGTCGAGCGGAACCACCTGGCTCTCGGGGACTAGGCACAGGAAACCCGTGGTGGGGTTTGGGGTGGTGACGATAAACACGTTCACGACCTGCTCCCGCGTCTTGGCCTGGGTCTCACCTCGAGTCCTCCCGGTCACGAACCCGACCGAGTAGAGCCCTGCTCTCGGCCACTCCACCAGCACCGCCTCCTTGAGCGCCGTCCTGTTATGCTGGAGGATCGAGTCGCTGAGCTGCTTCGTCGCGGCGTAGATCGTCCGGGCAAAGGGAACCCTCATCATCACCCGGTCGAAGAGGTGGACCAAGCGCCGCCCAAGCACATTGCTGGCCAGCGCGCCGGTGCCCAGTATGACCAGAACGCCGGCCAGCAGACCCAGGCCCGGCACGCGCACGCCGAGGATCAGGGCGAAGAGGGGGCCGAGCAGGTTGTCCAGGAACCGGAAGAGAGAGACCAGGATGAACACGGTCACGCCCACAGGCAGGAGGACGAGCACGCCCGCTATCAGGTAGTTGCGGATCCTCGTCTGCATCAGCCGCCGTGCACCTCCGGCTCCGCTGTGCTGGCTATCCTCACCTTGGCGATACGGTGTCCCTCGACCCCCTCGACGCTCAACTCGAGGTCGCCGAAGCGAACCCGCTCCCCCTGAACCGGCATATGGCCGAGGAGGCTGTAGACCAGCCCTCCTATGGAGTCGACCTCGGCGACCGGCAAGGAAATCCCGAGCGCGGAGTTGACCTCCTCGAGGTGGACCCGCCCGTCGACCAGCGCCACGCCCTCGCCCAGGAAGGTGATGGGCGCCTCCTCCGTGTCGTACTCGTCCTGTATAGGGCCGACTATCTCCTCCAGTAGGTCTTCTATGGTGACCAGCCCGGCGGTCCCTCCGTACTCGTCCACCGCGATCGCCATGTGGACCTTCTTCCGGCGCATCTCCGCAAATAGGTCGTCCAGGCTCTTGCTGTCGGGGACGAAGTATGCCGGGCGGGCGTAGTCGCGCACGCTCCCCGAGAGATGGCCCGTACGGAACCCTGCCAGCAGATCCTTCACGTGGATCAGGCCGACGATCTGGTCTATGGTCTCGTGGTAGACGGGAACGCGCGAATGGCCGTGCTCTCTGACGATCGCGAGTATGGCTTCGACGGTATCTTCGGCCTCCACGCACACCATGTCGACCCGAGGAACCATCACCTCGCGCACCACTGTTTCGCCGAAGGCGATGATCGAGTGGATCATCTCTCGCTCGTCGCTCTCGATTACACCCTGCTCCTCGCCTATCCGCACGAGGAGCCGGATCTCCTCCTCCGTGACCATCGGCGCGTCCGAGCGCACGCGCCCGCCGAGCGGCCCGGTGAGGACGTTGGTGAGCAGCGACAGGGTGCGAATCACGGGAGAGAGCAGGACCGAGATGAGGTGAACCGGCCTAGCCGCCGCAAGGGAGACCCTCTCGGCGTGATGGGCGGCGATCGTCTTCGGAGTGATCTCACCTACCAGCAGCAGAAGCAGTGTCACGCCGATGAAGGCATACAGCGAGCCCCGCTCCGCCCCCAGGAAGCGTACCAGCGTCGAGGTGGCGACCACGGCCGCGGCGGTGTTCACGATGTTGTTGCCGACCAGGATCGTGGAGAGAAGCCGTGCGGGATTCTCCAGGAGCCCGAGCGCGGTCCTGGCCCCTCCGCTCCCCTCCTCGCTGAGGTGGCGAAGTCTCAGCCTGTTGGACGAAAAGAGGGCTGTCTCGGAGCCGGAGAAGAACGCCGACGCAAGCAGCAAGAGCCCGAGCAGAGCGAACTCAAGCACATAACTTGAAGCGTCCAAGCAGCGTGTTGCCTGCCTTCTTGGCCAGATGGCCTTTGCGAGTCACGGACATTATATCACAAGCGGCGCCCTACTCCCGGCGGGGGCGCGGCTCTCAGCCCTGCTCCTGGCGCCCTCCCGACCTCGAGAGCACGACTGCCGCGAGCGCGAGGATGCCGAGCAGCGTGCCTATCCTCGCAACCGCGAGCGGGTCGATGCGCCCTCCTCCTATCGAGTGCAGCACCGGAGGGACGAGGATGAGCAGGCCCGCGCCGATCGCGCCCGATGCAGTCATCAGCACTGCGGCGGCCGCGAGGTCCTTGGCACGCCCGGCCAGGAAGTTGCGGTGCTCTCCCACTTGCAGATCGACCACCGCCTCTATCGCCGTGTTCATCAACTCCGCCCCCAGCACCAGTGCCACGGCGAGGACGATCACCGCCGCCTGGGCGGGCGGGAGATCTAGCCACAGCGCCGACAGGGCGACCGCGCAGCCGAGCACCACCTGCGTGCGGATCGTTCGCTGCGTCCGGAAGGCAGCCCTCAGCCCCCTGCCGGCGAACCGAAAGCTCTGCCAGAGGCTGTGGCGCATGGCTTAGAACCCGGCCCCTTGCAGCCGCCGCAGGACGCGGTGCTCGGCAGCGCGCATCCGGGCGGAGTCCTGTGGGGTGCGATCGTCGTAGCCTCGCAGGTGGAGCACTCCGTGGACGACCAGAAGCGCGACCTCGTGTCGCAGGGGCCATCCCGCCTCGCGCGCCTGCTCACGGGCGCGGTCCAGCGACACCACCACCTCCCCGATGGTCCGGTCGCCGGCCTGCCCCGTCCCAGGAAAGGCCAGCACGTCGGTGGGACCGTGGTGGCCCAGGTGACGCCGGTTGAGCCGGGCAATCGTCGCGTCGTCCACGAGGGCAACATCTACCTCGGCATCCGGGGAGCAGCGTGCTGCGCGCATCGCGGTCTCTGCCGCGGCGGAGATCAGTGCCCTGGGGATCGAGTGCCGCACGCCGAACGCCGCAATCCGCACCTTCATGTACGCCTCGGCCTCCCGCCTCTCTCCCTTCGGCGCCGGGCAAGCTCTCCTTCGAGATCCGGATACTCGATTCGAGGATGAAGCACGCCTCCCAGTATCCTCACGAAGGCTCCGGCCACCCGGTCAAGGTCCCGGAACGTCAGCCCGCACTCGTCGAGTTGCCCGTCCTCGAGCCGGTCGCGTATCAGCCTCCGCACTACCTCGTCGAGCCTGTCCGGTGTGGGGCGGCTAAGCGACCTTACCGTGGCCTCCACGGTGTCGGCGAGCATCACCAGCGCGGCCTCTATGGTCTGGGGCTTCGGCCCCTCGTAGCGAAAGGCCGACTCTTCGAGCGGGTCTCCCCGCTCGAGCGCCTGGTGGTAGAAGTAGGTGAGCAGCGCGGTTCCGTGGTGTTGTGGGATGAAGTCGCCTATCGCAGCGGGCAAGCCGTACTCCTTGGCCAGCTCGAGGCCGTCCCGGACGTGCGCGCTAACGGTGAGCGCCGAGAGGCTCGGCGTCATGCGCTCGTGGGGGTTCTCCAGGCCGGCCTGGTTTTCGACGAAGAAGGCAGGCCTCTTCATCTTCCCGATGTCGTGGTAGTAGGTCCCTACCCTCACCAGGAGGGCATCCGCTCCCACCGCCTCGGCCGCCGCCTCGGCGAGGTTGCCCACCATGATGCTGTGGTGATAGGTCCCTGGAGCCTCGAGCTGCAGCCTACGCAGGAGTGGGTGAGAGGGGTTTGCAAGCTCGAGGAGCTTGATCGGTGTGACCAGCCCGAACATCTGCTCAAGAAACGGCAGCACTCCGATTGTGACAACGCCTGCCAGCAGCCCGCTCGCCGCGGCGTAGGCCGTGTTCGAGGCGAGGTCGGGGTAGTAGGGCACCGCACCGACCAGTCCGACGCCGGCGGCGGTCAGGCCGCTCGCTACGCCAACGGCGAGCCCTGCCACCCCGAGATCCGATCTGCGGTGGATCTGGCGGGAGGAGAAGACCGCGGCCAGACCTCCCACGAAGGCCACGGCCGCCGGAGCCAGCGCCTGCCCCGAGGCCAGCCCTACCAGCACCGCGAGCACGGCGGAAGTGAAGAGGGCAAGGCGGGGTCGCATGAGTATGGCCAGCAGCATGGCTGCCGGCGCGGCCGCCGTGAGGTAGTTGCTGAAGCGCGGGGAGCCCAGGACCTGGGTCAGCGCCGTCGCCCCAACCACCACGACGCTCCAGAGCACGAGCATCCGCTCGTTCTCCCAGATCTCCGGCTGGTACTGCCTGAGGTAGATCGCGGTGGCCCCCAGCAGCATCACCAGCACGAGCCCAACCCCGGCGAGGACGGTCCAGGTCACCCTCGACGGGTAGAGCCCCGCGGCCTCCAGCGCCTGGAGGTGCGAGGGGGTCATCACGTCGCCCTTCCGGAGGATCATCTCGCCCTTCTGGACCCTGATCCGCGCGGGGCCTATCGCCACTCCTGTTCCGCTCTGCCCTTCCCCAGGGCGCCCCGGATCGTAGTAGTCGAAGGTGCGCGGCGCCTCAATGTCCCGAGGGCTCGGCTCGTTGAGCCTGAGATCGAATCCCGGGGAGAGGTAGTCAACCCCGATCACCGCGAAGAGGAGCACGAGCGTAGCAAGGCCGATCCCGGCTGCGCGCAGGGCAGTCCCGCGAGCCTGGGTGGTCTCCGTCGGTCGGTCGCCCCTCACTGCCGTCACTTTGCCTCTTCCCCTACCGGGGCACTAGGACGGCTCAAGGGCCGCGGAGCAGCCGTTTCCTCTCCCCGGGCCGCCTCATAACGCTCGTACGCGCGAACGATCGTCTGAACGAGCTCGTGGCGGACGACGTCGCCCTCGGAGAGGCTGACGAATGCGATCCCGTCCACACCGGCGAAGATCTCCCTCGCCTCTACCATGCCGCTGATACGGTCCCTTGGAAGATCGATCTGGGTGATGTCGCCCGTCACCACAGCCTTCGATCCGAAACCCATTCGCGTCAGGAACATCTTCATCTGCTCGCGCGTCGTGTTCTGCGCCTCATCCAGTATGATGAA
>JBBIJB010000114.1:0-6457 GCA_037446215.1 Armatimonadota bacterium
TGGCCGGCCACGGCGAAGCGCCGAAGGACTACACGGTGTGGGCGCTGGGCGGCCCGACCGTCACCTATCCCCTGAACGAGCCGATAGCGACCTACCTCTCGCGCCTCGGACCGCGTCAGGGAGCCGAGGGAGCGACCCCCGCGGCGGCTGTGCCGAAGACTACCTTCGTGGCTATGGTGCTCGGCGCCGGGCTGCTCGACGGCATAAACCCCTGCGCCTTCGCCGTGCTGCTGCTGTTCGTGGGGTTCCTGTTCACGCTGCAGCGCGGCCGGTCGGAGCTGCTCGCATTCGGGTTCACCTACATCGGCGCCATCTACGTCACCTACCTCGGAATCGGGCTCGGGCTGCTCAAGGTCTTCCAGCTCGGTGCACCCCACCTGATGGCGCGGCTCGGAGCCGGGCTGATGATCGTGCTCGGCCTGGTGAACCTGAAGGACTACTTCTGGTACGGCGTGGGGCCAAGCCTGACCCTTCCAAAGGTAGGCGCGGCCGCGCGGGACCGATGGATGCGGAAGGCGACGTTGCCGGCGACGGCGGTGGTCGGCTTCCTGGTGGGGATCTGCGAGTTCCCGTGCACCGGGGGCATCTACGTCGGGATCCTGGGGCTGCTCGCGTCCCAGACCACCTTCTGGCCCGGATTCGGCTACCTGTTGGCGTACAACGTCATGTTCGTCCTGCCTCTCGTTGCGCTGCTGCTGGTCATCGGCAACCGCCGGGTGGTCGGCCAGTTCTCACGATGGATGGCGACGAACAAGAAGCAGCTTCGGCTGGGGCAGGGCCTAATCATGGTCGCGCTCGGGGCAGCCATCCTGCTCTGGTTCGTGTAGGGGAGGACCTGATGAGTCTGCGCGGCCGCATCGTCAAGCACGCGAACTCACCGCTGGGACGCTGGGCGCGGATCATAGGCGGCGGGCTCTTGGTCATCGCAGGGTCGGAGGCCGGCGGCGCGGCCGGAATCGCGGCGGCCGCGGTAGGGCTGGCCGCGGCGCTGCCCGCGTTCCTCGGCACCTGCGCCTGAGCGGTGGTGCCGGGGGGCCGGTCGGCCCCCGATCGACCCGGGAGCTCTGCCCGTGGCCATTCGCGGACAGAAGCCGACCGGGAGTAGCAGACCCAAGGGCACTATCGACCGCGCCACCGGGCGCGCCCGCGACAGGTACGATCGCCTTGCGCCGTTCTACGACCTGCTGGAGTGGCTGCCGGAGCGGGGCGCGTTCGCGCGGTGGCGTGCCCGGCTCTGGACCGAGGCGTCCGAGGGCCGCATCCTCGAGGTCGGCGTGGGCACCGGCAAGAACATGCCCCACTGGCCGAGGGCCGCCTCGATCACCGCAATCGACATCAGCCCCAGGATGCTCCGACGCGCCCGGCGCAGGGCGGCTCGACTAGGCCTGGACGCCGAGCTCCTCCTGATGGATGCGCAGGCGCTCGCCTTTCCGGACGGGGCATTCGACGGCGCCGTCACCGCCTTCGTCTTCTGCTCGGTCCCCGATCCCATCCGGGGCCTCCGCGAGCTGGCACGGGTCGTGCGGCCGGGCGGCACCGTGATCCTGCTTGAGCACATGCGGGCCGAGCACCCCTGGCTCGGCAGGGTGATGGACTGGCTCGACCCCCTCATCGTGCGGATCATCGGCGCGCACATCAGCCGGCGCACCCTCGAGAACGTACGCTCCTCAGGGCTCGTCATCGAGGAGATCACGGCCCTCGCGCCTATGGGTATGGTTCGGCTGATCAAGGCCCGGGTCCCAACTCCCGGCGCCTAGGCCGCGCCGCCCCCCACCGAACCCCGCCCACGACTACCGCGCTCACGGCCTGATCCGCTGACAGGACGACCAGGTCGGCGCGCTGCCCCGCGCGCAGCTCTCCCTGCTCCAACCCGAGCAGGCGCGCAGGGGTCGTGGAGGCCATCCAAACCGCCTGGTCCCGCGATCCGACCTCCGCGGCCATGTTCCCGACGGCGCGATCCATCCTGAGGACGCTTCCGGCCAGGGTACCGCCTGCCAGGCGCGGCGCGCCTTCGATGACGGTGACGGCCTGATCCCCCAGCGTCGCCGGTCCGACCGGTGCCCCGGCCCCGGCGGTTGCATCGGTAACCAGCGCCGTGCGCTCCCACCCCTTGAGCCGTGCGACCTGGGAGAGCACGGCCGGGTGCAGATGGACGAGGTCGGCGACAATCGAGCAGGTCACCCTGTGGTCTGCCAGCGCCGCGCCCACGACGCCGGGCTCGCGGTGATGGTACGGCGGCATCGCGTTGAACAGGTGCGTGGCCAGGCGCGCCCCGGCGTCGAAGGCCGCCGTTGCCTGCGCAAAGGTCGCGTTCGTGTGACCGACGGCGGCGACGATGCCCTGAGAGCACAGGTAGCGGATCACCTCGAGGGATCCGTCGAGTTCCGGCGCCAGGGTTACCACGCGGATCACCCCCCGGAACTCATCGACCAGCCTGCCGATCCAATCGATTGAGGGGGTCCGCAGGTGCTCGGGCCGATGGGCACCGGGCCGCTCCGGTGACAGGAACGGGCCCTCCAGGTGCACGCCCAGGACACGCGGGGCCGATGGGCGGCGGGCGTGCTCGGCGAAGAAGGCAACTGCCTCCCTCAACTGCCTCTCGGGGGCCGAGATCAGGGTCGGTAGGTAGGCCGCGGTGCCCGTGGTCAGCAGGTAGTCGTGGGCCTCGGCGAGGCCGGCCTCTGTCGGATGCAGGAAGTCGCAGCCTGCCGCGCCGTTGATCTGCAGGTCAACGAAGCCGGGGACTACGGTGCTCTCCGGGCAGTTCAGGTCCGGGCTTGGATGCACTCCGCCGGCCGCCCGGGCGATGCTCTCGCCCTCGATCACCACGAAGCCGGGGCTGGCCGCGCCCTCGGGCAGCAGGACCGTGCCGGCCTGCAGCGCCCATCTCCGGCTGGATTGGCTCACCGATCCCCCTCCCATCACTGGGCCGCCCGCGTATGGCCCCCTGGTGCGCTCTCCAGTCTCACCGGCAGCTTCCCCCTGGCCGGGGCGCGGCCGAGCAACACGCGCGCGGCGGCGCTCATGCTCGGCTCGTCCGGGCCGTAGGCGGCCAGGTAGGCGGGTATCTCGGGCAGCGCCGCCGCCTCGTAGGGAGCGCCCGCTCCGACCACGATGAGGCGGTCTCCCACGTGCCGGTACAGCGACCTAACGGCAGCGACAGCCCCGGCCTCCGGGGCGCCCTGCGCGCAGGTCACCGCCACTATCACCCCGTCGGCGGTCGAGACGTCGTCAAGGGAGACTTCTCTCACGACGGCGCCCTGCCTCCTGAGCGCGAGAGCCAAACCGCACCCCGGGCCCGTTACCCGCTCTGAGGAAGCCGCGGCAGGAGGCGGGACGGTTACCACGCCGACTTGCCCCGAACGAACCGGGATTGCGCCGCTTCGGTCCCTCACGAGCGTGACCGCCGTGGAGGCGATCCGCTCGGCGATCTGCCCGTGCTCGGGCACCATCGAAGGAGCCGCGGCGCCGGCGGGCCTGGCAGCGCCGATCCCCCACCTCCCCACTGCCTCGGCCGCCCGCGAGCGGATCTCGGCGAGTCGCGCCTCGGTGATCTCGCCCTGCTCTATCGCCGCGGCCAGCCGGTCGAGCATCTCCTGCTGGGCCGCCTCCTCACCCAGGGCCAGGACGACGTCGCATCCGGCTCGAACCGCGGCAACCGCCGCGTCGCCCGCTCCGTAGTTGTCCGCGATCGCGCGCATGCTCATCGAGTCGGTGAACACGAGGCCGCCGAACCCCCAGCGCTCCCGCAGGATCCCGCGCAGGATCGGCTCGGACATGGTGGCCGGCACGCCGGAGGGATCCAGCGCCGGATAGGCCGCGTGCGCGGTCATGATCCCAGCCACGCCTGCGCGCACGGCAGCCGCGAACGGTGCCATCTCCACCGCATCGAGCCGTTCGCGGCCGTGACCCACCCTTGGGAGGCCAAGATGCGAGTCGACGCTGGTGTCGCCGTGGCCCGGGAAGTGCTTGCCCACGGCGGCGACGCCGGCCTCCTGCAGCCCCTGGATGTAGGCCACACCGAGCGCGGCCACCTCCGAGGGTGAGTCGCCGAAGGCGCGCGCGCCGATCACGGGGTTTGACGGGTTGGTGTTGACGTCCAGCACAGGCGCGAAGTTCAGGTGGATGCCGATCGCGCGCAGATCACACCCAGCGACGCGCCCGGCGGCGTCGGCCAGCGCCGGGTCCCCGGCGGCGCCGAGCGCCATCGCGGATGGGAGCGAAGTCACCCGCAGCGGGCCGAGTTCGCACGCCGGAAAGCGCGTGATCGCGCCCCCTTCGTGGTCTATGGCCACCCACGGCGGGGGCGCCGCGGCCTCGCGGGCGAGCCTCTGCAGCGCGTCCGTGAGCCCTGCCGCCTGTGACGGGGAGTCCACGTTCTTGCGGAAGAGCACGACGCCCATTATGTGCCGGTCGGCGATCAGGCGCTCCAGGGCGGGCGACGGAGACGGCCCCGAGAAGTCCACCAGGCAGAGGCGCCCGGCCGCGCGGCGCGCTGCCGGGCCTGGGCGGGAGCGGGTTACCACCTGGAGACACGCCTCACAGCAGGATCGAGCTCGCCTTGCTCCTGTCGGTAACGTGTATCCCGTCCACGAAGCAGATCTCGCCGGTCTGGCGCGACATAACCAGCGAGTGGGTCCGGGCGCCTCCTCCGAAGAGGCGCACTCCGCGGAGCAGGTCGCCGTCGGTGATCCCGGTGGCCACGAAGGTCACGTCCTCCCCGGGCACCAGGTCCATCGTATCGAGTATCCTGTCGGGGTCGGCGATCCCCATCTCCCTAACCCGCTCGCGCTCGCGCTCGTCGCGGAACCAGAAGCGGCCCTGTATCCGGCCTCCGAGACAGCGCAGCGCCGCCGCGGCCAGCACGCCCTCGGGCGCCCCGCCGATCCCCATCACCGCGTGGATGCCCGTGCCCCGGACGGCCGCCGCGAGAGCCGTGGCCTCGGTCACGTGCACGAAGTCGAGAATGGGAAAGCGGTCCATCTTCCGGCTCCTCCGTACTCCAGGCGTCGCCCTAGGCCGCGATCGCGGACGGCAGGCCGCCGCGCAGCTCCGTCAAGGGAACGGAGAACGTCAGCCGGCGCCCGTCGCGGACCACCTCGACCCTGACCGTGTCTCTCGGCTTCCTGCGGAACAGCTCCCGTCTGAGATCGCTCACGGTGCTGACCTTCTGGCCGTCTATCGCCACCACGATGTCGTTCGGCCTAAGCCCCGCCCTCTCCGCGGAGCTGCCCGGCTGCGGCGCCACCATGACTCCGTGATCCACGGGCAATCCAAAAGCCCGCGCTGTCTGCGGGTCTATCTCCCCGCGGATCTCAACGCCGAGCGCCGGGCGCACCACCCTTCCCGTCGTCACGATCTGATCCATCACTACGCGGGCGTGGTCTATTGGGATCGCGAAGCCGATGCTCTGCGCCTGCGGCACTATTGCTGTGTTTATCCCTATCAGCCTGCCGGCGGAGTCCAGCAGCGCCCCTCCGCTGTTGCCGGGGTTGATCGGGGCGTCGGTCTGGATGAGGTTCTCGACCACGAAGTCCGGGCCGGCCTCGATGCTGCGGTTGAGCGCGCTGACGACACCCACCGTGACCGTGCTGCCGAGGCCGAACGGGTTACCGATCGCGATCGCCATCTGGCCGACCTGCAGGGCGCTCGATGAGCCGAACTCGATCGCGGGCAGGGGCTGGGTGCTCTCCACCTTGATGACGGCCAGGTCCGAGAACCTGTCGAAGCCGAGGACCCTGCCCTTGAGGGTCCTGCCGGAGACGAGGGTCGCATTGATCTCCTGCGCCGCCTGCACCACGTGAAAGTTGGTCAGGATCAGCCCGTCGGAGCGGACTATGACGCCCGAGCCCTGTCCCTCCTGAGGGAAGAGCCCGAACGGCGTCGCGACCTGGGCACGCACGTTGATGTTGACGACCGACGGGCGCGACTGCTGTACCACCCTGACGACCGTCGCCTCCTGGCCCCCGAGGACGCGGGGAACAGGGGGGGCGGGCTGTTGCGGGTAGGGAGTCACTGCCCGGGCCTCTGGGGAAGGCAGCCCCGTGGGCGGTGTGGCCAGCGCCTGGGGCTCTGCCCCCCCCGACCTCCACGGACCGGGGACAAGCCCGTACCGAGGCGCCACCACGCCTCCCAGGACTCCCCCGATCACTAGGGCCGCGAGCACAGCAAGCGCCTTGTCTATTGAACCGGCGTCGGACGGTCTGGTGGGCACGACGAACTCCTCCTCGCAGAACTCCTTCCAACGGAGCCTGGTGGCAGGTACATTATACCCGGCACCGGCCGCGCGGAGCGGGCCGGGTGCAGGAGTCTCCCCCCACACGGCAAATGTAGAGTCGATGCCCCTTGCTCGGCCGAGCACCCCGGTCGCCGGAAACGCGACGCAGGGAGCCCAACCGCGCCGTGTGTAGGTTCAGATAGATCCCGTACACCTCAGGATGCGGTGATCCGACGCAGG
>JBBIJB010000115.1:0-6294 GCA_037446215.1 Armatimonadota bacterium
GAGCGTACCGGCGCGCGGCACGCCTAGCACTGCCGCGGCTTCGCGACCGGCCGCGGCCAGCGCGAGCGCGGGCGGGACGCCGCACTCCGCGAGGGCGACCACCTCCGCGGCGACGCGGCCCGGGTGGGCGAGCGATGTGCCGGCATCCGTCCCTGCCAGCAGGCGGACACCGTGCCTCAATGCCAGTCTGACGGCCTCGCGGCGCGACTCGAGGCGCGCGCGGATCTCTCCCATGCGCTTGTGCGGGAAGGGCGACTCATCCACCACGATGAGCGCGGGCCAAAGGGTCGGGACCAGGGAGATGCCCTGCTTGGCCATGGCACGCAGCGAGGCCTCGGAGGCATAGCTGCCGTGCTCGATGGTACTCACTCCTGCTCCTATCGCCTGGCGCACGCCCTCGTCGGAGTGCGCGTGGCAGGCGACCGTAAGGCCGTGGCAGCGTGCCTCACGTACAAGCAGGCAGAGGTCCTCGTCCGAGAACTGGCATGAACGCGGGTCGGTCTGTGGGCTCGACCCACCGCCGGTGGCGACCGCCTTGACCACGTCAACGCGGGCCCGGCGAAGGCGCCCGAGTGCGGCGCGAATCGCGTCGGCCCCATCCACCTCCCCTCCCATCTCGTACAGGTGGCCCCGCGGCGTGGTCAGGGGCGCCCCGCTGGCCAGGACCCGGGGCCCGGCGGCTCTACCGGACGCGATAGCACCGCGCAGTCGCATGGCCAGGTCGGTTGGAGCTCCCAGGTCGCGGCAGAGCGTCACCCCCCGACGCAGCATCATCGCGGCGTTCGCCCGCATCAACCGTGCCAGTCGCCCTCGGCCCGCCGCCCGTAAGGATCCGAGAGGGTCGAGGCCGGCGTCCATGCACAGGTGGACGTGCACGTCTATTAGACCCGGCGCCACGACGCGACCCCCGAGCGCCTGCTCGCATGATGAGGGGACGCTCCCGGGCTCGACGACGAAGCCCGAGACGATCCACACCTCACCCTCCGCCGCGGGGCCGCCCAGCCCGTCACAGACCCGGCACTCGCGCAAGACGAGCGCCTCGCTCTGCTTTGGCGGCAGGCCGCCCCGCATCCTGTACTACCAGGTCACGCGGTAGCGCTCGATCACCTCGGGGTCCAGGTCGATGCCAAGGCCTGGGCCAGTGGGGACCGGGAGCTTGCCGTCGACCAGCTGCGAGGAATCGCCCGCCGGCATGACCGCGAGGCGTTCGCGGAGGGGGTTCTCCGTGTAGATGCACTCGTAGACGAGGAAGTTGGTCGCGGCCGCAGCGATGTGCAGCGAAGCGGCCGCGCACACCGCGCCGGAGAAGCCAACGTGCGGGGCATAGGCGGTGTGATGGGCGCTGGCCAGGTCGGCGATCTTCTTCGTCTCGCTCACGCCCCCTGAGCGCGCCACGTCCGGCTGGATGATATCCAAGACCTTACGCGCGAGGAGATCACGCACGCCGTAGCGGGTGAACTCCGCCTCGCCGCCCGCGAGCGGGATCGTGGTGGCGGCCCGGATGCGCTCGTAGCCCTCCAGATCGTCGGCGACAACCGGCTCCTCGAACCAGGCGATGCGCAGATCGGCGACGCGCTGGGCAAGATCGATCGCCTCGCTCGCGCGGTAGGCGCCGTTGGCGTCCAGCATGAGATCGATGCCGTCCCCGATCTGACGCCGGATGGCGCGGACCGCGCGGGCGTCTTGCTCCACACCCACACCGATCTTGATCTTGATGGCTCGAAAGCCCCTCTCAACCAGGGACGCCGCCTCGGCCTCCATCGCGGCCATCTCCTGCTGCATTATGGATGAGGCATAGACCGCCAGGTGCCTGCCGGCTGCACCGCCCAACAACGCACAGAGCGGAAGCCGGGCAGCCTTGCCCCTGATGTCCCAGAGGGCGGTGTCGACTCCAGCGATCGCCTCGACCAACATGCCCCGGCTGTGCCCCGAGAAGGAGCGCAGGTCCCGGAACATGCTCATCCAGAGGCGCTCGGTGTCGAAGGGGTCGGCCCCGATGACAAGTGGGGCCAGGAGATCCTCCACCAGCGCCGCCCAGATCCGGGGCGAGTACCGGGCAAGACACTCTCCGTACCCCACGAGTCCCGTATCCGTGCGGACCTCCACTATAGCGACTCCGAACTTCGTGAACGTGGCCACTCCCGTGCGCTGAGGCCTATCGAGGATCGCGAGCAACGGGATGCCGCGTACCGACTCGATGCGCATGCTCTGGTTCACTCCCATCTGGCGCTACTCTGAAAACGGGTCGGCTGGTGCGATCGCCCCGGCATGCAGAAAGACGTTAGGGGCGCCACCGGTGTGCATGAATGCGACCGTGGCGCCCTCGTTTATCGCACCGCTGCGCACCGCGCCGTGGAGCGCTGCCCACGCCTTGCCGGTGTAGATGGGGTCGAACAGCAGTCCCTCACTCCTGGCGGCAAGCCGGACGGCGTGTATGCTCTCATCGGTCGGGATCCCATACCCGGGTCCGATGTACTCGTCGTTGATCTCAACCTCGTCATCGTGCACCGGGGACTCCACACCG
This sequence comes from Armatimonadota bacterium, assembly GCA_037446215.1. GTDB lineage: Bacteria > Sysuimicrobiota > Sysuimicrobiia > Sysuimicrobiales > Humicultoraceae > VGFA01. Next base: position 2,525 of record JBBIJB010000115.1, read on the forward strand.
AGTATCTCCGACGCTGCCAGGATCTGCGCGCGGACATGAGCGCGAAGGGCGCCGGCCTCGGTGTTCACGGACACGCCCATGACACGCGCGCCGACACCGGCCAGCCGAAGGCCCAGCAGGAGCCCAGAGTGGGTCGTGCCCGATCCCACGGCCAGGACCACGTGGTCGCAGTGAAGCCGGCCTGCCCTCAGCTGCTCCGCCATCTCAAGGGCCGCCGCCACATACCCGACCGCGGCCAGGCCGCCGGAGAACGTGGCTAGGTGAATCAGGTAGGGCCGCCCACCCTGGCGCTCGATCTGGCCGCCGAGTTCGCGCATGAGCGCGATGGTCAACCCGGCGTAAGGGTCCTCGGTCGTGACGTAGTGGATCTCGGCACCGTAGAGGCGCATCAAGAGCAGGTTCCCCTGGGAGGGCGCGTCCGGCCGACCGCGCACGACAAACACCGGCCGCATGCCAGCGCGCCGCGCGGCCGCGGCCGCGGCCCGTAGGAAGTTCGACTGGTCGGCGGCCGTCGTCACGATGGTGTCTGCTCCCCGGCTCTGCGCGTCCCCGAGCAGGTACTCCAACTTGCGGACCTTGTTGCCGCCGAGGGCGAGGTCGGTCAGATCGTCTCTCTTGACCAGCACCCTCGCCACACCCAACGCCGCCGCGAGGCGCGGCGCCTCCTCGAGTGGGGTTGGGAGGCGGGCCAGGGAGAGGCGGGGAAGACGGTCGAGGTTCACAGGGGCACCCTTCGGCCCGTTGACGCCCATTCCTCCAGTGAGACGAGCAGCCTGGATGCCGAGACCGTCCAGATGCCGTAGCGACGCGGCCAGCACGTCCAGGCTGCGCAGGCAGCGTACGAAGACCCTCACCTCGACCGCTTCAAGGCCGGCCACTCCGAGTATGCCAAGAAGAGGAGCAGGATGACGTTCACTAGGGGAATCACCATGCCGAGGCCATACCAGCCAGGGTAGCCAACCTTCTCGAAGATGCGCCAGGACGGCAGGACGACGAAGGCAAGCATGATCAGGATAATGATCAGTTCGTTGGCACTGAAGCCCGTCACAGACAACACCTCCAAGACTCGATTACCCGGCGCGGGAAGGTTTCCTGCCCGGGCAGGCACAAATCTAGGCGTGGAACCACACAAGGCCGGGGACGAGAGGAGGTGGTGAAAGAGGACCCCAGCAGCAACTAGCCCATGATGGGGGAGCGTGAACAGATGCGCAAGGCACAGAGTTCGTGGAGTGTCGTGCTGTTCGTCGTAGCCCTCGTTCTGGCCTTCTACATCTACACCTCTATCCAGCCACCCACGCTGTGGGGGCTCGCACCTATCGTGCTGTACGCGGCGCTCGTCCTTCTCGGCGTGGACGTGGTCCTGGCCACGCTTGCTTCACTGGTTGTGGCGATCGTGATGACGGGCACCGGCGCCAAGGCCCTCGCGGGCCTCATGGCCGAGTCGCTGGGCGCATTCATCACGGTGGTCGGCCTGATCATCATGCTCGGGGGTGGCCTCGGCCAGGTCACGCGCGAGACCGGCGTAGCAGAGAACCTCGTGAGGACCATCGTCTACCGGATCGGGGTGAAGACCCGGACGCAGGCTCAGATCGGCGTGATGCTGACCTCGACTATCCTGGTGGCGGCGCTGGGAACCCTCGCGGGGGCGAACGCCATACTGGCGCCGATCGTGATCCCCATCGTGGCGGCGCTAGGGTTTACGCCCCCGGCGCTCGCAGCCATGCTCCACGCCGCCGGGGCTCCCGGGCTGTTCATAGGACCGTTCACGCCGCCCGTGGTGACGCTGACCGGGACCGCGCAGGTCGCCTATGTGCCCTACCTGCTTTCCGTAGGCCTCCCGATGGCCATCGTAACCTGGATCACAGGGTTCTTCATGGTGCGCTGGATCCAGCGCAGGACCGAGGGGGTCTACTCCTACGACGAGTCCGACATCATCAAGACGGAGCACGCCCTCGGCCCGGAAGCCCGGAGGGGAACCTGGGCGTTCGTGCTGACCCTACTCGTCATGGTGATCTACGGCATATCGATCAAGGCCGGCTACTCCTACGCGATCCTGGCGATGCTCGTGACCTCGTTCACGACCGGGCTCGCGGCGCGGCTGGGCCTCGTCCAGATCCTGCAGGCGATCTACACCGGCGCCTCGCGCCTGATCTGGCTGTTCTTCCTGTTCTGGCTGTTCAACCCGCTGGTCAGCCTCGTGGGCAAGACCAAGGCCTACGACGCGCTGCTCGAGGCCCTGAAACCGATGCTGGCCACCGTGGGGGCCTTCGGCTTCGCCGTAATCGCGACGCTGATCGGCTGGCTCGGCGTCTCCGGCGCCGCGGTCGCCCAGGTGATGCTGATGAACGAGGTGTTCGGGCCGACGGTGCAGCAACTGGCCCTCCCCGCCCTCGTCTGGGTGGCCGTGCTCCTCGCCTCCTCGCAGATCGACTGGTTCGGCCCATTCCCCAACGCCGACATGATCGGGCAGATGGGACTGGCCCGCTCCAAGGACCTGAGGATGCAGATGTACAACGGCTGGGCGATCATGGGCGTCAACTGCATCCTGTTTCTGATCCTGTTCTGGGTCTTGCTGTGATCGGCTGACGGGAGGAGCGCTGGCATGGGCAGGCTCGAGGCGGCTCGAGGCGAGATAGAGCGGCTGATAGGAGGCGCGCCCGGGACGGTCGGCCTCGTCGTCAAGGACCTCGGCACGCAGCAGGTCCTCGAGTGGTCGCAGGACGAGCGGTTTCCCGCCGCCAGCGTGATCAAGCTCCCGGTTCTCGTGGAAGCCCTGCGGCAGGCGCAGTCGAGGGATCTCCGCCTCGAAGAGCGCCTGCCCGTCAGGGCCGAGGACAAGGTGGGAGGATTCGGCATCCTCAAAGAGATGGAGAGCGTCGTCGAGGTGACCCTCCTCGATCTGCTCACCCTCATGGTCATCATCAGCGACAACACCGCCGCCAACCTCTGCATCGAGCGCGTGGGGATGGCGGCCGTCAACGAATCGATGACGGCGTTGGGGCTGCGGGGAACCGTCCTGCAGCGCAAGATGATGGACATGAAGGCGCGCGAGCGCGGCCTCGACAACTTCACGACGCCGGCGGACGCGGCACTGCTGCTGGAGTTGCTCGCGACCAAGCAGATCCTCACCCCGGAGAACTGCGACCGGGCAATTGGCATCATGCGCAGGCAGCAGGTCCGGGACAGACTCCCCCTCTACCTGCCCCAGGACATCCCCATCGCCCACAAGACCGGCGAGTTGCCCGAGGTGCGGCACGACGTGGGCATCGTGCTCGCAAAGAGCGGGCCGGTGGTGATCGCGGCGCTGACGAAGGGCTTCGGAACCCGGCTCGGCAAGGGCCTGGTCGGAGGCGAAGCCTCGGCGCTGATCGCCGAGATCGGCCGCTCGGTCTACCAGGCCATCGCAAACTAGCCGCTGCGACAGGCAAGGCAGCCGGACTCGAGGAGAGGGGGTCACAGGGATGGACCGCCTTGAGCCGGCGAAACTGCCCCCGGGTCCCGGGCCCTGAGTACGACGCCGCCTCTTCAACGCTGCGATAGTCGTGCTCTCGTTCCCGCTGCTGCCAGACCTGCTCGCCCTCGCCCGCCTGGCCAGGCTGACGCGGCCTCCTGCGCCCGGCGCGGCTGCGGGTCGCGCTGGGGCGGCCCGTGCTGCTCTACGTCGCGCTGGTCAACGTGTTTCTGATACCCGCCGGCAGATCAGGTAACCGGACAGGCTAGCCCATGTTTGACATCACGCGGGCTGAAACCCGCATGGTTGCGGGATTTCT
>JBBIJB010000116.1:0-6027 GCA_037446215.1 Armatimonadota bacterium
TGAACATGAAGGACAAGATCTTCCAGGTGCTGATCCCGACCGAGAAGGAGAAGGAGATCCGGGGGGGCAAGCGCCGGGAGGTTGACAGGAAGATCTTCCCAGGGTACGTGCTGGTGGAGGTCCGGGTGGACGAGCGAGGAGACCTCGAGAACGACACCTGGTACGTCGTACGCAACACGCCCGGGGTGACCGGTTTCGTGGGGTCGGGGCTCCGCCCGATACCGCTGGAGGACAAGGAGGTCAGGACCCTCCTGCGCCAGCTGCGCGACGAGACGCCCAAGTACCGCATAACCTACCAGAAGGGTGCCTCGGTGCGGATAACCTCCGGTCCATTCATGGACTTCACCGGGACCGTGGATGAGATCATGATGGAGAAGGAGAAGGTCCGGGTTCTCGTGTCGATATTCGGTCGCGAGACGCCGGTAGAGCTGGATTTCGGGCAGGTCGAGAAGCTCTAGGAGGAAGTCATGGCCAAGAAGGTCATTGCTGTCGTCAAGCTGCAGATCCAGGCTGGGAAGGCAACGCCGGCGCCGCCGGTGGGCCCCGCGCTGGGACAGCACGGCGTGAACATCATGGAGTTCTGCAAGTCCTACAACGACCGGACCTCGAAGCTCACCGGGACGATTGTGCCGGTAGAGATCACCGTCTACGCCGACCGGACCTTCTCGTTCGTCACCAAGACGCCGCCGGCCTCGGTGCTGCTCCGGCAGGCCGCAGGGCTGGAGAAGGGCTCAGGCGAGCCCAACAAGACCAAGGTGGGCAAGGTGACGCGCGCGCAGGTGAGGGAGATAGCCGAGCGCAAGATGGTCGACCTCAACGCGAACACCACCGAGGCCGCGATGCGGATGATCGAGGGAACCGCCCGATCGATGGGGATCGAGGTCGTTGGATAGGGCGGTAGGGACACACACCGAAAGCGCGGGAGGGGGAGTCCCCCGCTTGGACCGCAGGGAGGCAACAAGGCGATGAGGTACCGAGGGAAGCGATACAAGGAGGCAGCCAAGCAGGTCGACCGGCGCAGGCTCTACACGCCCGCCGAGGCAGTTGGGGTACTGAAGGCGACGGCGTCGGCGAAGTTCCCCGAGACGGTGGAGGCGCACATCAGGCTCGGCGTGGATCACAAGCAGGCCGACCAGCAGGTGCGCGGCACGGTCGTGCTGCCGCACGGCACGGGGCGCTCGGTCCGCGTGCTGGTCTTCGCTAAGGGCGACAAGGCCAAGGAGGCCGAGGCGGCGGGAGCGGACTTCGTGGGCGCGGAGGACCTCATCGAGAAGATCCAGGGTGGGTGGCTGGAGTTCGACGTGGCCGCCGCGACCCCCGACCTGATGAGCATGGTCAGCCGGCTGGGCCGGGTCCTGGGCCCCAGGGGGTTGATGCCCAACCCGAAGGCAGGGACGGTCACCATGGACCTCGGCCGCGCAGTCCGCGAGATCAAGGCGGGCAAGATCGAGTTCCGCCTGGACAAGACGGGGATCATCCACGTCCCGTTCGGAAAGGCGGCGTTCTCGGAGAGCCAGCTGCTCGAGAACCTGGGCACGCTGATCGACGCCATCGTCAGGGCCAGGCCCTCCGCGGCCAAGGGCCAGTACCTCCGCTCGCTTGCGGTCGCCTCCACCATGGGGCCGGGGATCCGGATCGACCCCGCCGCCGCCACGCCCCAGCGCGCCTAGGGCGGCACCGGCCCGGGCGGTCCGGGGGCGGTTTGACTGCGCCCCCGCAGCGTGATAGGATGGCGTTCGGTCACAAGAGCCCGGCAGGCTTGCACCTCTGCCGGTCATAGCAGGGGTCGCCGGTGCGCGACCCGAGCGCCGCAGACAGCAGGTGCCCGTATCCCGGGCCTAAGGACGGAGTCGCCTGCCGAGGAGCCGAACGGGGATGGACCCGTCCGTCAGCGGCGGGTCCATGATCATTGTCGAGGGGGGCGTTGAGCGGGATGGCACGGCCGGAGAAGGTCAGCGAGGTAGCATCGATCGAGGAGCGCCTCAAGAAGTCAAACGCGGTCATCCTGACGGACTTCCGGGGCCTGACGGTCGGCGAGCTCACGGCCCTGCGCGCGCGCCTCCGCGAGGCGGGCGGCGAGTACCGGGTTGTGAAGAACCGGCTCTTCGGGATCGCGGCCAGGGCCGCCGGGATCGATGAGCTGGGGGCTTGCATCGAGGGTCCCACTGCGGCCGCCTTCGTCGACGAGGATCCGGGGGCGGTGGCCAGGATCCTCCTGGAGTTCACCCGTCAGACGCGCAAGCTGGCGGTCAAGGGGGGCATCCTTTCGGGGAGTGTCATCGATGGAGCCGGGGCGCGCTCTCTGGCCGACCTGCCTACCCGGCCTGTCCTGCTCGCGAGGGTGGTCGGAGGGGTGGCGGCCCCGCTCTCCGGTCTGGGCGGAGTCCTGAAGGGCCTGCCCAGGGCGCTCGTGATCGCGCTTGAGGAGATCCGCAAGCAAAGGGAGGCCGCCTAGCGGCCCGACGCCGGGGCGCAGCGGTCCCGGTAGGCAGCAGCATGACACTGGAGTACCACCGATGGGAGGGAAGAACGTGGCAGCCAAGATTGGCAAGGAAGAGATCATCGAGGCGATCGGCAGCCTGACCGTTATCGAGCTGGCCGAGTTGGTCAAGGCGCTGGAGGAGAAGTTCGGGGTGTCCGCAGCGGCCCCGGTGGCGATGGCCATGGCGGTCCCCGGCGGATTGGCCGCGGCCGCACCGGCAGCCGAGGAGCAGACGGAGTTCGACGCCATTCTGAGCGCCGTGGGTGAGAAGAAGATCCAGGTGATCAAGGTCGTCCGCGAGATCACAGGCCTGGGCCTCAAGGAGGCGAAGGACCTGGTCGATGGAGCGCCGAATCCCGTCAAGGAGAAGGTTGGCCGCCAGGAGGCCGAGACGATCAAGAAGAAGCTCGAGGCCGAGGGCGCGACCGTAACCATCAAGTAGCCGGTCTACGGCACCACCGGGCTATTGACAGAGGGCGGCCCGGGGGGGTAAGTTTGTGTGTACGGCTTCCGGTCGGCGACCGCACGGGTGGTTGAGCCATCAGGAGAACTGGTATTCAGCGAAGGCGAGGCAGGGTGACCCGCCCCGCTTTCGTGTTTCCGTGACCTAGGACTCCGTGCGGCGCCGTCTCCTGACGGCCGGACCTCACTGCTCACAAGTGGGTATCCCATATCCGCGAGGCTGACAGGGCATAGCGAAGCTTTGGCAACTCCCGCCGCGTCCCTGCGCGGCGCCCATTCCTTCCGGAGGTGACGCCTTCCACCGTGAAGACGCGATCTAGGCTGGAGGCAGCAAGGCCCGTCCGTGGCTCGGTTCCAGGTTCCAGGGTAGTCCAGCGCGGCCGGCGCTCGCGGGTCAGCTTCTCGAAGATCCCGGAGATCCTCGAGATGCCGGACCTGGTTGAGGTGCAGCGCCGTTCCTTCGATTGGTTCCTCCGTGAAGGCGTCCGCGAGGTATTCGAAGAGATCTCCCCCATTCAGGACTTCACCGGCAACCTCGAGCTCCACTTCGCGGTGGAGAGCGGCCGGCGTAAGCCCACCCCCCCCGGCAGCGTATTCGACGGAGGGGATGTCTTTGACTTCGGCGGCTACAGATTCGAGCGCCTTCGGTACTCGGAGGCGGAGTGCCGCGACCGCGACTACAACTACAGCGCCGCGCTGAAGGTGAAGGTCCGGCTCGTTGTGCGTGAGACCGGCGAGGTCAAGGAGCAGGAGGTCTTCATGGGCGACTTCCCCGTGATGACCAACAGGGGGACCTTCATAATCAACGGCGCGGAGCGGGTGGTCGTGAGCCAGCTGGTCCGCTCTCCGGGCGCCTACTACAGCTTCGTTCACGACACCGCAGGCCGCCGGTTGGCAACGGCAGTGGTCATCCCTCACCGGGGGGCCTGGCTCGAGCTTGAGGTTGATCCGGAAGGAGTCATACATGCCCGGATCGACCGGACCCGCAAGCTTCCGGTCACGGCCCTGCTGAGGGCGGTCGGTTACGACAGCGACGAGAAGATCCTCAAGCTCTACCCGGATGATCCGATGATCCGGGCGACCCTCGAGAAGGACACGACCGCCGACAGGGAGGACGCCCTGATCGAGATCTACCGAAGGGTTCGCCCCGGGGACCCTCCCACCGCCGAGAGCGCCAAGACCCTCCTGAACACGCTCTTCTTCGAGCCGCGCCGGTACGACCTCGGTCGCGTCGGCCGCTACAAGCTGAACAGGAAGCTCGGACTCAAGGTGGATCCAAACCAGAGGATCCTAACCAAGGAGGACTTCGCGGAGATCGTGCGCCATCTCTCGATGTTGGCCTCCGGTGATCCCGAGACCGGCAAGGACGACATCGATCACCTGGGCAACCGGCGTGTGCGCTCGGTCGGCGAGCTGCTGCAGAACCAGTTGAGGATCGGAATGCTGCGGATGGAGCGCGTCATCCGGGAGAGGATGACCATCCAGGATCCCTCGCAGGTGACGGCTCAGCAGTTGATCAACATCCGCCCGGTCGTGGCCGCGATCAAGGAGTTCTTCGGGTCGAGCCAGCTCTCGCAGTTCATGGACCAGACGAACCCGCTGGCCGAGTTGACCCACAAGCGCCGGCTGTCGGCGCTGGGCCCCGGCGGCCTCTCGCGCGAGCGCGCGGGGTTCGAGGTACGCGACGTGCACACCTCGCACTACGGGAGGATGTGCCCCATAGAGACTCCGGAAGGTCCGAACATCGGCCTGATCTCCTCACTCGCCACATTCGCCGCCGTGAACGATCTCGGCTTCGTCGAGACCCCGTACCGGGAGGTCCGGGAGGGGATGGTGACTCGGCGCATCCGCTTCCTCACGGCCGACGTTGAGGACCAGCACACGATCGCCCAGGCCAATGCGGCCGTCGATGAGAACGGTCGTCTCGTCGGGCCCAGGGTGACCGCGCGCCAGGGCCACTCGATAAGGCTCGTTCCCGTAGAGGATGTCGAGTTCATGGACGTCTCGCCCAAGCAGACGGTCTCCGTGGCCACGGCACTGATCCCGTTCCTCGAGCACGACGACGCCAACCGAGCGCTGATGGGCTCCAACATGCAGCGCCAGGCCGTCCCGCTCCTGCACCCCGGGGCACCGCGCGTGGGAACCGGCATGGAGTACCGCGCGGCCGCCGACAGCCAGGCCGTCGTGCGCGCACGCCGGTCCGGCACAGTCGAGGAGGTAACGGGTGAACATGTCAGGGTGAAGTCAGGGCGTGACTCCGACCTGTATCCGTTGATCAAGTTCCAGCGCAGCAACCAGGGAACCTGCATGAACCAGGTGCCCGTTGTTCGCACCGGAGACAAGGTCGAGCAGGGAGACGTGCTGGCCGACGGCCCCTCGACGGACAGCGGGGAGCTCGCGCTCGGGCACAACGTCCTGGTGGCGTTCATGCCCTGGGAGGGCTACAACTACGAGGACGCGATAGTCATCAGCGACCGGCTCCTGAGGGAAGACCTGTTCACCTCGATCCACATCGAGGAGTACGAGGTCGAGGCCCGGGACACCAAGCTCGGTCCCGAGGAGATCACGCGGGACATCCCCAACCTCGGAGAGGAGGCGCTTCGAGACCTCGACGAGCGAGGGATAATACGGGTCGGGGCAGACGTGCGCGCGGGGGACGTCCTTGTCGGCAAGGTCACGCCCAAGGGAGAGACCGAGCTGACGGCGGAGGAACGGCTGCTGCGGGCCATCTTCGGCGAGAAGGCACGCGAGGTGCGCGACACCTCGCTGAAGGTACCCCACGGCGAGCGGGGCAAGGTGGTCGCGGTCAAGATGTTCAGCCGCGAGAAGGGGGAGCGCGAGGAAGGCGACGAGCTGCCTCCCGGGGTCAATACCCTCGTGCGCGTCTACATAGCCCAGAAGCGGAAGGTCTCGGTCGGCGACAAGATGGCCGGCCGCCACGGCAACAAGGGCGTAGTGGCGGTGGTCCTGCCCGAGGAGGATATGCCCTACCTCGGGGACGGGACGCCGGTGGACGTGGTGCTCAATCCGCTGGGCGTGCCCTCCCGCATGAACGTCGGGCAGGTCCTCGAGACGCACCTAGG
>JBBIJB010000117.1:0-5976 GCA_037446215.1 Armatimonadota bacterium
CGTGCGGGCGATGACGCTGGCAGAGGTGCGCGGCCTGGACGCCGGCACCTGGTTCGGGGCGAGGTTTGCCGGCGAGCGCGTCCCCACACTGCGCGAGGTGCTCGATGTTATGCGCTCGCCGGCCGGTGAGCGCGTGCGGCTGAACCTCGAGACGAAGTACCCCGGCACCGGCCCTGCCATGCCCGCCGACTTCGAGGAGCGGGTGGTCCGGCTGCTGCGCGAGGCGGGGATGGTCGGGAGGGTGATCCTGCAGTCGTTTCACTACCCGTCGCTGCTGAAGGTCAAGGAGTTGGAGCCCGCGATCTCCACCGCGGCGCTGCGAGCGGCCGCCTTCCCTCCTCCGGACCACGTCGCGGTGGTGCGGTCGGCCAGGGCCGACACCTACTCGCCGAACTACCGCATGATGGCCCGCGAGGAGATCGAGGCCCTCCACAGGGCCGGCATCCCCGTCGTACCCTGGACCGTGAACGAGACACGGGAGATGGAGCGGCTCCTGGCCGCCGGCATCGGGGCGATGCGCGGGGACGGAATAATCACCGATCACCCGGACCGCCTGATAGCGGTCCTGCGAGCGAGGGGGATCAGGCGCTAGCCGCCCCCGGCAGTGCCGTTTCTAGGGCCTAGGCCGGGCCCGCCTCTCCATCATCCGCCGAGCCGTCATCGCCCTGAGCTGGCTCCACTGCTCGGGCGTGAGCAGTTGGCGCAGCTCCGCCGTGTACTCCAGCCGGGCCCTCACGGTCTGGCCGTAGAGGTCTCCGATCCTGCGTGAGACGGCCTCGATCTTGCCGCGGTCGGGGGAGGCCTCCAGCATCAACTCCCTGGCATCCAGCCGTGCCCTGCTGAGCGCGATGCGCAGCCGGGAGGTCTTCTGCTCGTGGGCCGCCCTGAGCTGCTGGAACTTCCGCGTCTGGGCCTCGGTCAGGTTCAGTCGCTTGGCGATATCGGCCGGTGGGCCGGGAGGAGCAGGCGGCCCCCCAGGAGGGGCCTGCGCGAGGACAGCGGTGATCTCGCCCGCATGATCGAAGTCATCGCCGGGCGCGCCGCCCGGCGTCCCCGCCGACGCGTATGAGGACCCCATCTGACCCAGGGCCAGGCCGACACCGGCCCAGGTCGAGGCCACGATTGCAACGGCCGCTACTATCGCAACGAGTGAGCGCATCGCGCACCTCCGGGAAGCTTCCTTCACCGCGTATGACGGCGCCCGACCCCGGAAGGTTTGCTGCGAAGGGCCTTGCCGCGCCGGGCTACCCGTTCTCCCTGAGCAGCAGGACGTCGTCCGGAAGGACGCCGATCGCTATCCTTCCACCCGAGGTAGTTGCGGAGGCGCAGCATCCCCCATGTCCCACCGGTGCCGCCCTCCCGCAGCAGGCTCATCTGGACGGCCTCCCCGCCGATCGAGGCCACGGTGCCCGGCAGGAAGTTCGCCCCTCCGAGGAAGTCGGCCACGAAGGCGTCCGGAGGAGTTCCCAACTGAACGAGGTGGCCCCGGTTCATCACCGCGATCCGGGTCGAGAGCATCAGCGCCTCTTCCTGGTCGTGGGTCACGTAGATCGTCGTTATGCCGAGCTGGTGCTGCAGCTTGACCAGCTCGTTGCGCATCTGCACGCGTAGCCGCGCGATGTCGGGCTTGAACAGCAACCTCTGCCCGTCGTCTGAGAGCAGGTAGTTGATGAACCGCCGTGCGCCCTCGGGGTTGGGCCCGCCCTTGATCATCGCGACGTTGGCGGGAACGATCGACGTCAGGCTCGGGTAGACGAACTCGATCGGCTGGCCCGAGGCGATGGCGGTAGGCCACTTCGCCCTTCTCGGGATTGGCGGTTCCGGTCGGTCCTGGGGGAACACGTAACAGCGTGATTTCAGAGTGTGAGGTGTTATCGGGGTCTACTTGCGACGGGGTGCGAGGCCTTTCCTGCGACGAGGAGCGCCCCCCCATCACCCCCTGTCAAGGCAGGGGCGGATCTCTCTCCTCCAGGCCCGCGTTCAGCCGGCGGAACCTGTCGATCTGCTCCGGCAGCCCCACGACCGTGACCCGGTCCCCAGGCATCGGGACCGCCTCGGGGCCCGGGTTCCAGTGGGTCTCCTCGCCGGACCTATCGATGCCGACGACCACCACGCCCGTACGCTCCCGTATCCTGGTGCGCCGCAGGGTGCGGTGGGCGAGCGGGCCCTCGGCGACCTCGACGACCGCCGCCTGCAGGGTCCGGGCAGGCGGCGGGGCCTCGGAGGGGCGGCCCGCGGGCCGCTCTAGCTCGCGCATCCGGCGGAGGTAGGCCCGCACCTCCCCTGAGGGGACCAGCAGCCGGTGCAGCGTGTGGTCTACCAGGGTCATCCCTGCCTCCACCTCCGGAAGGATGACCTCTGTCGCTCCGGCTGCCAGCAGCCGCTCCACCTCCTCCCTGGAGTGGGCGCGCGAGATCACGGCCACGGCCGGGTTGAGCAGGCGGAGCCGTCGCAGCGCTATCTCCGCCTTGACCGTGTCGGGGATCGCGAGCAGCGCCACCTGGACCTCGGTGGCCCTCGCGTGCCTGAGCGCCAGGTCGTTGGCCGCGTCGCCCAGCACCGCCGGGATCCCCCGATCCCTGAGGGCGCGGGTCACGATGGGGTTGGAGTCCACCACGACAAAGGGGACCTGGAAGACCTCCAGCGCCTCACCTACCGTGCCGCCCACGCGGCCGTAGCCCGCGATGAGGACCGCGGGCGAGGCATCGGGGAAGGTGGGCTCCCCCGGAGCCGCGAACCGGTCGGCCCAGCGCTCGAGGGGCCGGCTGCGCCGGAAGACCAGGGCGTTAACCAGCAGCGTCACGACCGCGGCGGCGAGGATCGCGCTGTGCACCGGTTCCGAGATGAGGCCCGCGCTCCTGCCTATCTGGGCCACCACGAACGAGAACTCGCCGATCTGCGTCTGCCCGATCCCGACCGCCAGCGCCATCGGAAGCGGACCCGCGAAGAGGAGCGTCACCGCGGTCCAGACCGCGGCCTTGACCGCCAGGATCACCGCTACCATCTTCAGGACGAGGGTGGGGTGTGAGAGCAGGCTCGAGACGTCTATCAGCATCCCCACGGAGACGAAGAAGACCGCGACGAACAGGTCCCGCAGCGGCAGCAACCGGGCCAGGGTCTCCACGGTGTGGTCCGACTCGCTTATCACCAGGCCTGCCAGGAACGCTCCCAGCGCCAGCGACAGGCCCAGCGCGGCGGAGAGCGCGGCGGTCCCGACGCCGATGGCCATCGCCACCAGCACGAACAGTTCCGCGCTCTGCGTGTGCGCCACCCGGCCCAGCAGTGCCGGGACCAGCCAGCTGGCCAGTATGAAGAAGGGGCCGAGCACCGCGGCCGCCCGAGCCAGCGCCGCGAGCAGGCCCACGGGATCCGCCGCCTGCGCGCCGGCCAGGGCGGGGATGAGGAAGATCGCGGCCACCACCGCGAGGTCCTGCGCCAGCGAGATGCCTATCGAGGCGCGGCCCACAGGCCCGTTCAGGTCGCCCCGATCCTCCAGCAGCTTCGCCAGGGCCGTGGTGCTGCAAACCGCCAGCGCCAGCCCGGCCACGATGCGGCCCCCGGGAAAGGCCCCGGTCTCCGGTAGGGCCCACACCACCGCCGAGACTATTCCGGCCAGGCCCAGCGGCACCCCGACCACGGCCAGCCCACGGACCCTCCACAGCTCGCGCAGCGAGAACTCGACCCCGAGGGAGAACATCAGCAGCACGACGCCAAACTCGGCGAATAGATGGAAGGTGCCGGCCGCGGCGACCCCCCTGCCGGCCAGCGAGGTGACGGCCAACCCGCCCAGGATGTAGCCCACAAAGGCCGGCAGCCGCAGGAGCCTTGCCAGCCCCCCGCCGATCACCGCGGCGCTCAGCAGGTACGCCAGGTCGCGGAAGAAGGCGCTCTCAGGCACCGTCTGGCCCCTGGCCCGAACCGCCGACAGGTGCGCCGCCGTCGTTTGTCGAGTAGTACAAAACTTCACCCCGAGTCTCCATACTAAGCCTGCCGTCCACCTCCAGCAGGTCGAAGTGGCCCAGCACCTCGGAGATGCCCAGCACGAGGCCGATCCGCTCGAGCCCTGGAAAGGCTGTCTCCACCACCTCCCTGACCGTCATGGGGCGCCGTGCGAGCAGCCCCGCGAGGCGTTCCTTGCGCGCCATGTGGTGCCCAAGGAGGCTCCGTGCACGCCCGCACGGGTCCGAGAACGGCGGACCGTGGCCGGGGTTGGCCTGTGCCAAGGGAAGGCCTGCCACCCGCTCCAGCGACGCCAGCAGGTCGGGGAGGGTGTGAAGGCGGCGCCCGTCCCGATCGAACTCGACGAAGGGGTTGGGGCTGATCTCCTGCAGGAGCAGGTCACCGCTCAGCAGCAGGTCGCCGGAGAGTAGGCAGATGTGGCCCCGCGAGTGCCCGGGCGTGTGCAGCGCCTGGATTTGGCCGTCGGGATAGGCGAGGAGGTCGCCATCCTCCAGCAGCCGTGAGGGCTCCACAGGGTCGAAGTCAGGGCGCAGCGCGCGGAACGCCGACAGCATCTCGTCGCCGACCCCTGAGTCGAAGCCGCACTCCGAGAGCAACCTCCGCATCGGATCGGCGAAGGCGCGGCCTCCCGCCAGCTTCGGCAGCTCTTCGCGGTGCGCCCAGACCTCGGCGCCGCTCTCCTCGGCCACCGACGCGGCCTGCCCAAAGTGGTCGACGTGTCCGTGGGTCAGCACCAGGCGCTCCACCCGCCCGATCTCCAGGCCCTCGGAGGCCAGTCCCGCCCGCAGGGCGGCCGCGGCCGCCCTGCCCTTCGGGCCGCAGTCAACGAGCGTGACCGGGGGGCCCGGCAGCAGGTAGGCGTTGACGGGTCCCACCGGGTAGGGTGTCGGTATGGGGAGGCGGACCGCTCGCATCTGCGCCCTCCTGACTCTGTTGGGCCCCGGCGGCGCCTAGGCCGCGGTGAGCCCCCCGTCCACGGCCAGCACCTGCCCTGTTACGTAGCCGCCCGAGGGAGCCACCAGGCACAGCACCGCGCCGGTCAGATCGTCGGTCGTGCCGATCCTTCCCGCGGGTATGAGGTCCAGGAGCGCCCGGCCTGCCCGTTCGATCACGGACTCCGACATCCTGGTGGGTATGAAGCCCGGCGCGATCGCGTTGACGGTTATGCCGTACCTTGCCCACTTCACGGCCAGGTCCCGCGTAAGCGCTATTATCGCTCCCTTGCTGGCCGCGTACCCCGCGGCATCCAGCACCCAGGACGGCGTGCCGACCAGGCCCGCCACCGAGGCGACGTTCAGGATGCGTCCGTAGCTCCTCGAGATCATGCCGCGGGCCACCGCCTGCGAGAACAGGAAGGTTCCCGTGGTGTTGGTCTCCATCACCTCGCGAAACCGCTCGGGCGGCATCGTTTCGGCGGGCGCCCCCCACGACCTGCCGGCCGCGTTGACCAGGATGGAGATCGGCCCGAGCGCATCCTCCGCCGAGGCCACCGCGCGCGCTACCG
Source organism: Armatimonadota bacterium (assembly GCA_037446215.1). GTDB lineage: Bacteria > Sysuimicrobiota > Sysuimicrobiia > Sysuimicrobiales > Humicultoraceae > VGFA01. Next base: position 5,465 of record JBBIJB010000117.1, read on the forward strand.
CCCCGGCGTCCGCGGCGTCGGCCTCGAAAGCCGCGGCTCGGATGCCGGCTTCCCTCAACTCTCGCTCGGCCGTTACCAGCCACTCGGCCCTCCGGGCGACCACCGCCACCGCCGCTCCGCAGAGGCCCAGCGCCCGTCCTATGGCCAGGCCGATGCCCCGCGAGCCGCCGGTGACGATCGCCGACTGCCCACGAAGGTCGAACAGCGCCTGCGCGAAGTGCCCGCCCATGGCCACGCCCACCTCCTCAGAAGGTCTTCTTTGACGCCGCCGCGCCCTGCCCTGCGGCGGCCGCGGCCCAGGCAGGGATTCGGGCCGGTGTGTCGCAGTAGTCCCTATGGTCCTGACCCAGCCACGGCCTGTGCTGACTGAAACCGTTCCAGGGATGTTCTTCGACCAGGCAGCTCGGCGCCCCAAGCACGTGGCGCTGCGCCGCAAGCGGCTGGGCATCTGGGAGCGCATAACATGGGAGGAGTACGCCGCCCAGGTGCGCCTCGTCGCCAACGCGCTGCTT
>JBBIJB010000118.1:0-5943 GCA_037446215.1 Armatimonadota bacterium
CGAGATGGGGCTCTTGGAGAGGCCACCGGCGCATCGCGACGTGCAGGATGTGGTGGTCCATGTGGAGCCGCACCCGCTCTTTGCCCGCCGCGGCCCCGATCTCATCCGTGAACTGCCCGTCACTATGACGCAGGCCGCCTTGGGTGCCCGGGTTCGATTCGGCGGGCTCGAAGGTTCGCTGGAGGTGGCGGTTCCACCCGGCACCCAGCCAGGAGAGACTCTCACCGTCAAGGGAGGAGGCCTGCCCGATCTACGCGGAGGCCGGGGCAACCTCCACGTCGCGGTGCGCGTGACCATCCCGACCCGTCTGTCCGCAGAGCAGAGGAACCTGCTGGAGGCCCTATCGAGGGAGATCGACGAACGTCCCGGTGAGGAGGGCAAGTCGGTAGATGGCGGCTCCCGAAGGGCCGGCGGCAAGCGCAGGGCCAAGCGTCCGCCCAGGCCGATACTGGACAGGATGAAGGATCTCCTGAAGTAGTGGCATCCATGATCTGGACCGAGATCTCGATCGACGTCCCGCCATCGCAGGCCGAGAGCGCGGCCGATGTCGTACTGCGCCACTGCCCGTCCGGGTTTCAAGAGCTTGCCTCCCGCGGCCGGCGGCGGGTCCTGCGTGCCTACCTGGCGCCCGACCGCCAGGGATTGGCCCGGCTGCGGCAGCAGGTGATGCGCGCGGCACCGTCCGCGCGCATCTCGACGCGCCGTCTCGGCGACGGCGGGTGGCAGGAGGCGTGGAAGAAGCACGCGCGGCCGGTCCGGGCCGGACGAGTCACGGTCTTGCCCACATGGTGGAAGGAGGCCGTTGTCGGCGTCGGCGTACCGGTGTGGCTCGACCCCGGGATGGCCTTTGGGAGCGGGGCGCATCCTACCACGAGGCTCTGCCTCGCCGCCATCGACAGGCACACCTCCCCCGGAATCTCGGTGATCGACGTCGGCACGGGCTCCGGAGTCCTCGCGATCGCGGCGGCCCGGCTCGGCGCCCGGCGCGTCGTCGCCATCGACTGCGATCCGATCGCGATCGGCGTGGCGACGGAGAACGTCGCCCGCAACAGGGTGGGGGCGAGGGTGACCCTGCGGCTCGCCGCCAGCCTTGCCGGGGTGAGGGCACCCGCAGACCTGATTGTCGCCAACCTGACCGCGGCGGCTCTTCCCCCCTTCCTCCCGGACGTCCGCCGGCTCCTGATGCCGGGAGGCAGGCTGGTCGCGTCCGGGTTTGGAGCGTCGAAGGCGAGGGCGGCTCGGGCCGAGATGGCTTCTGCGGGGCTCGAGGTCGTCGGCGCGGACCGGCTCTCCGGGTGGTGCGCGCTCGTTGCGACCCCGATGTCCTCCCCCGGCTCCCGCCGGGCAGGGCCGCGGCGGCCCCGGATCCCGTGAGCGGGACCACTCCTCCGGCGCGCCCCCGGCGCTTCCCGGTGCCGCGAGGCAGCCTGGAGCGGGAGACGATCCTCTTCGGCCCGGAGGAAGCCCATCACATGGCGAGGGTCCTTCGGCTGCGGCCGGGCGCGCGGGTCGTCGCCTTCGACGGCAGCAGCGAGGCCGAGGTCGATCTGCTGACGGTCGGGGACAGGGCGGTGACGGCGCGACGCGTAGGCGGACCCCGGGAGTGCCGCCGCTCCCTCCGGATCACTCTGCTTCAGGGCATAGCCCGCGGGCCCAAGATGGATCTGATCGTCCGCATGGCCACCGAGATCGGCGTGGCGGCCGTCGCTCCGATCGTGACCAGCCGCTCCCTTCCGGATCCCGGTCGTGCCCGTCTGGAGAGATGGGCGCGGATCGCGCAGGAGGCCGCCAAGCAGTGCGGGCGCGCGGATCTCCTGGAGGTTCGGACTCCAGCCTCGCTCGGCGATGCGCTGGCGGCGATCGACCCCGCTGACCTGCTCATCGTCCCGTGGGAGATGGAGCGACGGCCCATCGGCGACGCGATTGCCGGGGTTCCGTTTGACTCAGCAACACTCCTGATCGGCCCGGAGGGAGGGCTCTCCGAGGAGGAGGTTCTGGCCGCCCGAGCCGCCGGGTGCACCACGGTGTCGCTGGGGCCTCTCATACTGCGCACCGAGACCGCGGGCCTCGTGAGCGCGGCCATGCTGCTTTACGAGCGCCTGCTTCGCCCGGGAGGAATGGTCATGGGGCCAAAGGGCAGGGAGGAGTCGGGCTGTGACACCTAGAAGGACCAGGCCGATCGCCCGCAGAGGGCGACGGTGCGAAGTTCTGGTGTGCCGCGTAGGGTCCCCGCCTGATGCTCGGGATCGTGCGGCGGGCTAAGGTTGTGGTGAGCCTGTCGGCCCAGACGGTGGCTTGTATGCTCGGTTCGACCAAGTGCGGCGCTCTTGTGACGGGGAGGGTCCACCCGCGGGTGGACTTCTTCGACTTCCTCGATTTCCTCGACGGCAACCAGATGCACGGCGAACGTAGACGTGCAAGTAGAGAGTGCTTCTCCGGATCGTGTACCTCGATAGTCCCCGGCACCGCGACGTCAGGCCCTGGCAGGTCATCCCAGAGCGGCTCCACCCCCGACAGCTTCAGCCCGTATCCCAGACCACTGTTGCACAGCTGGGCCTGCGGACCCCCTTAGTATCACAGATCGTCGGCTCGCGCCCGTCTACTAGCAGCCAGGCACGCAACAGACGGACCCCGCCACTCCCCGCCACTCCAGGGCGGGGCCTGCGCCGGCGGCCCGCGGCGAGACGTAAACCATCAAGGGGGAGTCAACATGGCCTTCAACCTCAGGAACAGGAGCTTCCTGAAGGAGCTCGACTTCAAGCCCCAGGAGATCGGCTTCCTGCTCGGCCTCTCCATGGATCTCAAGAAGGCGCGCTACGCAGGCACCGAGCAGCAGCGCCTCAAGGGCAAGAACATAGTGCTGATCTTCGAGAAGGCGTCCACGAGGACGCGGTGCGCCTTCGAGACGGCTGCGTACGACCAGGGGGCCCACGTGACCTACCTGGAGCCCACCGGCTCCCAGATGGGCTCGAAGGAGTCGATCCGCGACACCGCCCGGGTTCTGGGGAGGATGTACGACGGAATAGAGTACCGCGGCTTCGGCCAGGAGATCGTAGAGGAGCTGGCCCGGTTTGCAGGAGTGCCAGTTTGGAACGGCCTGACCAACGAGTTCCACCCCACGCAGATTCTGGCCGACCTTCTGACGATGATGGAGCACACCGACAAGCCACTGAGTCAGGTCAAGTTCGCCTATCTGGGCGATGCCCGGTTCAACATGGGCAACTCCTACCTGATCGGGTCGGCCAAGATGGGGATGGATTTCCGCAGTGTCGCTCCCAAGGGTCTCCAGCAGTCGCCCGATCTCGTGGCGAAGGCGCGCGAGATCGCGGCCGAGACGGGCGCCAAGATCACCCTAACCGTCGAGCAGGGCGTAGAGGGCTGCGACTTCGTCGCCACCGATGTGTGGGTCTCCATGGGAGAGCCTGAGAGCGTCTGGAAGGAGCGGATAGAGCTGCTCAAGCCGTATCAGGTGAACAGCGCGGCGATGGAGAAGACCGGCAATCCGAACGTGAAGTTCCTCCACTGCCTCCCATCCTTCCACAACCGGGAGACCAAGATTGGAGAGGAGATCTACAAGAAGTTCGGTCTGGATGCGATGGAGGTGACCGACGAGGTCTTCGAGTCTCCTGCTTCGGTTGTCTTCGACGAGGCCGAGAACCGCGTGCACACAATCAAGGCCGTGATGGTTGCGACCCTCGGGTGCTAGTGGTTGAGAAGTTGACTGCGCTTGGCCCTTACTCAGTCGAAGATGCGAGGTGGGAGATGACCCGAAAGCCCTTAGTCCTCATAGCCCTTGGCGGCAACGCCCTGATCCGGAGAGGGCAAGCCGGCACCGCCGAGGAGCAGATGGAGAACCTCAGCCAGCCGATGCAGACTGTCGCACGGCTCTCGCGCGACTACAGGGTCGTGATAAGCCACGGAAACGGTCCCCAGGCCGGCAACCTGCTCCTGCAGCAGGAGAGCTGCAGGGAGGTCCCTGTGATGCCGCTCGATGTGGTCGGCGCGATGACCCAGGGGCAGATCGGATACATGATCGAGTCGTCCCTGGAGAAGGCGCTCGCGGAGGCGGGCGAGGACCGGTTCTTCATAACAGTCCTCACCTTCACTGTGGTTGACGAAGACGACCCGCTGTTTCAGAACCCCACCAAGCCGATCGGCCCCTTCTACACAGAGGAGGAGGCCGCCGCGCGGCCCTATCGGATGGTGAAGACCGACAAGGGATTCAGGCGCGTGGTTGCCTCTCCAAAGCCGATCGAGATCGCCCAACACCGCGAGATCAAGGAGCTCGTGGAGCGCGATTACATCGTGATCTGCTGTGGTGGAGGAGGAATACCGGTCGTCCGGGAGGGACGCGGTCTTCGCGGCGTGGAAGCCGTGATCGACAAGGACCTGGCCAGCTCCAGGCTTGCCCAGGAGATCGGGGCCGACCTGCTCATAATCGCCACCGATGTGCCCGCTGTTTCCCTGGACTGGGGGAAACCGGAACAACGGCAGCTCGGGAAGGTCTCGCTGGATGAGGTGAAGCGATACATAGACGAGGGGCACTTCCCTCCGGGATCGATGGGGCCCAAGGTGGAGGCACTGGCGGGCTTCGTGGAGGCGACGGGCGGCCGGGGCGTCATCTGTCACCTGGATGACATAGCCCGGGCGGTCCTGGGGGAGGCCGGAACCGAGATCGCCGTGTAGGTGTTCGGTTTCGGGTCGAGATTTCAGACAGACATGCGGACTGATCCAGGAGGGAGCAGATGGTGAAGAAGGCATCCAAGAAGAACGTGCTGATAATCGGGGCGGCGGGGAGGGACTTCCACAACTTCAACACGTACTACCGGGGCAACGAGGACTACAACGTTGTTGCCTTCACCGCTGCCCAGATCCCCGACATCGAGGGGCGGAAGTACCCATCGGAGCTCGCGGGCGCCCAGTACCCCGATGGGATTCCAATATACGCGGAGGCCGATCTACCTTCGCTGATCAAGGACCTCGGCGTGGATGACTGCGTCTTCTCGTACAGCGACATCTCGTTCCAGCATGTCCTGACCGTTGGGGCAGTCGTTCAGGCGGCGGGCGCCAACTTCGTCTTGTTGGGCCCCCAGGACACCCAGGTCAAGAGCACGAAGCCGGTCGTCTCGGTCGGCGCGGTGCGCACGGGTGCCGGCAAGAGCCAGACCTCTAGGAGGGTCGTGGAGATCTTGATGGCCAAGGGGCTCAGGGTGGTTGCCGTCCGTCACCCCATGCCCTACGGCAACCTCGTCGCGCAGAAGGTCCAGCGGTTCGCCGAGCTCTCCGACCTGGAGAAGCACGACTGCACGGTCGAGGAGATGGAGGAGTACGAGCCGCACATCGTGCGCGGCAACGTCATCTACGCGGGGGTTGACTACGAGGCGATCCTGCGGGCAGCCGAGAACGACCCGAAGGGCTGCGATGTGGTCCTCTGGGACGGAGGCAACAACGATTTCTCCTTCTACAAGCCCGACCTCCAGATCACGGTGGTGGACCCTCTGAGGCCGGGCCACGAGCTGAACTTCTGGCCCGGGGCGGTAACGCTGAGGCTGGCCGACGTGGTGGTGGTCAACAAGATTGACAGCGCGGATCCGGACGGCGTCGCCGCGGTAAGGAGGAACATCGCCGCGGTCAACCCGCGCGCGACCGTAGTCGACGCGGCCTCACCGATCGACGTGGACGACCCCGGGGTCATAAGGGGGAAGAGAGTGCTCGTCGTCGAGGATGGGCCCACCCTGACCCATGGGCACATGAAGATCGGCGCCGGGGTCGTCGCTGCGACGAAGTTCGGCGCGGCCGCGCTGGTTGATCCCCGACCCTACATCACAGGCCGGCTGGTCGAGACCTTCAAGACATACCCCGACATAGGGACCCTGCTTCCCGCCATGGGGTACGGCAGGGAGATGCTCAAGGACCTGGAGACCACGATAAACAACACCGACT
>JBBIJB010000119.1:0-5927 GCA_037446215.1 Armatimonadota bacterium
GTGGATCTCTCCGACCGGAAGGCGTCGCCCGTCGACATCGGGGCCGCCTACCTGGCCGCGTTCCTGGACGATCTGGCTGCGCGCCTGGAGCAGGCGTAGGGAATGGTGTTGGGGGGTACGGCCGACGGGCGGGAACGGCGGCGGGCGTGAGCAGCACGCAGGGCTCCGCGCCGTTTGACAGCCGGCCGGCCGGGCGGTGGCCCGGCCGGCCGTTGCTTGCCTCGAGGATTCGCGAGATCCTCCGCCGACGCTTCGGGGCAGGGGATGCGTGGGTGGTCCGGGCGGCCGCCGGCTGCCGTCTGGAAGCTCGCGTCGGGTGGAAGGTGGTCGTTCTCCGCGACGCCCCCGAGGAGTCGTTCTGGGCGCCGTTCTACTCGGCCGCCGTGCGAAACCAGTACCGCGACGGGCACCTGGTCGGAGTACTGGCCCCGACGCAGAGGCGCAGCCAGGAGATCGAGGCGCTGCTGCGCGGGATGTGGCGCCAGGCCGTGGGAGGATCCGCATCACGAAATTGACCCTGGGTTCGCCCTGCCGTAGAATTAAAAGATGTTGTGGGCACCATCCCCATCGGGGCCGATGGTCCGGCCCGGTGGCTCTGAACTCTCGCGTCCGCAGAGGTCTGATCTATGCCTCACTACACTGCCGTCTTCATAGCCGGGGCATTTGCGCTCGCGGGGTTCCTGCCCCTGGCACGGAGGAGCCTCGGGAGGCCGCTGCTCTGGCTGTGCCTTGGGGCGGGGGCGGCCGTAGGGCCGATCGCCCGCGAGGGGGTGCAGTTGGCCTGGGAGTGGATAGGCCCCCTCGGCGGCCTGCTGAAGCAGCCGGGCGGGCCACTGGTTCACCTGCTCCTAACCGCCGGCGTGGCGGAGCTGCTCAAGGCGACCGCTCCTCTTGCCGCCGTGGTCCTGGTCCGGACCGACGCGGTCACCGGGCTCGCCTACGGCGCTGCCGCGGGCGCGGGCTATGCCTTCGCCGCCACGCAGCAGGTCCTCCAGATGGCCCTGGCGCTGGCCGACTCACCGTTCATATCGAGGGGATCGCTGGCGCTGGCCGTGGCCGGCTGGTTCTTCCCGATGCTGGCTCACGTGGCGACCACCGCCCTCCTGGTTCGGGCCGGCGTCAGGGGAGGATTTGGGTGGGCGTTCCTGTTCGTGCTGGCGGTGCAGTTCCTGCTGGGCATCGCGCAGAGGCTGCCGCTGACCGGCGGCGTCCCGATGGGCGTGCTGGTTACGGCAGCCATCTCGCTCTCGCTGTTCACGTACCTGTGGCGCGTGCAGTCCCGCGCCGGGTCGTCGGTCGCGCTGGTGCAGTAGGCGCGGCAGGGCCGCCCGCCGCCGGGCCCGCCTCCTATCAGGGTGAACCTGACGTGACGTGCCGTCTGATCTGCGGGTGTCGCTAGGGTGGCAGTGGATCCGCTCGAGACCGGCTGGGCCGCGCTCCGGGCCTTCTTCTCCGAGGGGCGGCCTGCCTTGGAGCGGGCGATCGAAGCGCTACGCCAGGCGGAGGACCGGGTGCGCGGCGACAACGATTCATCGGCCCTCTTCCTGTGGCTGCACGGCATGGCGACCGCCTTTCGCTACTCGAGGATGCCCGAGCAGATGGAGGCGGGCCTCGACCGCGCAAGGGAGCTCGTGAACCTGGTTGCCCTCTCCCAGGGCGGGGCCGCCGCGGTGCCTTTTCGCACCAACGTCGAGGCGATCTACACCGATCTCTCAGATGTCGTTCCCGCGGAGGCGGATGAGCACATCTCCCACGGGATCTCGTACTCGGATCGCTCCGTCCGGCTGGCGCGCGCCTCGGGCCACGACGACTGGAGGGCGGCGGCCGCTGCCAGCAGGGGCGACCTGCTGCTGAGGTCCGGCCTTCGCGGATCCCCATCCAAGGTGCGTAGCGCGGTGTCTCTACACGAGGATGCCAGGCGGCGCTGGCCAACGCGCGATCCCGGCGGCCGGGCTCTGGCGGGCCTGGGCTTTGCCGAGGCCCTGCTCGGGGCCGGCAAGCCCGGGCGGGCGGAGGCCGTGGCCGCGGAGTCCCTCGCGGCTCTTCCGGGAGGCGACCGCTACCATGAGGCCCGGGCACGCCTGATCCGCGCACGCGCGCTGTTCCTCCTGGACAGCGCCGAGGCCCTCGACGAGCACGAAGCGGCTGTTGCCGCGTACCGGAGCCTCGGTTGCCGGTGGGAGCTGCGGCGCGCCGAGGAGGCCCTGGCATGACTGACGCGGCGCGGCCTTCGAGGGCACTGCTGCTGATGTGCGCGGGCGCGATCGCCGCGCTGGTGGGCGCCGGAGGCGCCCTGGCCGCGCCCACTATCGAGGACCAGGTCCACTCGGTGGCAAGCGGGCTGATGTGCCCCGTGTGTGCCGGGCAGACCGTCGCCGACTCGGACAGTGAGCTGGCCAGGCAGATGCGGGAGACCATCCGCCAGCGGCTGCAGAGGGGTGAGAGCCCCGAGCAGATAGTGGCCTACTTCATAGCCCAGTTCGGTGAGGGCGCGCTGGCGTCGCCTCCGCCGAGAGGCCCTGCGCTGCTGCTGTGGCTGTCGCTTCCGGTCGCGCTCGTCGTTGGCCTGTTCGCCATACGGCGCATGCTCAGGTCCCGCGCCCCCGCTCGCGGGCCCGCGCCGCCTCCGCCCACCCCGGCGGAGCAGCGAGAGATCGAGCAGACCCTTCGCGAGATGGAGTAGGCCGAGCGTGCGCATCGGGCTGCTCTCAGACGTCCACGGGAACCTCGAGGCGCTTGAGGCAGTTCTCGCCCACGCCGACGCCCAGCCCCTCGACCTTCTGCTCTGTCTGGGAGACTTCGTGGGGTACGGACCGGACCCGAACCGGTGCGTGGAGGTCCTGGAGACGCGGCTTCGGGCCGCGGTCGTGGGCAACCATGACCAGGCGGCAATTGGGGCCCGGGACATCAGCGGCTTCAACCCCTACGCGCAGGAGGCGATGCTCTGGACGCGGAGCGTACTCACGGAGAGGGTCCGGAACTACCTGGCGGAACTGCCGGAGTATGCGGAGCTGCCCGAGGCAGAGGGGCTGCTGCTCGCTCACGGTAGCCCGCGCTACGCCGCGGCCGAGTACGTGGTGGACTCGAAGGTCGCCAGGGCGAGCTTCCTGGCCCGCCGGTTCAAGGTGGCGTTTGTCGGCCACACCCACCAACCGGCGGTCTTCTCCGAGGCGAAGCGTAGGGTGAGCGGACGCGGGCTTCTGCCCGAGGTGCCGCTGCCGCTCGACCTCCGGCACCGCTACATAGTGAACGTGGGCAGCGTGGGGCAGCCCCGCGACGGAGATCCCCGCGCCGCCTACCTGATCTACGATATCGAAGGTCCCTCTGCCACCCTCCACAGGGTCCCCTACGATCTCGAGGCGACCCAGAGGAAGATGGGGGAGGCCGGCCTGCCCTCTGTGCTGATCGACAGGCTGTCATACGGGCTGTAGCACGGCGGAAGGGCGGGGCGATCAAGAGCGATCGGAGGCGTTGAATGGGTAGTCGGCGGATAGGCGCAGAAGAGCTGCTCTCCATCAAGTCTGTCGGCGATGCGGCGCTGTCGCCCGGCGGCACGACCGTCGCTTTCACGCAGGAGGTGGTCGTCAAGCGAGAGGGCCATGGTGGGAAGCCGGATGGACCGCCCTATCTCTACAGGTCCCACATATGGCTGGTGGCCGCGGGCGGGGGGACGCCCAGGCAGTTCACGATGGGAGACCATCGAGACAGCAGGCCGGTCTGGTCGCCCGATGGTGAGCGAATACTGTTCACCTCGGACCGGGGGGCCCAGCCGAAGCCGTCGGGCAAACCGCCGAAGCACCTCTGGGCCATTCCCCTGGGCGGGGGCGAGGCGGTCAGGGTGACCGAGGCGGAGCACAGCCCGGCAGAGGCTGTCTGGTCTCCGGACGGCCGGCAGGTCGCGTTCTCGGGCAAGCAGGCCCTGGAAGGGCCTCCCGAGAGCGACGTCAAGTTCATAACCCGCATGAAGCACAAGTTCGACGGCGAGGGGTTCTGGGACAATCGGTACAAGCACATCTTCGTAGTGCCCTCCTCGGGGGGGCCGGCAGTGCAGGTCACCTCGGGCGACTACGACCACCGCGAGCCCGCGTGGAGCCCGGACGGGCTGCGGCTGGCCTTCGTCGCAAACCGCCAGGAGGACGCCGACTACACCAATGTAGCCGACATCTGGGTCGCAACACCGGCAACCGGGGAGCTGCTCCGGCTGACCACAGGAGTCGGCCCGGTCGCGAGCCCGGCTTGGTCACCCGACGGCGCAACGATCGCCTACCTCGGGCACGAGAACGCCTGCATGGGCGCGTCCAACATGATGCTCTGGGTGGTGCCATCCGACGGCGGCGCGGCGCCGAAGTGCCTCGCCCGCGACTTCGACCGCTCTCTCGGCCACCACGTCATCACCGACATGAGGGCGCATCCGAACGCGGGCCGTCCCACCTGGTCGCCGGACGGCCGGTATCTATTCGTCATGGTGGCCGAGGGGGGCACGACCCAGCTTGCCGCCGTGGAGGTGGCCACCGGCGCGGTCTGCGTGATGACCGTGGGCCGCAGGGAGATCTACGGTGAGTCCTACTGCTCCGACTGCCGTCGCGTCGCCCTCGCGGTCTCAGACCCCCTGTCTCCCGGCGACATCTGGTCGGCGGAGGTCGAGGGCCTCGATGAGGGGCGGCCCAGGATCCCGCCGGAGGGCGAGCGGAGGCTGACCTGGGTCAACAAGGAGCTGCTCGAGCGGTTCGATCTGAGCGCGCCCCGGCGGTTCGAGTACAGCGGGGCCGACGGCTGGCCCATCGAGGGATGGGTCTATCCGCCGGCGGGCGCAGAGCCCGGCCGGCGCTACCCCACCCTGCTCGCCGTCCATGGTGGGCCGCACGCGGCGTACGGCGAGGCGTTCTTCCACGAGTTCCAGGTGCTCGCAGGGCTCGGATACGCCTTGGTGATCACCAATCCGCGCGGAAGCCAGGGCTACGGCCAGGAGTTCACCGCCGCCACGCACCACGATTGGGGCGGCAAGGACTACCACGACATCATGGCCGGGCTGGATGCCGCCCTCGAGCAGTTCGCCTTCCTCGACCCGGATCGCCTCGGCGTGCAGGGAGGCTCCTACGGCGGGTTCATGACGAACTGGATAGTGGGCCACACCGACAGGTTCAAGGCCGCGGTGACGATGCGCTCGATCTCCAACTGCCTGAGCCAGTGGGGCACCAGCGACCTCGCCTACTTCAAGGGCTACTGGGAATTCCCGGGAGACCCGTGGGAGAGCCCCGAGTTCTACTGGGAGCGCTCGCCGCTCGCCTACGTGAACCAGATCAAGACCCCCCTGCTGATCGAGCACAGCGAAAACGACCTGCGCTGCCCCATCGGCGAGGCCGAGCAGCTCTTCGCCGCCTTGAAGAAGATGGGCAGGGAGGTCATGATGGTTCGCTTCCCGAACGAGAGCCACGACCTCTCGCGCAACGGCCAGCCGCAGCACCGTGTCGAGCGGCTGCGGGCGATAGCGGATTGGTTCGTCAAGTATCTGCCGCCGGAGGCAGCGCAGGGCTAGGCAGGGAGGCGGGGCGAGCAGCGGCCGTGCCCAGGATCTATACCAGGACGGGTGACTCCGGCGAGACCGGGCTGCCGGGCGGCAGGCGCGTCCGCAAGGACGATCCACGGATCGAAGCGTGCGGTGCCCTCGACGAGGCCAACTGCGCGCTCGGGCTCCTGGCGGTACACCTGGACGAGGAGCCGGCAGAGGCCGTGGCCGCGATCCAGCGCACGATCTTCGCGATAGGGGCTCGCCTGGCGGATCACCTGGGGGGTGGTCCCGCGGCGCCCGGCCCCGACGATGTCGAGGCGCTGGAGCGCCTGATCGACCTCTGGGAGAGGGAGCTGCCGCCGCTTGGCGCCTTCCTGCTTCCCGGGGGCAGCCCGCCCGCGGCAGATCGGAAGAGCAC
>JBBIJB010000120.1:0-5630 GCA_037446215.1 Armatimonadota bacterium
TCGTTGTAGTACGCCCAGGAGAGCGTCTTCGCCTCCTGCAGGATGTTCTGGATCTCAGCCTTGTAGGCCCTCTTCCTCGCCCCAAGGTAGCGCGGCACGGCGAGCGCGATCAGGATGCCCAGGATCGCCAGCACTATGACCAGCTCGATCAGGGTGAAGCCGCGCTCCTTCTTGCGCAGCCCCGTCCAGAAGTAGTTCAGCACTGCTCATCCCCTCCTCTTGGTCTACGATGCATGATTCCGAGCGGTATGAAAACGGTCACGGGGGCGGGAATCCCGGTCCCCGGACCTTGTTCGACGCTGTCGCCCCACCCCCTCCCCGGTGTTCTCGGCAAAGTCATCGGTCGTGTTCGACTCAGCCCGCGCCGCCGGGCCGTGCCGGTGGCCTATCACTAGAGGCTATGCCCCGGCAGCCCGGATAGTAGACATGGCACCGCTGGGGCCGGTCCCCCTAGAATGTGCAGCCCCTGGAGGACCTCCCGGTGGAGCTCAGGTTGATGGAGCACTGGTCGGAGGTGGTGAGGGGGAAGCCCGAGGCCTGCCCGCGCAACGTCCACCTCACCGTGGTCGCGGTTATTGTCGCCGTGGGGGCCTGCCACGCCGACCCCGAGGGCATCGTCAACCCGGGACGTGCCTCGACCGTGAACGCCTCGAGCGCGGCGAGAGTGATGCCGGTAAAGGGCCCCCTGTCCTGGTAGAAGGCCCAGGAAAGCGACTTGGCCTCCAGTAGGATGTGGAAGGCCTGGGCCTTGTAGGCCCGCTTCCGTCCCCCTAAGTACCTCGGCACCGCGAGGGCTACGAGGAGTCCAACGATCGCCAGCACTATCACCAACTCGATGAGCGTCAGGCCCCGCCCGCTCCTGCGCATGTTCTCCAGGAAGCACTCCAGCACCGCTACCGTGCCCCTCCTCCGGTCGCGAGCTGGAAGATCGGAAGGTAGAGCGAGATGACCATGGCGCCGACGATGACGCCCATGAAGATGATAAGGATCGGCTCCAGCATCGAGGTCAGGCCGGCGACCATCGTCTCGATCTCGACGTCGTAGAAGTCGGCCGACTTCTCGAGCATCTGCTCGAGCGCGCCGGTCTCCTCGCCCACCTTGGTCATCTGGACGACCATCGGCGGGAAGACTCCGGAGAACTGGAGCGGGATCGCGATCGACTGCCCCTCCCGTATGCTGCTGCGCACCGACTCGACGGCGTCGCCTATGACCGTGTTGTCTATCGCCTTGGAGACCACCTCGAGCGCCTGCATGATCGGGACGCCGCTGCTGATCAGCGTTCCCAGCGTGCGGGTGAAGCGGGCGACGACGATCTTGCGGTTGAGCTCGCCCAGCACCGGCATCTTGAGCTTGAACCGGTCGTAGCGGGCCCTGCCCGCGGGAGTCTTGAGGTAGCGGCGCAGGACGTAGATGAAGACCGCGGTCCCCCCCAGGAAGATGTACCAGTACTTACGCAGCCCGGCGCTGAACGCCATCGCGATCTGGGTCGGCAGCGGCAGCTCGCCCGAGCCGCCGAGCTCCCTGAACAGGTTCTCGAACTGCGGCAGGATCACTATCGTCATGAAGAAGAGGCCGCCCAGCGCCGCCACGGTCAGGAGGACCGGGTACATCAGCGCCGACTTTATCTTCTGGCGCAGCGCCTGCTCCTTCTCGAGGTAGACGGCGACACGGTCCAGGACCTCGTCGAGCACGCCGCCGGTCTCGCCGGCCTTGACCATGTTGACATACAGCGGCGAGAACGCCTTCGGGTGCTTGGCCATCGAGTCGGAGAGGGTCCTTCCGGCCTCGACGTCCTGGCGCAGTTGGGCGACGATCTCGCGCAGCCGCTTGTTCGAGGACTGCGCCTCCAGGATCGAGAGCGTGCGCACCAGGGCCAGCCCGGCGTTCACCATGGTGGCGAACTGCCGGCTGAATATGGCCAGGTCCTTCAGCCCGACACCCATGAACTGCTGGAAGTACTGGAGGACGTCGCCGCGCTCGACCTGGCGATCGAGGTTCGTTATGAAGAACCCCATCTCGCGCAGCTTGTCAACGACCATCGCGTCGGTGTCGGCCTCGATGACGCCCGAAACCACGCGTCCTGTGCCGTCCTTGGCGCTGTACTTGAAGATGGCCATCTAGGATCGCCCTTCCTTCCGCCGGATCACCCGGCCCCGGCCTGCTCTACGCTCGTGCCCGGCACGCTACTGCGGGCCCCCGCCCTCCCGTATCATCTTCCGGAGCTCGTCGGGGTGAATGGCCCGCGAGATCGCATCCTCCAGCGTGACCATCTTTCGGAGGTGCAGGTCCCGCAGCGCCTGGTCCATGGTCTGCATTCCCTGGTGGCTGCCCGTCTGTATGGCCGTCTCGATCTGGTGGGTCTTGGCCTCGCGGACGAGGTTCCGGATGGCGGGGGTCGCCGTCATGATCTCAACCGCCGGCACCCTGCCGATCTCCTCCAGCGCCGGCCAGGACTGCCCGCTCCCCGTTGAGAGGCGGGGCCTCGCCTGAAGCTGGGAACCCTGGGTGGAGCGGGGCTCGCCGCGGCCCTGGTACCGCGCGTTCGGCAGGAGCTGCTGGGAGACGACCGCGTCCAGCACCATCGACAGCTGGATCCGCACCTGCTGCTGCTGGTAGGGCGGGAAGACGTCTATTATCCGGTCTATCGATTGGGCGGCGTTGGCGGTGTGCAGCGTGGCGAAGACCAGGTGGCCGGTCTCGGCGATCGTCAGCGCCGCGGTGATCGTCTCCAGGTCGCGCATCTCGCCGATCAGGACCACGTTCGGGTCCTCGCGCAGCACGGCCCGGAGCGCGCTCGGGAACGACTGGGTGTCGAAGCCGAGCTCGCGCTGGTTGACCATGCTCCTCTTGTGCTGGTGGAGGTACTCTATCGGGTCCTCGACCGTGACTATGTGGGCGCTGCGCTCGGTGTTGATGAAATCGATCATCGAGGCCAGGGTCGTGGACTTGCCGTGCCCTGTCGGCCCGGTCACCAGCACCAGCCCCCGCGGCTTACGCGTGAGCTCCTTGAGGATGACCGGGAGGTTGAGCGCCTCGACCGACGGGATGGTCATCGGGATCACGCGGATCGCGATCCCCACCGCGCCCCGCTGTCGGTAGATGTTCACCCTGAAGCGGCCCAACCCGGGCACGCCGTAGGAGAGGTCGAGCTCCCAGACCTTCTCGAACTTCTGCTTCTGGAACGTGTTGAGCATGCTGTAGGCGAGCTGGAAGGTGTCCTCCGCCGTCAGCACGTCGTGGTGCTCCATCGGGATCAGCCTGCCCCACAGGCGCATCGTCGGCTTGATTCCCGAGGTCATGTGCAGGTCCGAAGCCTGCGCTGAGACTACCTCGCGAAGCAGATCCTCGATGTGCATACCCGCCTCCTTAGTCTCCCCCGCCCCTACTCCACGAAGACCACGCGCAGCATCTCCTCGAGCGAGGTGGTCCCGGCCAGCACCTTGGCCGCCCCGTCCTGCTGGAGCGTGCGCATGCCGCCGGCGATCGCCGCCCGCTTTATCACATCGGCCGACGCGCTCTTGACCACCAGGGCCCTGATCTCGTCGTCCAGCGGCATCACCTCGAACAGGCCGATCCGGCCCTTGTACCCTATCCCGCCGCAGGCCTCGCACCCCTTCGGCCTGTAGATCGTCACCGCCCCTCCCTCCGCCCCGGCAAGGCCGTAGCGCTCGGCCACTTCGCGCTCGAGCGCGTAGGGTTCCCGGCACTGCTTGCATAGAAGCCGTACGAGGCGCTGCGCCACCACGCCGATCACCGAGGAGGAGACAAGGAACGGCTCGACGCCCATGTCCGCGAGACGCGCGACCGCGCCCGGGGCGTCGTTGGTGTGGAGCGTGGAGAGCACCAGGTGGCCTGTCAACGCCGCGTGGATGGCGATCCGGGCGGTCTCCTCGTCGCGGATCTCCCCGACCATGATTATGTCGGGATCCTGCCGCAGGAACGAGCGCAGCCCGGTCGCGAAGGTCAGCCCGGCCTTGGGGTTGATCTGCACCTGGTTGACCCCGGCAAGCTGGTACTCGACCGGGTCCTCCACGGTGATTATGTTCACGTCGCCCTTGTTGAGCCGGTTGAGTATCGCGTAGAGGCTGGTGGTCTTGCCGCTGCCGGTCGGCCCCGTGATGAGGATGATCCCGTAGGGCTTGGCTATCAGCGACTCGAACCTGGGCAGGTCGTACCCCAGCAGCCCGAGCTTCTCTATCCCGACCAGCGCGGCCCGCTTGTCCAGGATCCGCATCACGACCTTCTCCCCGAAGGTCGTCGGGATGCTGGAGACGCGGAGGTCGATCTGCCGGCTGTCCACCCTCAACTCGATCCGACCGTCCTGGGGCACCCGGCGCTCGGCGATGTTCATGCTGGCCATGATCTTGATGCGGCTCACCGTGGCGGCCTGGACGTGCTTGGGCGCTGTCATCACCTCGTAGAGCGTCCCGTCTATCCTGTAGCGGATCCGGAGCTGCTTCTCCTGGGGCTCCACGTGGATGTCGCTGGCGCCGCGGCGCACCGCCTGCACGAGCATCATGTTCACCAGGCGCACGACCGGCGCGTCCTCGGTGATCTCCCGCAGCTTCTCGATCCCCGGCTCTTCCTCCCCCATGTCGGAGGGCCGTATCGCCTCTATCACCTGCGTCATCGAGCCTTCCAGGGCGGGATACTGGTCCACCGCGGCGGTGAACCCCTCCAGCGTGATCGCGGCCGGCACTATCTCGCGGCCGACCACGAGGCGGCGGATCTCGTCGAGCGCCAGGACGTCTAGGGGATCCACCATTCCGACGACCAGCGTGCTGCCCTGGTTGCGCAGGGGCACCACCTGGTAGCGGTGGATCAGGTCCTCGGGCAGGGTCGTGATCACCTCTTCGGGGATCATGAGCTTGCGGGCGTCGACGTACTCGATCCCCTTCTGGGAGGCCACGGTCTCGGCTATCGCCTCGGAGGTGGCCATGCCCATGGTCACGAGGACCCGGCCGAGCCGCTCTCCCTTCGCCTGCTGCGTGGCGAGCGCCTCGCCGAGCTGCTCACGGGTGATCAGCCCGGCGTCAACCAGCATCTCGCCGAGTCGCACCTTGCGCTTGAGGGCGAACTTAGACGGCACCATGGCGCTCGAGCAGCATCACTATGTGTGCCTTGTGCACCATAACGAAGTCGGTCTCGTGCTGCAGCAGCCCGTCGAGCGAAAAGATCCTCGCGGAGGTCACCGCCATGAAGTCCTTGGCCTGGTTCAGCCGGTCCGACAGCCTTGCCGTCGAGGGCAGGTGGATCTGGCCCTCGATCCGGTGAGACGGCGTGTAGATGATCACGTACGAGCGATCGAGTTCGACCTTCATCGGCTGCCTCAGCTCCCCCCCGCGTCGGGCTGGGCGTTCCTCGAACGGCGCGTCAACTGCTGGATGCCCTTCAGGCTCATGCCCCGCTCGACCATCGCCCTTATCACCCTGATCCTCTCCACGTCCTCCTCGCTGTAGAGCCGGTGGCCCCCTACCGTGCGTGCCGGGCAGAGCAGGTCGTAGACGTCCTCCCATGCCCGGATCCGCCGGGTGTTGACGCCCGTGAGGTGCGCCACCGTCCTGATTGGATAGATGGGCGCGGCCCTGTCCACTATCATCTCACTACCCCTCCGCTCCTACCCTTGCGGA
>JBBIJB010000121.1:0-5615 GCA_037446215.1 Armatimonadota bacterium
TCGCCGTGGTTCTGATCTGGCAGTTCACCTCGATCTGGAACGAGTTCCTCTTCGCGGTGGTACTGACGCAGAACCCGGCGGTGCGGCCGGTGACGGTGGCGCTCTACAACCTGGCCGGAAGCTACATCGTGGAGTGGAACGTGCAGATGGCAGGCGCGCTGCTCGCGGCCGCGCCCACGCTGCTCGTCTACATCTTCCTGGGAAGGTACTTCCTGAGGGGCCTGCTGGCAGGCGCCCTCAAAGGTTGAGAGGGACTCGATCCGTTCGTCGCCCGATGCGGCCCGGCCCTCAAATACCGTATATTGGAGCCCAGCACCGTACCGAGGAACCCGTATGGCCAAGAGACGCGCCAAGTCGATCAGGATCAACGAGGTCTGGTGCAAGGACTGCCGCATCTGCATCGCGTTTTGCCAGCCGGCGGTCCTGCTGCCCGGGCGCGGGGCTCCGGTGGTTGACAACCTAGAGGACTGCACGCTTTGCATGCTGTGCGAGCTCCGCTGCCCTGACTTCGCCATCGAGGTCGTGGAGGAGAGAGCCGAGAGCGAGACGGAGGAGAAGGAGGTCGCCACGGCCCATGCGGATGCCGCGCCTGATGCAGGGTAACGAGGCCTGCGTCGAGGGAGCTCTGGAGGCGGGGCTGCAGTTCTACGCGGGCTACCCTATAACCCCATCCACCGAGATCGCGGAGATGCTGGCGGAGCGCCTGCCCCTGGCGGGCGGCGTCTTCATACAGATGGAAGACGAGATCGCCGGGATGGCGGCGGTGATCGGCGCCTCGCTCGCGGGCATGAGGGCGATGACCGCGACCTCGGGGCCGGGCTTCTCGCTCAAGCAGGAGAACCTGGGATACGCGGCGATCACGGAGACGCCGTGCGTGGTCGTGAACGTGCAGCGGGTCGGACCCTCCACAGGGATGCCGACCTCGGCCGCGCAGGGCGACGTCATGCAGGCCCGCTGGGGAACTCACGGAGACCACCCTGTCGTGGCCCTCTCGCCCTCCTCGGTGCTCGAGACCTACCTCCTCACGGTCAAGGCGTTCGCGGTCGCGGACGAGCTGCGCGTGCCCGTGATCCTACTGACAGACGAGGTCACGGGCCACATGCGCGAGCGCGTGGTCCTCCCGGACCCCGGAACGCTGCCGCGCGCGGAGCGCCCGAAGAAAGGAAAGGCCCCGCCGGACGTCCCTCCCATGACGCATTTCGGGGAAGGGAAGCGGACCTTCGTGACAGGGCTCTACCACGACGACACAGGATTCTGGACCGAGAAGCCGGCCGTGGCCGACCGCCTGATAAGGCGCCTTGCCGGCAAGGTGGAGAGCAGGCGCGCCGAGCTGACAATGGTCGACCGCCACTACCTCGACGACGCGGAGATCGCGGTGCTGGCCTACGGCTGCGTGGCCAGGTCGGCGCTGCGGGCCGTGCGGCTGGCGCGCGAGCGGGGAATGAGGGTGGGAATGCTTCGGCCGGCCTGTCTGTGGCCGTTCCCGCAGGATGAGGTGAGAGCGATTGCCGAGCGCGTAGAGGCGATCGTGGTTCCGGAGATGAACCTCGGCCAGATCGTAGGCGAGGTGGAACGGGCGGCCGCGGGCCGCACCCGGGTGGTCGGGTACTCGCGAGTGGACTCCGAGCTGATCCGCCCCGAGGAGCTCCTGCCGGTCCTGCAGGAGGCGCGATCGCCCGGTTCGAGGGAGGCCGGCAGGTGAGGGAGCTCGACTTCCTTCGGGTGCAGCACCTACCGCACATATGGTGCGTAGGCTGCGGCCATGGAACCGTTCTGGGTGCGGTCATCCGCGCGATGCAGAAGTCCGGGATCGATCAGGATCGCTTCGTGGTCGTCTCCGGCATCGGGTGCTCCTCGCGCGCCGTGGGATACCTCGACATGGACGGCCTGCACACCACGCACGGCAGGGCGCTTGCCTTCGCCACGGGCATCAAGCTCGCGAAACCGGACCTGAAGGTAGTGGTCCTGGCGGGCGACGGAGACCTGGCGGCGATCGGAGGCAATCACCTGATCCACGCGGCCAGGCGCAACATCGGGATCACCACGGTCTGCTTCAACAACGGCATCTACGGCATGACCAGCGGCCAGTACTCGCCGCTCACGCCGGCCGGCTACCGAACCACCACGTCGCCCTACGGGCATCTCGAGCGCGACTTCGACTTGTGCAACCTCGTCAAGTCGGCGGGCGGGACCTATGTGGCGCGGAGCACCGTCTACCACGTGCAGCAGGCGGCGATGTTCGTGTCGCGCGCGTTGGCGCACGACGGCTTCTCGTTCGTCGAGGTCTTCTCGCCCTGTCCGACCTACTTCGGGCGTCGCAACCGGATGGGGGACCCCGTGAGGATGATGGAGTGGCTGCGCGACAGCACGGTTCAGTCCGGCGCGGCCGCCAGGATGGAACCGGAGGAGTTGAAGGGAAAGGTTGTGCTCGGCGAGTTCCACCGCACGGTGGAGGTGCCCGAGTACGCAGGGTCGTACCGCGAGATGGTTGACAGGCTGCGCGCGGAGCGTGACGACGATGGCAGCTGAGCGCTGGGAGGCCTGCCTGGCAGGGTCCGGGGGACAGGGGATCATCACCGCTGGTGTGATCCTGGCAGAGGCCGCCGTGCTCGCCGGGCTCAACGCGGTGCAGACCCAGTCGTACGGGCCCGAGTCCCGCGGAGGCGCCAGCAGGGCGGAGGTCGTGCTCTCCGAGGGAGAGATCGACTACCCGAAGACGACGCGTGCCGACGTGCTGCTCGCCATGACCTCGGAGGCGTGCGGGAAGTACGCCTCGCGACTGCGAGAGGGCGGCCTGCTACTGGCAGACGAGGACGAGGTAGAGGGGGTCCCCGAGGGGGACTACCGCGTGGTCCGTGCGCCAATCAACCGCACAGCGCGTGAGGAGTTGAAGCGGGAGATCGTCGCGAACATCGTGGCCCTGGGAGTGCTGGTGGCGGTGACGGAGGCGGTGCCGCTCGAAGCGCTCGAGCAGGCGGTGCTGGCCCGCGTGCCCAGGGGCACGGAGGAGCTCAACAGGAGGGCCCTCGCGCTCGGTGTCGAGATCGGCAGGAAGGCAGCGCAGCAGAGCTAGCAGACCTACACCCGTGATGATCGACGCCATCTACGCCTTCCTCGTGGGCGTGAGCACGATAACGCCTGGGCTTGCGATGGCGATCTGGGGCGCCGAGGTCAAGGATTTCGGCCTCCTGCTTGCGTTTTCCGGAGTCTGCATCGGCTTCGGCGTCGTGCTCTGGGGCGTCGCGGGCGACATCGAGAAGCACGGCGGCCTGGCCTCCTACCTCGTCGCCGCCCTCATCATCGTGGCCGTGTTCATGGCATGGGCCTGGTTCGGCGGCATGTTCGGGGCGCGCACGGCGCTTCCGGCCGTCGTGATAAACATCGTGCTGGCGTTCTGGATCTGGTCGGCCAAGCCGAAGTAGCAAAGCGGGAGGGGGTCCTGTAGCGAACGTGAAGTGATCTGCTGGTGAGTCGCGGAAGAGGCCCTGCTGAGAAGGGCCTCTTCCGATTGCGGCGCGGGTGTACCCGGGGCCAAGGTGGGTGAGTGGTGTGAGCGGAGCACCGAAGTGGATACTCAAGCGGCGGAGCATCAGGGCGTACACGGAGGCGCCGGTCGGCGACGACCAGGTGAAGGCGTTGCTCGAGGCCGCGATGGCCGCGCCTTCGGGAAGCGACAAGCGTCCGTGGGCGTTCGTGGTGGTCCGCGACCCCAAGCGGCGCAAGGCGCTCGCCGGGGTCCACAGGTGGAGCTACATGTGCGAGGGCGCTCCGGTGGTCTTCGCCGTGTTGGGTGACCCGACCACGTCTCATCACTGGATCGCGGACTGCAGCGCCGCCACCGAGAACCTGCTGCTCGCCGCCGGCGAGTTGGGCCTCGGAGCTGTGTGGGTGGGTATCTTCCCGGGCGAGGAGCGGGAGGCCTCCGTGCGCCGGACGTTGGCTATTCCGGACCGGTTGAGGGTGCTGTGCCTGATCCCGGTCGGCCATCCCTCGGAGACGAAGGATGCGCGCACCAGGTACGAGGAGGAGAAGGTCTACTACGAAACCTTCGGGGAGCGGCCCTAGCCGCACCCACTGTCGTTCAGGTGCGCCAGCACCGCCTCGGTGGGAACCTGCCAGGCACAGCCCGCCCTGTGGGGCTTGAACCCCGACTCTGTGTTGATCTCTTGAGCCGCATCGAACTCCTGCCCCACACAGTCGTCCTACAGCCCCCATCATACCTCGCGGGTAGGCATCGGCGGCGCCGGGTGCGAATAGGGTACTGCGAGGGCCAAGGTGGACGAGAGGTGCCGTTGTCCTACGCGTCCGTAGATGCGCCAACCGGAGGTTGACCGCGTGAAGATGTACGTTGCCGGAAAGTGGGTCGAAGGAGCGAGAACGCAGTCGGTGATGAGCCCGTTCAGCGGTGAGGTGGTGGGCTCGGTGCCGAGGGCGGGCCCGGACGAGGTCGAGAGCGCCCTCGCGGGCGCGGTTCGAGGTGCCGCGGCGATGCGCCAACTCCCCGGATACGAGCGCGGCCGCATCCTGCGCAGGGCCGCGGGAATCATCGAACAGCGGCGCGACGACTTCGCCAGGACGATAACCCTTGAGGAGGGCAAGACCCTCAAGGAGTCCATCGTCGAGGTCACAAGGGCGGTCGATACCCTCGAGCTCTCGGCCGAGGAGGCCAGGCGACTCTCAGGAGAAGGCATTCCACTTGACGGGTCGCCCGGCGCAGCGGGCAAGCTGGGGTTCACCCTCCGCGTCCCGTGCGGTGTCGTCGTCGCCATCAGCCCCTACAACTTCCCGCTCAACCTGGTCATGCACAAGGTCGGGCCCGCGCTCGCGGCGGGCAACGGCGTTGTGCTGAAGCCGGCGTCAACAACACCCCTCTCAGCGTTGAAGCTGGTCGAGGCCCTGCTGGAGGCGGGGCTGCCCGAGGAAGCCATCAGCTGCATCACCGGGGGAGGCGCCGAGGTCGGCGAGCCGCTGTGCCGGGATCCCCGGGTGCGCAAGATCACGTTCACCGGCAGCCGCGACGTGGGCGAGCGCATATGCGGGATCGCGGGCATCAAGAGGGTAACGATGGAGCTCGGCAGCAACTCGCCCGTTGTCGTGATGCCCGACGCCGACGTGGATCTCGCCGCCGCGGCGATAGCGGCCACCGGCTACGGCAACGCCGGGCAGGTCTGCGTAAGCACTCAGCGAGTCGTCGCGATGAGGCCGGTGTACGGTGCGCTGCTGGAGGCGCTCCGCCCGAAGGTTGAGGCGATAGTAGCCGGCGATCCGCTTGATCCCGCGACGGTGATGGGACCAATGGTCAGCGAGTCCGAGGCGATGCGAGTTGAGGCGTGGGTGAAAGAGGCCAAGGAGGCCGGGGCCAGGGTGGTCGTTGGAGGCGAGCGAGCGGGGGCCGTCTATCCGCCCACGGTTCTGGCGGACGTCGCGCCCGGGATGCGCGTCTCCTGCGACGAACTGTTCGGCCCGGCGGTGGCCGTCACGCCGGTCGACTCCTTCGACGAGGCGGTCGGCCTCGCCAACGGCACCAACTACGGGCTGGCGGCCGCGATCTTCACGCGGAACCTCGACTGGGCGATGAGGTTCGCCAGGGAGGTGGAGGCGGGGAACATCCACAT
>JBBIJB010000122.1:0-601 GCA_037446215.1 Armatimonadota bacterium
CGCGCGCGCGCCGCTCCGCCGCGATCACTGCTCTATCCCCCGGTGTGGAGAACGTTGTAGGTGGCGCCGGAAGCCGGGTGCCGGAGAGAGGAAGTTAGCAGAGATGTCGGGGAGGGTGGGTTCAGCGCTATGTTGCCCGGCTTCCGACGCGCACTCTTCACTTCGGACCTTCTCGGCGACGCGCAGCTTCGCGCTGCGGGCGCGAGGATTGTCGTCTACCTCCTCCTGAGTAGGCGTGACGGGCCTCCTTGTCAGGACCGTCACTTCTGGGCGCGTGCCGCAGGTGCAGGTGGGGCTCCCGGGAGGACAGGTGCAGCCACGGGAGAGGCGCAGGTAGGTGTGTTTGAGGATTCGATCTTCCAGGGAGTGGAAGGTGATTGCGCAGAGTCGACCTCCCTCCCGGAGAGACCCCACCGCATCTGGCAATGCCTGCTCAAGGGCTTCGAGTTCACGGTTCACCGCGAGGCGCAGCGCCTGGAACGTGCGCGTGGCCGGGTGGATGCTGCGCGGCCACGCCCGCCGCGGGATCGCCGAAGCGACGGCCGCGGCCAGGTCGGTCGTGGCCTCCAGAGGCCGGCGCCGGACGATCTCGCGCGCGATA
>JBBIJB010000122.1:611-5441 GCA_037446215.1 Armatimonadota bacterium
CGGACCGCCTGGAAAGTGCGGGTGGCGGGATGGATTCCGCGCGGCCAGTGGCGGCGCGGGATCGCGCCGGCGACGACCTCTGCCAGGCTGTCGGTGGTGTGGAGCGGGCGGTTGCGGACGACGGCACGTGCTATCCTCCGGGCCCAACGCTCCTCGCCGTACTCCCAGATCAAGCGGGAGAGCTCGCCTTCGTCCAGCCCGTTTACGAGATCAGCGGCCGTGAGCCGCTGAGTGCGGTCCATCCGCATGTCCAGCGGGCCGGGCCGGCTGAAGCTGAAGCCCCTGTCCGGCGCCTGGAGTTGGAGCGATGAGACTCCCAGGTCCATCAAGATCCCGTCCACCGCCTCGATCCCGGCCTCCGCCAGCAGCCTGCGGACCGCCGAGTAGTTCGCCTGCCAGAGTGTGGCCGCCGATCCGTACTGCGCGAGCCGCCTTGCCGCTATCTCGAGTGCTTCACCGTCTCGGTCGATCCCGAAGAGCCGTCCCCTCGGGCCTATCCTGCGCAGAATCGCCTCGGCGTGCCCTCCGGCGCCAACGGTCGCGTCAACGTAGGTCCCGCCGGGCCGGGGATCCAGCCATTTGAGCACCTGTTCAAGCAGAACAGGTACATGTCCGTGTGCGCCGTGCTGTGTCTCTTCTCTCACCTGCCTATATGCTCAGTTCCTCGATCCCCTCGGCGATCTGCGGCGCGGACTGCTGCGCCCGCTCCAGGTAGGACAGCCACTCCGCCCGGCTCCAGATCTCGAGCCGGCTCACGAGCCCCACGACCACGAGGTCGCGCTCGATCCTCGCGTGCTGCCGCAGATGCGCGGGCAGCGTGATCCGGCCCTGGCGGTCGACCTCGACGTCGACCGCGCCCGCCAGCAGGTATCTCAGGACGTCGCGGTTTCGTGTGGGAAGGCGGCGCACCGCCTCCTCGACCTTCGCCCACTCAGCGGGCGAGTAGACGGATATGCATGGATCGAAGCCCCGGGTGACCACGACCTGGTCGCCGAGAACACGCCTGAACTTGGGCGGCAGTACCACCCGCCCTTTCTCGTCAAGCGCGTATTGGTGTTCTCCCTTGAGTGTCCCCACTCTTCCCCACCTTGACCCACCGTATTCTCCATCTACCCACAAACTCCTCCTGCTAGACTCCAACTTTCCGCCGACAGCCGATGGGAGGGCAAGCGCCGGAACCCTGTCAGGGCACGGCCTCTGGCCAAGAGTCGGGTAAGCGGTTGGATCTTGTGTCCCCTGGAGAACCCGCCTACTACATCTTGTGCCAGGCGGGGTCCGCGGGCCTTGGAGGAAAGGCCACGGCCGCGGGGTGCGGCATCCGGGAAGCAGGCACGCGCGCCTGCGTGATCGGCTCAGGATCGACCGGTTGTCATCCAGGCGATGGGCATCGGT
This sequence comes from Armatimonadota bacterium, assembly GCA_037446215.1. Lineage (GTDB taxonomy): Bacteria > Sysuimicrobiota > Sysuimicrobiia > Sysuimicrobiales > Humicultoraceae > VGFA01. Next base: position 2,004 of record JBBIJB010000122.1, read on the forward strand.
AGCCTCGACACCCGTCGCGACGGGCACCACGCGGCATGGCGCTGAAGCCCGGCAGGCAGGACTCCAGGCACTCCGCCACACCCAAGGCCTCTTCCATCTGCCGGCGGACCGCCTCGCCGCCGGGCTCTGCGGCCAGTGCCGGAGAGGGATGCGTGACCAGCATCATGCCGCCATCAGGGAGGATCTCTACGATGAAGGCCGTTGATGTCAGCAGCCTTATCGGCCCAACCCCGGTGACGACGTGCGGGCCGAAGAAGTTCGCCCAATCCAAGTAGAACGCGCTTCGGACGCCTCTCTTCGGTTCTCGTCTCTGAACGCCCTCAGTAGACATCCCCACGGTTCCCCAGGGCGCCTCCAGGAATAGATAGAGACCCTTGCAGATCCCGAGGACCTGCTCGATCTCGGGGCTCGAGATGAGCATCCCCGTCGGCACGATGAGCGTCACCAGGCTCGGCCTCGAGCGCGGAACCGCGCTGATTGTCAGCGAGAGAACGGGAACCGGGGTTCCCTCGGACTCCCTGAGGAAGACCGTGGTACTGCCGGCGGCAGCGGCACGCTCGAAGAGCCCCGAGGGTCGACACTCCGAAACCCTGAGCAGGCCGCCCGCCGACTGATCGCTGACGAACTGAGGGAAGTACGGCCCACCCTGAGCCGACAAGGTGTCCAGGATAGCCCGGATCGTCCCACGGTGGATTGGATGATCCACCACGAACTGCGCTCTCACCAACGCGTCCATCACCGCTCTCCTCCGCCCCAGGTGAAGTGGACGCGATCGTAGTGGCCGGCTCTCTCACGGCTCTCTCATGAGCCCGGAGCGCCTGTGGCAGGCCTACCCCGCCTCCCCCTGGCTCCGCGCCGCTGCCCATGCCGCCAGGATCTCGCGGTTCAAGGAGACCCTCTGGGTCAGCCTCTCCCGCTGCGCACGTGACAGCGTGGAGCACTGGGCTTCTATGAGCTCCACGGCTCGCTTCAGGTAGTGGAGGCGAGGAGTCACGCCGAACATATCGAGCACTTGGTAGCGGTGCCAGAAGATACGCTGGGGCTGCAGGTTGACGAAGCCCATCTCGTACAGCAGGTCTACAGCCTCGCGCGACGCGTCATCGGCCCGCTCGGCATTTCCAATGCTCGCATAGGCAAGTGCCAAGTGGGAGAGCGTGTTGGGAAGCATGAGGCGCTCGCCTGTACGCATCTGGATCTCGCGAGCCTTCTCGAGATCGGCCACTGCCTGCGCATAGGAACCAGTCCTCAGATTGATCGTGCCCCTCCGCGCGAGCGCCTCTAGGTAGGGACCGTAGGGATCGCGCGAGGGAGACGCCGCCGCAAAGAACCTGAGGACACCTTCGACCGTTGATCTAGCCTCCTCAACCCGCCCCTCGTCGAGGAGGAGCTGAGCCCGGGTGTCGAGGTACACGGCGGTCAGGGACTTGCTGCCTGAGAGCTCCGGCATCTCGAGCGCCCGCGCTATGGCGTTCTCGGCCCAACTGTAGTTCCCCATCAGGCGTCCAACCCCGTTGGCGACCTCGTTCAGGCACGACAGGCAAGTCCTGGTATGCCCCACCGACCTACTCGCAACCAGCGCCTTTCGCAGTGTCCGAAGGGAGTCGCCAAGTCTTCCCTCGAGGGCGTCGAGAATCGAAATCTGCACAAGAATGCGGGCTTGAGCTACTGGATCCTGAGTCTCATTAGCAAGCCTCTGAGCAGCCATCAGCAGGTCTCGCGATCTGCGCGGGTTGCCAGTCCACTTCTCAACGGCAGCCTCAGCAGCGAGGATTAGCGGGCTGCCTTCGCCCGCAGAAGGATCGGCAGACAACTCCTTGGCCAGCCCTATCATCGGAACGGCGGCTTGGCAGTTCCCGAGCTTGATGTGCGCCATAGCCGCTTCCCAACACGCACTGGCCCTTGCCGCCGGAGGCAGCACGTCGAGTCTTCTAAGGACAACTCGGGAGACGGCGAGAGATTGCTGCAGCCTTCCCGCTCGACTCAGTGATCCGGCCAGCGACAGAAGCGCCGTTGTACCAAGCCCCTCATCGCGGGCTGAGCGAGATATCCTCCACGCCCGGCGAGCGAGCCGCGCCGCCCCAGAGAAGTCCCCAACATGCTCCCTGAATCGGGCCTTCCGAAGGAGGAGGGTGGTCTCGCAGTCGTGTCTGGATATGCGCTGGCACAGTGACTCCATGCGTGAAAGCACCTGGCTCCTCTCGCTGGGGTTCCCCGTGACGGCCAGGACATCCTCAGCCTTACTCAGAAGAGCAAACTCCTCGAGGTTCTTGAGCTCCGCGCTTCTGGTCGCATCCTTGCGAAGACAGGAGACAGCATAGGAGTATGCTCGATAGGACTCCTCGTGCGCGTAGAGAGCTCTCGCGCCGTCTCCTGCTCTATCCCACGAAGCGACTGCTGCATACCAGTGGCCGGCCGAGTGCTGATGCCAAGCCAATCGTTGCGGGGCAACATCTGGGATCTGCGCCAGTGCGATTGAGGCACGTGCGTGGCAAATCCGTCGCAGGCGTTCAGTGCACATGAAGTAGCACACTGATCTGATCTTGTCGTGGGTGAAACGGTAACCCACCGCGTCACGTTCGAAAACCCCTGCACGAACAAGGCTGTCAATGACGCGAGACAGCCTGTTCTCGCTCATCATCGTCACCATAGCAAGGAGATTCACATCGAAGCTTCTGCCCAGAACAGATGCCATCCCCGCAACTCTAGCCGACAGGGAGTCGACCAGGGTCAATCGTTGGGCAATTGCCGCCCGCACACCGTCGGGCATGCCAGAACTGGGGGCTACCTCTTCGGTGTCAGCCCGACGCGATGGGAACTTGAGTCTGGCCGCGCCAAAGGAACCCTGAGTCCTGAGCAGGCGAAGCGTTTCAAGGATAAAGAAGGGGTTCCCCTCGGTCTCGTGATAAGCCCAAGAGACAAGCCCCTGAGAGACCGACCTGCTGTCCAACAAGGCCTCCACTAGTTCGCCCGTCTCCATCTCGTTCAAGGCTTCTAGCCGCAGCACTGAGAGACAGCTGTGGGACAGGCGTAGCGCCGCGGCATCATGATTGGCGCGGCCGATTGCAGGTCTGGTGGTGAGGACCACGGCGAGGTTTGCCCTTCTTGCGTGCTCCAACAAGTAGGCAATGAAGTCTGTGGACCCCGAGTCCGCCCACTGAAGGTCCTCAAACACCAACAGCACCGGACGATCCTGGCATATTCCGTGCAGGATCGTTCGGAGTCGGCCGAATAGGCGGAATTTGCCAGATAGAGTGCTGCTGCCTTCATCATCAACTGCCACCGGTGCAGCAGTGCATGAATAGCCCACTCCAGGATCGGACAAGCCAGCGTCTTTGCGGGCAAGGAGCGCGTCAAGGTCCGTGCCCGGATCATCGCGGCCACGAACCGCGACCTGAAGGCCCTTGTCAAGGAAGGCAGGTTCCGCGACGATCTCTACTA
>JBBIJB010000123.1:0-4227 GCA_037446215.1 Armatimonadota bacterium
CTGGCGCATCGTCCACAGCCGGCCGCGGTACATCGTCGGGTAGATGCCGCGGGTGTAGGGGAACTCGCCCGGATCGCCAAGTGAGGCCGCCGGGTCGGGTCGCGACTGTGACGGCCCGGCGTAGGCGGGTATCGGGATCCCGTCGGCCGTGGTGATCTCCCTCTCAGGGCGCCCGCTCACGAGATCTCCTGGGCCCGCAGCACCACCAGGACCTGGCCGCCCGCGACCTCCTGGCCCGAGCGCACCCGGACCTCCTCGACGATCCCAGGGGCGGGCACGAAGACCTCCATCTGCATCTTCATCGCCTCCACCACCGCCGCGACACACCCGGCGCCGACCTGCCGGCCCACGGTCAAGGGCGCCGCGCTCACCAGCCCCGGCATCGGCGCGCGCACCTCAATCCTGTGGGTGGAGTTGGAGTCGGCCCCGCGGCGTGACGGCACCGGCAGGGCCCTTCGAACCCGCACGGGCAGCCGGATGCTGCCAACGGTCACCAGCAGCTCGCCGGCGTGGGGCCTGACGCGCACCGGGACGGCGCGACCGCCCGCGACGAGCCGCCAGCACTCCGCCCCGGCGAGCGGCTCCAGCCTGACGCCCTCGGCCTTCCCAGGGGTGATCAGCCCTTCGGCATCGGTCCCGGAGGGGGTTATCAGGGCGTCGGCTCCTGCCCCCTCTACCGCGACTACCTGCCTGCGGCCGCCGATGCTGATCTCGATCCTCATCTCCTCAGCCCCTCGTCCCTGGCCGCCGCGATCCACTTCGGGGCGGTGCCGCTCGTTGGCAGCGCCGGGCTCGTGACCTGCCTGTGGTACCAGGCGGCCGCGGCGAGGGCGGCCAGGCGCAGGCAGTCCGGCGAGGCAGGCCCTTGATCCCATCCGTCGGCGAACCGCACGTCGTAGCTGCCGTCGGCGAAGGCGGGCTGGTCGAGTGCCCAGAGGTGGAACGGTATGGTGGTGTCCACCCCTGAGACGGCGAACTCGAGGAGCGCCCTCCGCATTCGGGCAATGGCCGCGTCGCGGGTGGGCGCGGCCGAGATCACCTTGGCCAGCAGGGGATCGTAGTACCGGGATGCCGCCTGGCCTGCGTAGAGCCCGCTGTCCACGCGGATGCCGGCACCGGAGGGCTCGCGGACACCGTCGATCCTGCCGATGGAGGGAAAGAAGCCGCCGTGAGGATCCTCGGCGCTGACGCGGCACTCGATGGCGTGCCCCCTGCAGGCAACCTCCTGCTGCCCGAACGGCAGGGGGTCGCCGGCGGCAATCGCGAGCTGCGCGGTCACCAGGTCCAGGCCGGTCACGGCCTCGGTGACCGGGTGCTCCACCTGCAGCCGCGCGTTGACCTCTATGAAGTAGAACCGGTCGCCCTCGACGAGGAACTCAATCGTGCCTGCGCTCCGGTATCCGATGGCGCGGGCCACGCGCACCGCCGCTGATGTCAGCCCCTCGCGCATCGCGGTCGAGAGACCGGGCGCCGGCGCCTCCTCGATCAGCTTCTGGTGGCGGCGCTGCACCGAACAGGCGCGCTCGCCCAGGTGGATCACCTCGCCTGAGCCGTCGGCCAGCACCTGGACCTCAACGTGCCTGGGCCCTTCCACCCACCGCTCCAGGTAGACACGGGGGTCGCCGAAGGCCGCCTGCGCCTCGCCGCGTGCGAGGCGCAGCGCGCCGACGAGGTCTCCCGACGAGCGCACGAGGTGTATGCCCTTCCCGCCCCCGCCGCCGACGGCCTTTATGAGCAGCGGAAACCCGACCTTCGAGGCGGTGGCCTCAGCGTCGCCGTCCTCGATGGGGCCGCTGCCCTCGAGAACGGGCACGCCCACCGACGCGGCGGCGGCGCGGGCGGCCGCCTTGTCGCCGCAGATCTCGAGCGAGCTCGAGGGAGGGCCGACGAAGACGACGCCCGCCTCCTCGCAGGCCGCCGCGAACGAAGGGTTCTCGGCGAGGAATCCGTAGCCCGGGTGGATGGCGTCCGCTCCTGCGCGCCTGGCTGTCTCCACCAGCAGCGGGCCGTTGAGGTAGCTCTCGGCCGGAGCGTCGCCGGGCAGCGGGAAGGCGTCGTCGGCCATGCGTACGTGGGGCGCCCCGGCGTCTGTCGGCGCGAACACCGCGAGCGGTGCCACGCCCATGTCGCGGCACGCGCGCACCACGCGCACGGCGATCTCGCCCCGGTTGGCAATCAGGAGGCGGCGGAGCGTCGGCATCGGCGGGGGATCAGCTCTCGTCTTCCTCTTCGGGCTCGCGGGGCCGATCCGGCCGGTAGATCATCGAGTAGCGGGCTATCTGGAAGCCCACCGCCTCCCAGAACCGGAGGCCGCGAAGGTTCCCGGCGACCACGCCCGCTAGGATCTCGTCTGCGCCGTTCGACTTCAACCACTCGACCACCGCCTGCGCGAGCCGCCTGCCCAGGCCCTCGCGCCGGTACTCGGGGTAGATGTAGAACTCGCCGATCTGCGCCTGGGTACGCCTCTTGTCTGCCCAGTACTTGCTCAGGACCGTCACGGCGAACCCGACCTTGCGCCCGCCGTCCACCGCCCACCAGATGTGGCGGTTCTTGCCCTGCTCGGCGAAGAGCACCTTGAGGTAGTCGTCCAGCCACGCCTCGCCTGGCGCCTCCCCGGAGATCTCCTCCCGGTAGCGGCGCATCCAGTCGCGAAAGCGCTGGTCGGCCTCCCGGACGGGCTGAAGCTTCATAGGCGGTTCCGGCCTCGGACTCCACAGTGAGAGTTCGCGCGGTGCGGGGTGATTCCTGTCGTGACGCAGGGCCGTGCCCGTGGGGCCCCCTACCCCGCTGCCTCCCGCGCCCGGGCCAGCGAGAACCACTGTATCGCGGCAACCCCCAGCACCGCGACGATCGCCGCGGCATCCTGGAGCGCCGACGGGTAGATGAGAACGGTTCCCGCAACGGCCAGGACGAGCCTCTCGACAGCGGTGGCCCTCCTCAGGAACCATCCCGTTACCGCGGCGGCCAGCGCCGTGAGGCCGAAGACGGCCGTGGTGAAGGTGTACGCGACCGTCTGCCAAGGCGCCTGGAGGAGCAGCCCCATCCCGGAGGCGTGTATCGTGAACATGAAGGGAACGACGAACGCCGGCAGCGTGTACTTCCAGGCCATCATCATCGTGCGGAACGGCCTGCCCCCCGTCAGCGCGGCCGCGGCGAGGGGCGAGAGCCCTACCGGAGGAGAGACCTCCGACAGGATGGAGTAGTAGAAGATGAACATATGCGCGGCGAGCTCGGGTACGCCGAGCTTCGTCAGCGCGGGCGCAACCGTGACCGCGGCCACGATGTAGGTCGCCGTAATCGGCAGCGCCAGGCCAAGAACCCAGAGAGCGACGGCGGCGAGCACAAGTGTGGGCAGCAGGTGCCCGCCGGCGTAGGTGATGATCACGTCTGAGACCTTCAGCCCCAGCCCCGTCAGGTTCACCACGCCTACGATGATCCCCGCGGCCGCGGTCGTCACGGCGACGCTGAGCACCTGCCGGGAGCCGTTGTCCAGAGCCCCGATCAGCCCTCCGGGGTTGACCGCGAAGCCTCCTACGGCCAGCGTCGACGGCCCGCCGGCGGTGTTTGCGCGCTCGACCGTCACAAGCGCCGTGTCCCGGCGAAGCAGGCTGGAAGCCGCGGCTATGACCGTGGCCCAGAAGACCGCCTTGATCGCGGTGAAGCCTATGATCATGAAGATGGGAATCAGGATCAGCGAGGACAGAAGGTACCAGTATCTGACCACCAGCCGCAGGGTGTTGTCGGCAACGATCTCGACCCGCCGGAGTACCATGCGCCGGGCGTCGAGCTCGATCATCAGCATGATCGAGAAGTAGTAGAGGACCGTCGGGATGACAGCCATGGCGACTACCTTGAGGTAGGAGATCCGCAGCATCTCCGCGATGATGAACGCCGCTGCGCCCAGAATGGGCGGGGAGATCACGGCCCCGATGCCGCCCGCCGAGAGCAGCCCCCCTGCCGACTCCCGGTCGTATCCCGCGCGCTTCAGCATCGGGTAGGTGATGGCACCCACTGCCACGGTCGTGGCAACGCCGCTGCCGGACGGCCCTCCCAGCAGGAACGATGCGATCGTCGTCGCCTGCCCTGGCCCTGTGTGTCGCCTCTTCGTGATCGCCAGGGCCAGATCGACGAAGAACTTGCCGGCCCCGGAGGCGTCAAGCACCGCGCCGTAGATGGTGAAGAGGATTATGAATGTGGCCGAGACCTGAAGTGGAACGCCGAAGACCC
>JBBIJB010000123.1:4243-5394 GCA_037446215.1 Armatimonadota bacterium
AGAGCTGGCCGACGACGCGGACGAGGCCGTAGCCGCGGTGGGTCCAGGGCTCCGGGAGCCACGGCCCTATGAAGGCGTAGGCGATGAATGCAGCAACGAGCAGCAGCAGGGCGTTGCCGACCGTCCGGCGCGTCGCCTCGAGAACCAGCAGTATCGTGATGGCCCCGAAGGCGATGTCGAGGGCGGTCGGGATGTACGGCCGGTAGATGAAGGCCTCGAAGTCGACCAAGACATAACCGAGCACCAGGACGCTGAGCGCCACCAGGGTCAGGTCGTAGAAGGTGGGCGCCCCGCGCTGCATGGAGCGCTTCGTCGCCGGAAACAGCATGAAGCTCAGCACGAGCGCGAGCATGAGGTGGCGGGTGAGGTGTACGTGCTGCACCACCGCGGCGTTTGCGGCGTAGAGGTGGTACAGCGACATGAAGACCGCGAGGCCTGTTGCCAGGAAGGCCCACCGTCCGGTGAGCTTGCGGGTCTTGCCTTCGTACTCCTCGACGATCTCCCTTAGCTCCTCGTCTGACTTTACCGGCGCCGGCTCGTCCTGGCTTCTCATCGACTCTCCCGAGGAGGTACAGAGATACGTCGGCGGCGGCCGCCGCCTGGGCGGCCGTCGCCGGCGAAGTGGTGGTCTTCCTAGAACCCTTCCACGCCGCGCTCGCGGTAGTACCTGATCGCCCCTGGATGGTAGGGAGCGGGCGACCGTGTCGCTGCTCCAAGCGTCGTTATGTTGGCCGCCTCCTTGTGCACCTGGGCGAGTTCTGCGCGCCGCTCAAACACCAGCTTTGTGATCTGATAGGCAAGGTCGGCATCGAAGTCCTTGTGGACAACGAGCAGTACGGGCATGCTGAACGTCGGCACGTTCGCGGGCAGCCCAGGGTAAATCTCCTTCAGGATGACCGACCTGAAGTAGACGCCCGGCCACTTGCGCTGCAGCGCCGGGACTACTCCGTCGAGCGGAACCAGGCGGATCCGTATACCTGGAGAGACAGCAAGGTCGATCACGGTGCCGGTCGGAACGCCTCCAGCCCAGAAGTAGGCATCGAGCCTCCGGTCCTTCACGCCGTCGGTCGAGGGAGCAGGTGCGAGGCGCTCGCGCCTGACATCGCGGTCGGGATGCAGTCCCCCCGCCTCCAGGATACGGAGCGCCATGT
>JBBIJB010000124.1:0-5389 GCA_037446215.1 Armatimonadota bacterium
GGCGGTAGGGCGCCAGCGCATCGCCGTGCACCTCACGCACCCTCTCGGTGACGTCTATGGCGTCGCAGCGAGTGCGCGGCTGTAGCGTGAGGTCGATCTGGAGCGGGGCCGTGCCCCGGCCAAGCCCCCGCGGCGGTGAGATAGCGACAGCGGACCTCCTCGCGGGTGATCAGCCCAGAACCTCGTCCGCGGCCAGTGTCAGGTCGGGGAAGGCCTCGGGGGACAGCGCCTCGCCGCGGCGGACCTGCCGCGCCTCGCGGTAGCCCTCTGCCGATGGCTGCCGGTAGACCTCGATTACCTCGCCTTCCAGATCCACCAGCCAGACCTCGGGGATGCCCGCGCGGGCGTAGAGTGGCACTTTCACCTCGCGGTCGGAGTCGGCGGACGTCTCGGACACCTCAACGAGCAGCAGGACATCGCCGGGGCCCGGATGCGCGGAAGCGTAGAAGTCAGGCCGCAGGCGGAGCAGCGCCAGGTCGGGCTGGGGCACGGAATGCTCTCCAAGGCGGATGGGGTTCTGGACCCACACAATTCCCCCGGTCTGCGCGGTGGAAGAGAGGGCCGTGAGTCGGCCGACGCACGCAGCATGTCTGCTCCCAATCGCGGCCATCTCGACGATCGCTCCCTCGATCAGCTCGACCCGATCGTCCTCGGAGAGAATCCCGGCCTGGGCCATGCGGTAGTACTCCTCCACCGTGAAGCGGCGCGTCAGCAGATGGACGGGCATGGCAGTACACCTCCTGGCCTTTTCCCAATCATCCCGCCCTTCCGCAGTACTGTCCAGACCCGGCACCGCCAGGCGGCCCCGGATAGGGATATCGGCTCGGCGGGGCCTGGCCTACGGTGCCGGTCGGCGAGGTCGGCCTGGGTGAACTTTGCGGGCGATCTTGGGGGGGGCGAGAACCCCTTGAGGCGCCCGGCAGCTCGCCCAACTAGGTCCGGACCTAGTTCGGCCGACCCGTATCATGCCCCGCCGGAAGATGATCTACGTCTCTGAGCAGGCACATCGCCGCCATCACCAGCACGCGCGCGCACCGCCACCTGCCCTGCAAGGTGTTCGTGCCCCGGGACAGTGCAGCCGCCTCGGGGCCTTTCCGCCCGAAGCCATGCGCGCCATCGACCTGGCCCTGCAGGATGCCCTAGGCCTCACTTGACGGCAGCAGGGGCTTGATCCCGAAGCAGCACCCTGGAAACCACCCGCCTGACCACCTCCGCGAGCTCCTCCGCCCGCAGCAGCGCCGCGGCGCCCACGTACACCGCTCCGCCGAGCGCTATCAGCCCGCCCATCTGAAGCAGCTTCTGGAAGAGGCCGGGATTCGGCATGATGGAGGCCGAGTAGTCGTGGGCGAAGGCCACCGCGACCCCCATCACCAGCGAGGCGAGCGCGAACTTCACGGCCGAGCGCACGATCCGCCTGCCGTCGAGATGCCCCAATCTGCCGCGCAGGAAGTAGGCCAGCAGCACAAACCCGGCCACGGCCGCGATCGAGTTGGCAAGGGCGAGGCCGCCGTGGGCCATGTGGCGCACCAGGATCAGGTTCAGGACGACATTCAGCGTGACCTCCGCCAGGCTCAGCTTGACTGGCGTCATGGTGTCCTGCATAGCGAAGTACGTGCGCGCCAGCAGCGGATGGGCCCCGACTGCGACGATGCCCAGTGAGTAGTAGAGGAGGGCGACCGCCGTCATCTGGGTGGCGGTGGAGTCGAAGGCGCCCCGCTCGAACAGCAGCCGGATGACCGGCACCCGGAGCACCAGCAGCCCCACCGAGGTCGGGAACAGGATGAACCAGAGCATGCGAAGCCCATCGGAGAGGGTCTGGCGAAGCCGGTCTATCCTGGCGGCGGTCGCGTGCTCGGCAAGGAAGGGGAAGGTGGCGACCGCGATCGAGGAAGCGAGTATTGCGATAGGCAACTCCTTCACCCGCAAGGCGAAGTTGAGTGCAGATATACTTCCGGGGTCCAACCCGGATGCCAGCACCCGCTCCACGACGACCCTGACCTGCGCCACGAGGCTGCCCGCTACCACCGGCAGCGCCAGCGCGCCGACTCGCCTGACTCCCGGATGGCTAAGGGCTCGAAGCGTGGGCCAGCAGAGGGGCCCCTTGCCGGCCACGAGCGCCGACAGGACCAGGAACTGGGCGGCCGCTCCTGCCACCGCTCCCAGGGCCAGCCCGCCGAGCCCCATCGCGCGGCCGAGCAGGAGGGCGCCCGCGATCATCCCGAGGTTGTAGAGGATCCCCGCGAAGGCCGGGTAGGTGAAGTGCCGGTACGCGTTCAACACGGCCGTCGCCACCCCGATGAGGCCGATCAGGACTATGGTCGGGGCGAGCAGCCGCGACAGGCGCACCGCCAGCGCCTTGCTCTCCGGGGAGAGGCCGGGCCCGATCAGGGGCGCTACAAAGGGCGCCGCCAGGAAGAAGACGGCGGCGGCGGCGCAGAGCAGGAGGGCGGTGGCGCTGAACACGCTTCCCGCCACCGCCCAGGCCGCACTGTCTGTGGCCTTCAGCCGGTGCTCCGTGAAGACGGGCACCAGGGCGATGGTGACCGCACCGGCCGCGAGCCCTGAGATCACCGCCGGGATGACGACCGCTACGAGATAGGCATCGGTCTGGGCCGTGGCGCCAAACTGATAGGCGATCACGGTCTCCCGGACGAAGCCGAAGATGCGGCTCAGCACGGCGCCCGCCACTATCAGGAGGGCCGCCGTGCCCATCCCCTGCTGGCTGATCTTCAACTTACGGGCCTACCTGCGAGCGCCCTCTGGGAATGTGTCCCATCCGGCGTACCGCGCCCGATCACCCAGGGCCTCCTCGATCCGCAGGAGCTGGTTGTACTTGGCGACCCGCTCGCTGCGCGAAGGCGCCCCGGTCTTGATCTGCCCGGCCGAGGTGGCCACGGCCAGGTCGGCGATCGTCGAGTCCTCGGTTTCGCCGGAGCGGTGGGAGATGATCGTGCCGTAGCCCGCCTGCTTCGCCATCGAGATCGTCTCGAGGGTCTCGGTGAGCGAGCCGATCTGGTTGAGCTTGATCAGGATGGCGTTGGCCACGCCTTCGGCGATGCCTCGCCGAAGGATCTTGGGATTCGTCACGAACAGGTCGTCGCCCACGAGCTGCGCCCGGCTGCCCAGGCGCTCGGTCAGCGCCTTCCAGTCGGCCCAGGCGTTCTCGTCCAGGCCGTCCTCGACCGAGACGATAGGGTAGCGCTCGACCAGCGACGCGAGGAAGTCGACCATCTCGGCCCCTGTGCGGTGGCGCCCCTCACCGGCGAAGTCGTAGAAGCCGCCCGAGAGGCCCGGCTCGCCGCTCGCGAACATGCTGCTCGCGGCCACGTCCAGGGCCAGCGCGATCTGCTTGCCCGGCACGTACCCTGCCTTCTCGATCGCCGCCAGCACCGCCTCGATCGCGGCCTCCGTGGAGGGCAGGTCGGGCGCGAAGCCGCCCTCGTCGCCCACCGCGGTGCTCATGCCGGAAGAGTGCAGCGCCTTCTTCAGATGGTGGAAGGTCTCCACCCCGGCCCGCAGCGCCTCCGCGAACGAGTCGAACCCTGCCGGGACGATCATGAACTCCTGCACGTCCAGCCGGTTGTCCGCGTGCGCGCCGCCGTTCACGATGTTCATCAAGGGCACGGGGAGCAGGCACGCCTCATCGCCGCCCAGCGCTTTCCAGAGCGGCTGCCCCTTCGAGGCAGCCGCTGCCCTGGCCACCGCCAGCGAAACCGCCAGGATCGCGTTCGCGCCGAGCGCGCTCTTGTGCTCCGTCCCGTCCAACTCAAGCAGCGCCCGGTCAATCGCCGTCTGGTCGTAGGCATCGCGCCCCACAAGCGCCGGCGCCACCTTCTCCAGCACGTTTGCGACCGCGCGCCTCACCCCCTTGCCCAGGTAGCGGCCCGCCTCGCCGTCTCGCAGCTCCAGCGCCTCGTGCGCTCCCACCGACGCCCCCGAGGGCACCGCGGCCCGCCCGAACGCGCCGTCGCTAAGGGTGACATCGGCCTCAACGGTGGGATTGCCCCGCGAATCGATGATCTCGCGGGCGGTGATCGACGTGATCGTAGCCATGATCAGAGTGCCTCCTGTTAGGGACCCTTCGCTCCATCCAGGCGGATCCAACGCATGGCTCCACCCGAAATTGGACGCCGGGCCCGGGTTCTGAGATGTCAGGTTGTGCTTGGGTTATGTTCCAGGCGGGGTGGGTGGATTCCCGCCTGGGAGGGCTGCCTGAAGGGACTGCCGCTATCTACCTGCCACGCAGGGTCAGCGCGGCGGCAAAGGTCTTGAGTAGGATGACAATGTCCAACCAGAGCGACTGGTGCTTGATGTAGTAGAGGTCGTACTGGAGCTTGACCAGCGCGTCTTCAACAGAGGCGCCGTATCCTTGCTTCACCAGCCCCCAGCCTGCCATGCCCGGCTTGACCGCGTGGCGCACGCGGTAGAAGGGGATCTCCTTCGCCAACTGCTCAACAAACTCCGGCCTCTCCGGCCTGGGGCCCACGGCGCTCATATCACCTTTCAGGACATTGAGGAACTGGGGGAACTCGTCGATGTGGGTAATGCGCAGGAGACGGCCCACACGAGTAACCCGTGCATCGTTCCTATCAGCCCACCGGGCCTGCCCGTTCTCCGCGTTCCGAACCATCGAACGGAACTTGTAGGCCCTGAAGCGTCGCCCGCCCTTGCCCACCCGTTCCTGCGAGTAGAAGATGGGCCCCCGGGAGTCCATGTAGATAGCGAGAGCGATGAACGGGGTCGCGATCCCCAGGAAGAGTAGGCCCACGGAGGCCAGGGAGATGTCCATGACACGTTTGGTCAGCGGCCATAGGTTGCCTGTACCCGGATGGTGGATGGGCATGGCCACATGCCAGTTGTCACCGACGTGCTTTACCGGAACGCGGCCCGTGAGCTGCTCGTAGAGCAAAGGCATCGGCACGATCTCCACGCCCTGCTCAAGGCAGTCGGTGAGGATCTGGACCAACTCGCCGTCCAACCCATCGGTGATGGCGGGAATGAGGGTTGTCACCCAATGCTCCCGCACCAGGCCCGCGACCGACTGCCGGCCCCCCAGGACGGTCAGAGTGCTATCGGAGAAGCGGTAGGAGCGACCCTCCTTTGCAGGGTCGTCATCGATGAACCCGACGACTTGGTACACCCCGTTGCCCTGATCTACCAGGCTCTCCGCTATGGTTTGCCCGGCCCACCCGGCGCCGATGATGAGAGCACGTCGGCAGAAGAGGGGCTGGCCCAGAGCCAGAACGTACAGGCCGCGCCCGACAAGGAGCATTGCGGCCAAGAGCAGAGGGAAGGCGACAAGATCCAAACGGCGGTGTGGCAACGCCGGAGTGACTAGTGTAGTGTCTCCAAAGTTGCCTTACATCTGGACACCTTTGCGAGGATCTGG
>JBBIJB010000125.1:0-5171 GCA_037446215.1 Armatimonadota bacterium
CGAGCGCAGGATCCGCGTCCAGGTGGGAGGCGAGCAGTCCCGAGAGGAGCGATACCTCCACAGCATGCCGGAGCAGGTTCTGCCCATAGGAGTGCCGGAACCGCAGCCTCCCGAGCACCTTAACCTCCTCGGGATGAAGCCCGTGGACGTTTGCCTCGAAGGCCGCTTGTTCCCCCTCCTCTCGGACACGGTCCTCGATCTCGGCCCGGGCCTTCTCGACCACTTCCTCGATGCGCCCGGGGTGGATGCGCCCGTCGGTCATCAGCTTCTCGAGCGCGATTCTCGCCACCTCGCGGCGGACCGGATCGAACGAGGAGACCGTCACGGCCTCAGGGGTGTCGTCTATGATCAGGTCAACCCCGGTCAGGCTCTCCAAGGCACGGATGTTGCGCCCTTCCCGGCCGATGATCCTGCCCTTCATGTCCTCGTTGGGGAGTGGTACTACCGAGACGGTCATCTCGGCGGTGTGCTCTGCGGCGCAGCGCTGAACGGCCAGCGCGACGATATCTCGAGCCCTGCGCTCTCCCTCCTCGCGGGCTTCTCCCTCGATGCGCCTTATCAGCTGCAGGGAGTCGTTGCGCGCGTCGGCCTCGACCGCAGCGAGTATCTGCGTCCTGGCCGCGTCCTCGGTTAGTGCGGCAATCCTCTCGAGTTCCGACTTCTGCGCGTCTCTATACCTCGCGGCCTCATCACGGGTCGCGACTATCGCTTGCTCCTTCTCGGCCAGGCTGTGCTCCCGCCTCTCAAGACTCTCGGACCTGCGCTCCAGATTCTCCTCTCGCTGAACCAGACGCCGTTCCAGCCGCTGAAGCTCCGCGCGCTGTTCGCGGATCTCTCTCTCTGCTTCCCGCCTGAGTCGGAATGCCTCGTCCTTGGCCTCGACGACGGCCTCCCGCTTCCCTGCCTCAGCCTCCTTCTGTGCCTCCTCGACAATCTTCCTGGCAGCGTCTTCGGCTGACTTGATCTTCGCTTCGGCGATGGTCCTGCGCAGGAGGTACCCGGCGACGAGAGCGACCAGGCCCACGGCCATCGTCAGGGCAATGGGACCTAGGGCTTCGATGTTGGTCACCTCCCTGGATCTACACTACGTTGCGCATCCCCCTCCAGATGTAGGGAGTTTAGTGGGACTCTCACGTCATTGTACCGATTGACGAAAAACGGTGTCAAGGCAGGGGCGGGGAAGTCAGGGCGGGCCCAAGGTGAAGCCGCTAGCTCACCTGGGTGCCCGGGGGCCGGCGCTCTTGCTGCGCAGGCGCGGGCGGTACCGGAGGCAGGAACGGCCCCAGCGGCGAGGCCACCGCCGGGGGAGACATCGCCGCCTGCTCGCTGCGCGCCAGCAGTGCCGCGGTCAGCACCTGGTCCATGTGGTCTACCGACACGAACCGGACCTGCTTGCGCACATTGGCGGGTATCTCATAGAGGTCCTTGTCGTTCTCCTTCGGTAGGATGACGGTCTTGAGCCCTGCCCTGTGGGCCGCGAGGATCTTCTCCTTCACTCCCCCAACCGGCAGCACCCTTCCCCGAAGGGTTATCTCGCCGGTCATGGCTACGTCCCGGCGAACCGGCTGGCCCGAGACCGCTGACGCAAGGGCGGTGGCCATCGTGATGCCCGCGGAAGGGCCGTCCTTCGGCACCGCGCCGGCCGGCACATGGATGTGGACGTCGGTGCGCTGGTAGAACTCCTCATCGGCGCCGAACCTTCGCGCACGCGACCGCACGTAGGAGAGGGCCGCCTGCGCCGACTCCTTCATGACGTCGCCGAGCTGTCCCGTGAGGGCGAGCTTTCCCTCTCCCCTCATCAGCGTCGCCTCCACGGCGATCACATCCCCGCCCATCTCGGTGTAGACCAGGCCGGTCGCCACACCGATCTCGTCCTCCTTCTCGGCGGCCCCGAATCTGAACCTGGGCGGACCGAGGAATCGGTGGAGGTTCGCGCGCGTTACGCGGTCACCCTCCGCGCTGCCCCGGGCGACCGCTGTGGCGACCTTGCGACATATCGTCCCAATCTCCCGCTCGAGGTTCCTCACACCTGCCTCCCGAGTGTACTCGCGGGCTATCAGGCGAAGAGCCTCGTTCGTAAGACTGAGCATCTGCGGCTTGAGCCCGTTGGCCGTAAGCTGTTTGGGGATCAGGAACTGCTCCGCGATCTTCGTCTTCTCGTCCTCTGTATACCCGGCGAACCGGATGACCTCCATCCGATCACGCAGCGCAGGCGGGATGGTCTCGAGGATGTTGGCTGTAGTGATGAACATGACCTCGCTCAGGTCGAGCGCCAGCTCCAGGTAGTGATCGCTGAACGCGTGGTTCTGCTCGGGGTCAAGCGCCTCCAGGAGCGCCGCCGAGGGATCCCCCCTGAAGTCGACGCCGAGCTTGTCGATCTCGTCGAGCATGAAGACGGGGTTCCGGCTGCCCGCGGTCTTCAGCCCCTGAACGATCCGCCCGGGCAGGGCACCGACGTAGGTGCGGCGATGTCCGCGGATCTCAGCCTCATCGCGCACGCCGCCCAGGGAGATCCGGACGAACTTGCGGCCAAGCGCCCTCGCGATGGACCGCCCGACGGAGGTCTTTCCCACGCCGGGGGGTCCTACGAAGCAGAGGATCGGGCCCCTCGACTCCGGAGACAGCTTCCGGACCGCGAGATACTCGATGACACGGTCCTTCGCCTTATCGAGCCCGTAGTGGTCCTTGTCCAGGATGCCCCTGGCCTCGTCTATGTCGAGCCGGTCCTCCGTTCGGACGCTCCAGGGGACGGCCAGGATCCAGTCCAGGTATGTCCTTACTACCACCGCCTCGGCGACCATTGGAGGCATCTTCCCGAGGCGGCCCAACTCCTCCAGCGCCTTGGCCTTCACGTGCTCGGGTAGTCCGGCAGCGTCTATCTTCTTGCGGTACTCCGAGACCTCGGCCTGTCTCTCATCAGCCTCGCCCAGCTCGTGCTGGATTGCCTTCATCTGCTCTTTCAGGAAGTACTCGCGCTGGGACTTCTCCATCTGCTTGCGCACGCGGTTCTGGATCTTCCGCTCCAACTCCAGGACGCTGATCTCCCGCCCGAGGATCGTGCTCAACTGCTCGAGCCTCGCCTTCGGGTCGGCCTCCAAGAGCTCCTGGCGCTCTTCCAGCTTGAGCGAGATGTGTTGGGCCACGAGATCGGCCAGCCTGCCGGGATCCTCCACCTGCGTGATCGTTGCCAGTTGGTCCGGCGGGACCGATCGGGAGTACCGGGCGAACCTCTCGAACTGGGAGACGACGCCGCGCATGAAGGCCTCGACCTCCATGCTCTTCTCGACGGTCTCCGGCCTCTCGGCGACCTCGACTACGAAGCAGGGCTCCTCCTGTGCGAATGACTTCAGGTCCGCACGCAGGAGCCCCTCGACGATGATGTGGACTACTCCATCGGGCTGCTTGCCCACCTGCAGGACGCGGCACACGGTCCCCACGGTGTGGATCTCCGCTGGCGCAGGGTCGTCAACGTCGTCGTCGCGCTGGGCGGCAAGCACTATCAGCCTCTCGGCCGCCATGGCGGCGTCAAGCGCCCTCAGTGACTTCTTGCGGCCCACGCCCAGCCCCTGGACCTGGTGGGGAAACACCACCGTGCCCTTCAGGGGCAGTAGCGGAAGGCTATCGGGAACCCTGACCGGATCGTCTGCCACAGCTGTCCAATCCTCCTTGCCTGATCTCGACTGCGCCGGGCCTACCTGGTGCCCGCTGATATGTTGAACGCGGTAGGGGGCAGGTATGTTCCCGCGGAAGCGGCTACGAGGCGGTCTTCTCTTGCGCCTGATCTGCCAGCTCTCTCTCTGTCATCAGAAGGGGGTCCCTGCGGTGGAGAACGGCCTCCTCGGTCACGACACAGCGCCGGAGGTCTCCCCTGGAAGGGATCTCGTACATTATGTCCAGCATTATCTCCTCGATGACTGTGCGCAGCCCGCGCGCCCCGGTGCTGCGCGCGAGCGTCTCCTGGGCGATCGCCCTGAGGGCCCCGTCCGTGAAGACCAGCTCCACGCCGTCCATCTCCAGAATCCGCTGATACTGGCGCACCAGCGAGTTCTTCGGCTCGACAAGCACCGCCATCAGGTCGGACTCGTCGAGGGGTTCGAGTGGGACGATTATCGGGAGCCGCCCTATGAACTCAGGGATCAGGCCGTAGCGCAGCAGATCCTGCGGCATCGTCTGACGCAGCACCTCCGAGAGGTGCCGCTTGCTGCGCGGCTCGATCGTAGCTTTGAACCCGATGCTCGTCTTCCGTATGCGGCTCTCGATGATGCGGTCCAATCCCTCGAACGCGCCACCGCAGATGAACAGGATGTCAGTGGTGTCTATCTGGAGGAACTCCTGGTGTGGGTGCTTCCTCCCGCCCTGCGGAGGAACGTTGGCGGTAGTCCCCTCCAGGATCTTGAGCATGGCCTGCTGCACACCCTCGCCCGACACGTCCCTGGTGATCGTTGGGTTCTCGCTCTTCCGGGCGATCTTGTCGATCTCGTCGATGTAGATGATCCCCCGCTCTGCCTTCCGAATGTCGTTGCCGGCGGCCTGGATCAGGCGTAGGAGTATGTTCTCGACGTCCTCCCCAACGTACCCCGCCTCGGTGAGCGAGGTGGCGTCTGCTATCGCGAACGGCACATCGAGGATCCGGGCCAGGGTCTGGGCGAGGAGGGTCTTGCCGCACCCGGTGGGACCGATCAGCAGGATGTTGGACTTCTGCAGCTCTACCTCCGCGGGGCGGCGGGCTCCGATGCGCTTGTAGTGGTTGTACACTGCGACGGCCAGCGCCTTCTTGGCGCGGTCCTGGCCGACGACATGCTCGCAGAGCGTCGCATAGATCTCCCGCGGCTTCGGCATGGAGGAGGGGCGGGGAGGGCGGTGACCTGCCGCCTCCGCCAGCTCCTCCGCCATGATCTCTCCACAGAGCGCGATGCACTCGTCACAGATGTAGACCCCGGGGCCTGCCACGAGCTTCCGTACCTGCTCCTGGGGCCTGGCGCAAAAGGAGCACTTCATCCTGCCTTCACCCTACCCCCCTCTCGGGGCAGTATCACCTCGTCGATTATCCCGTAGCCCTTCGCGTCCTCAGCGCTCATCCAGAAGTTGCGGTCGGTGTCACGTTCGATCCTATCCAGCGGCTGTCCCGTGTGACGCGACAGGATCTCGCTCATCAGCGTGCGCATCTTCAG
>JBBIJB010000126.1:0-2112 GCA_037446215.1 Armatimonadota bacterium
AACTCGGGAGCACGGCCGTTCTTCTTATGGCAGGCAACGCAGACCGCCACGGTCGGGGAGGCGAGCGCCGGATGTCCCTTCATGGTTTTCAGCGATGCGTCCAGCGCCCTGTACTTACCGGCAACGTGGCAACTCGGGCATCCTGCCAACGGTGTGCCCGCCGGCGATGCCGGCACCGCCGCCAGGAGGGCGAATCCCACCACGGTGGAGCATAGAAGGCCGAGCAACAGCTTCATCGTCCACCCCCGGAAACCCAAGTTCGCTGCTGCATCTCCACCCTACGAAAAGCAGTCGAAGCCCTGCGCGTGACAGGGCTTCGGCGATCGCGGCCCGGCATCCTCCAGCAGGCCGAGGGGCTCGTGCTGCCAGCTAGGTCCACTTGCCCAGCGTGTGCACCCCCTCAGGCAGGCGAACTCGAGCGTAACTGCCCCGCCCACGACCTGGCGGCCCTTCACTATCGCGTTCCTCACGATGTTCGGCGTGTGGCAGCTGGTGGCGGCTCCCCCTGTAGGCGCCGGCTCTCGGTGCTCGATTAAGCCTCCTGGCGTGAAGTGCGCCCCTGCCGTGGCATGCCTCGCGCTGAATGCTGTTGAAGGCCCATGTCCCCACCAGCCCGGGCTCGCGCAGCTGGTTCCCGACCGGCTCATAGCCGGTCGTATGGCACTCATCCGGGCCTTCCACCGGAACCCGCCGATCACGAACAGGATATCATCCCAGCCCACGTAGTCCGGCTGAGGAGAGGGCGGCCTCGCCACGACGGCGAGTACGACCCCTGCTACTTCTTCGGCTTCGACTTCGGGTCGCCAGGGAGCGTGCCTGCCTTGATCTCGTCCAGGTTCGAGAAGCCGTCCTTGTCGGAGTCCAACTTCTCGACCGCGCGGAAGGCGCTCTGGGCTATGGGCTTGCCGCCGGCCGCCTTTCCCACATCGGTCCCGTAGGGGTTCACCGTCTTGTCTGCCGGCATCTTGGTGTGGCAGACCAGGCAGGGCATGGCCTTGGCCAGATCGGTGCCCTCCTTGGGCGCATACAGCTGCTTGAACAGGATGCCGTCTGGGGCCTTGGCAACGGCCAGTGAGGCAGCGGCTGCAAGCACAAAGGCCGTTACCACGACGATAGAAACGATCTTCCGACTATGCACGCTCATCCCTCCAGTGATAGCTTGCAATCAACGTCTTCCCACTTCCGGCCCTCAGCGGGCTCGGGAGCTCGAAACTCGCCCTATCCCTCTCTCCGCACTACTTCCTAGGCGTCTTTCCCAGTCTACTACAACAGCACGACGACGTTCTACCTCCTCCTAGACAGCTCGAGGATCTGCCGGCCGCACGATCGGAGTACGCAGGAATCGGTGCCCGGGTTCCAGAGCGCAACAGCAGTGCCGGGGCCGGATTCGGTCTCTGCCTCCCGGGCCTTCATTGGCGGGCGGGGATGGCGGTTTGGCCAGCCCTCTTGAAGAATCAATTGCTCACCCGATGCCTCGTTAGGGGCCTCGACCGGATAATGCGGATGGATAGCTGTCCGCGGTTCGGCATAGGCCATCCGCGCCGCCCGGCAGGGCTTCCCGGCTCGGATCGGCGCACGAAGTAGCGACCACCCGTTGCGGAGGCAGACCGCACGCGATGAAGCTGGCGATTTCCGGCAAAGGGGGGGTGGGTAAGACCACGGTCTCAGCCCTCCTTGCGGCTGAGATGGTCGATCGCGGCTACAACGTAACCGCGATCGACGCCGACCCCAACCCTACGCTCGCGCTGGCGCTGGGCTTTCCAGCCGGCGACGCGCCCCCTCTCTTGGAGTTGAAGGATGAGATCGAGCAACGGGTGGGCGGATCGGACGGCTTCGTCCGATTGAATCCCCGCGTCGACGATCTCCTGGAGCGCGTGGCGATCAGCCACGGCGGCATACGGCTCGTCGTTGCCGGCGCGATCAGCCGGGGCGGAGCCGGCTGCGCGTGCCCCCAGAGCGTTCTTCTCCGCCGGATGTTGGACCATGTGGTCCTGGAGCGGGGCGAGGCCGTGGTCGTCGATCTCGAGGCCGGGCTTGAGCATCTCGGCCGCCGGAGCGCCCAGGGCGCGGATGCCCTCCTTGTTGTTGTGGATACGAGCCGGGGAGGGCTGG
>JBBIJB010000126.1:2169-4728 GCA_037446215.1 Armatimonadota bacterium
GCCAATCGAGTTCGCGGTCAGGCAGACGAGGACTACCTGGAGGCACATCTCGAGGGGATCGATCGAATCGGCACCATACCATACAGCGAGGCGTTGCTGGAGGGAGAGCGTTCGGGTGGGATGACCGCCGGGACAGACCCGGCCGTTACGGCCGCGGTCGCCCGGCTAGTTGATCAGCTTGAGAACAGACTCGATAGGAGGGCGACGGTATGAGCGATGCTGCTACGCCGAAAGTTCGTACGGATCCTGCCAGCCTGCAGATGCGGGAGAGGGCGAAGGCCGAGGGCATCGCCACCATATGGGATCGTACGGACGCGCTTGGCTCCCAGTGCCGCGTAGGGGAGCTTGGGATCTGCTGCACCATCTGCCACCTGGGGCCGTGTAACCTCGGAATGCCCGGGAGCAGGCGCCCGCAGATCGGAATCTGCGGTGCCGACATCCACACGATCGCAGCGCGTCGGCTGGCACGCTCCATGGCCGCCGGGTCGGCAGCCCACTCCGATCATGGAAGGTCGGTCGCCCACCTCCTGAAGCTTGCCGCCAAGGGGGAGGCACCCGGGTACGGCATCAAGGACGAGGCCAGGCTCCTGGCGCTCGCCGAGGAGTTCGGTGTGAAGACCGACGGCCGCCCGCTCTCCGAGGTCGCCGAGGAGGTTGCGCAGGTCTGTTTGGACCAGTTCGGACGACAGGACGGCGAGATCGTCTTCGTGAAGCGGGCCCCGGCCAAGCAGCAGGAGATCTGGCGCAAGCTGGGCGTCACCCCGCGCGGAGTGGATCGCGAGATCGTGGACGTGATGCACCGCACCAACATGGGTACCGATACGGAGTTCCGAAGCCTGATCTACGGCGGGATCCGCAGCGCCCTGGCCGACGGCTGGGGGGGCTCGATGGTCGCGACCGACCTCCAGGACGTGCTGTTCGGTACGCCCAAGCCGGTTCGTGCCCAGGTCAACCTGGGGGTGCTCCGCGAGGACCAGGTCAACATCCTGGTGCACGGACACGAGCCGCTGCTCGCCGAGGCGATAGTGGACGCGGCGGCCGATCCGGCCCTGCTTGCCAAGGCCAAGGAGCTGGGCGCCACCGGCATCAACGTCGCCGGGATCTGCTGCACGGCGAATGAGGTGCTGATGCGCCGCGGCGTGCCCATCGCCGGCAACTTCCTGCAGCAGGAGCTCGCCATGGTGACCGGGGCCGTCGACGGATTCCTGGTCGACGTCCAGTGCATAATGCCGGGCCTGTTGGAGGTGGCTTCCTGCTTCCACACCAAGGTCATCTCCACTTCGTCGCTGGCGAAGATCCCCGGCACCACACACATCGAGTTCAATGAGGAGCGGGGAGCGGCGGCGGCCAGGGAGATCGTGGGCCGGGCCGTTGAGAACTTCGCGAACCGCGACAAGTCGCGTGTCGCCATACCCGAGCACAAGATGGACGTCGTGGCCGGGTTCACAACCGAGTCGATAGCCAACATGCTCGGCGGCAAGTATCGCGGCGGGTGGCGCCCGCTCAACGACGCCATCATCGCCGGGCGGATCCGGGGCGTTGTGGGGATCGTCGGCTGCGACAGCCCGAAGCTCGTTCAGGACGAGGGCCATCTAGGCCTGACCTACGAGCTGCTGCGCCACGACGTGCTCGTGGTGGAGACAGGATGCGCCGCTATCACCTGCGGCAAGGCTGGGCTGCTCCAGCCCGAGGCGGCGTTCAAGCACGCCGGACGCGGGCTGCAGGAGATCTGCGAGACGGTCGGGATCCCTCCGGTCCTGCACGCCGGCTCGTGCGTCGACAACAGCCGGATACTGGGGGCGCTCATAGAGATCGTGCGGGAGGGCGGCATCGGCCGCGACTTCTCGGAGCTTCCCGTGGCGGCCGCGGCTCCGGGTTGGTGGTCGGAGAAGGCCATCGCGATCGGGTTCTACGCCGTGGCCTCCGGGCTCTTCACCGTGCTCGGAACGCCTCTCAACATACTCGGCAGCGACGCGGTTACGAAGTTCGTCACGGAGGACATCGAGGGGATCACCGGAGGGAAGTTCGCGTTCGAGTCCGACCCTGCGAAGGCCGCGCAGTTGATCGTTGCCCACCTCAACAAGAAG
Source organism: Armatimonadota bacterium (assembly GCA_037446215.1). Classification (GTDB taxonomy): domain Bacteria; phylum Sysuimicrobiota; class Sysuimicrobiia; order Sysuimicrobiales; family Humicultoraceae; genus VGFA01. The sequence goes on from JBBIJB010000126.1 coordinate 4,257, forward strand.
CGAGAGGCGCTCAAGCTGCGGCCCATGATGTACGACGTCGTCCCGGCGGGGGTCTAGCCCATGTCCGGATACCTGGGTTCTTGGAGAAACCATAGGAGGGAAGCTGCATGTCTCGCATCATAGCCACCGCAGCGATCAAGGGAGCCCATAAGTACGTCGCGGAGGCCGAGCAGAAGCTCGCCGAAACGATGGAGGCCAAGGGGGGTGCCCACAAGCTGGAGTTCCCCAACACGGCCTTCAACCTCCCGCTGATACTGGCGCTGACCGGCATTCGGGTGAAGACCCTGGAGGAGGCCCAGGAGCCCCTGCGGATAGCACGCGGGCTGCTGCCTCAGGTTCCGACCGAGCAGCTGTGGCTGCCCTACCTGGGCGACGCGCTCGACGCGGGGGTGGCCACGCTGATGGCCCAGGAGGTGATCGAGGCGCTGCGGTACGCCAACGGCAACCCGCCGAATGGGATCTACCTCGGGTT
>JBBIJB010000126.1:4738-5008 GCA_037446215.1 Armatimonadota bacterium
ACGACGCGATCCTTCGAACCCAGGGCATCAAGCTGGTGGACGGCCGCATGCCCGGCTTTGCCGCCTGTGTGGGTGCCATGCCCACAACGGAGGGTGCGGTGAAGCTGGCGCGCGAGCTACAGGAGCGGAACATCCTGGTGTTCATGTTCAGCAGCACCGACGGCCGAAGCATGGCCGAGCAGCTGGCCGAAGCGGGCGTCGAGATGAGCTGGGACACCTACTTGGTCCCCTACGGCAAGGAGACCAGCGCCGCGATCTACGCCCTGAACT
>JBBIJB010000127.1:0-873 GCA_037446215.1 Armatimonadota bacterium
GCATAGCCCCAGGAAGTCGCTGCCCGCCACCCGATTGACTGGGTGTGGAGGGGGCTGCTCGATCTCGTCTATCCGGCCCACTGTGGAGGCTGCGGAGGCCTGGGTAGCGCGTTTTGCCCAGACTGCCGGCGGACGCTGCTCCTGCTGCACCCCCCTTGGTGTGAGCGGTGCGGAGCGCCCCTGGCAGCCCCTGCCCCCGACCTCTGCCGCAGGTGCGCGGGGGCCCGGCCGCCCGCATTCGGCCTGGCAAGATCGGTCGCGGCCTACGAGGGCCCCCTCAGATCCGCTCTGCTCGCGCTCAAGCTGCGCGGCCTCCGCCCTGTTGCCTGCGAGCTCGGGAAGCTCCTGGCATCGCTGGCCTGTTCCGAGGTCACCTCGGGTGTCGGGACGGTCGTGCCCGTTCCCCTGCACACGGCACGCCTGAGGTCACGCGGCTTCAACCAGTCACACCTGATCGCGGGGCCGATCGCCGCCGAGCTGGGAGCGCGGCTGCTCCCCACCGCCTTGCGCCGAGTCCGGCAGGAGACACCCCAGGCTCTGCTGGGGGCCAGGGCCCGCGCCGAGAACGTGCGGGACGCCTTCGCTCCAGGCGAGCCCGCGGCCCGAGGAGTCGTGCTGCTGGTCGACGATATCTATTCAACCGGTGCCACCGCGAGCGCGTGCGCGGCCGCCCTCATGGCCGCGGGTGCCTCTGGCGTGAAGGTGTTGACGCTCGCGCGGGCGCTGCTCCGAGAACCTCGCGGCCTTGAACTGTGGCCTGCATCTGCCGATGGATGGGGCGGACTGGAGGCCCGGTCCTGAGTGGGATCCCAGGCCTGACAAGAGGGGGGAGCGGGGATGGAGCTGCAGGTGGTAGAGCTGGAGAGCATGACC
>JBBIJB010000127.1:900-4933 GCA_037446215.1 Armatimonadota bacterium
GCCTGTTGCTGTTGTTGCTGCTGCAGCGGCGGAGGCGGGGGCGGCGGCGAGGGGGACATGTAGCAACCGCAGTATGACGCGCTCGTGACATGCGCGCGCGGCACGAGTCCGGGCGCGCCGCCTTAGGCAGGGGGTATCGGTGCCGCGGTGCCCCCTCCACCATCCGGCCGAGTGGGGCGGGCCTATCGGAGGACGGCGTGAACGAGTTCCACGGACAGCCCAGGAGCGCCGCCGAGGTTGCCTGCTCGCAGCCCGCGGACCCCGGCGAAGCGCTTCCGGGGCGGCTGCCCCAGCTTCGCCCCTACTGGTCGGCCTACGCCTTTGGCCCGGACGATGTGGAGCTTAAGTCGATCGGGCGGTCGGTTCGTCTGAGCGGGGCAGGGGCAGGAGCCCTACTGCCCCTGCTGATTCCCCTCGCCGACGGCACACGTACCGTGGACGAGATGTGCGCCCTGTTGGGAGTACGCCCGGGAGGCGCGCCCGAGCGGTACATCTCGCAGTTGCTGGGCCTTGGCCTGCTGGTGGATGGTGTGGCCGGGGGGCGCTGCCCAGTCTGCGGTCCGTCGCGGGCCAGTCTCATCGCTTGCACGTTCCTCGAGGCGCTCGTAGGCCTGGACCGCCTGCATACGGCGCACGACCGCCTGGCACGTTCGCGCGTCACCCTCTGGGGGAGCGACTGCGTCGCTTCTCGGATCGCGGCGCTGCTGGGCGAGTGCGAGGTGGATGTCCAGGTGAGATCCTGGCCCGGCCCGAGCGCCGAGGAGGCCGCCATCGACCTCTCCGAGGAAGATTCCGCGGCCCTACGGGAGAGCTCCCTCGCAGTCGGCGTGGGGGTCTGTGCGCGCGACCGGCGGCTCGAGGTGCTCAACGCCGCGTGCCTCGCAGAAGGGACGCCGTGGCTGCCTGTGTGCAGTGACGCCGTCGAGTCCACCGTTGGGCCCTTGGTGCTGCCAGGCCGCTCGGCCTGCCTGCTCTGCCTTCGAGGGCGGCTCGAGGCGCTGGCTGCCGGGCCGGCGACGCTGCTCCGCTCCGGTTGCCGTCCCCTCCTTGCGCCGCTCATCGGGGTGGTGTCCGGCCTCGCAGCCTACGCGGCCTACAGGTTTCTCCTCGACATCGACGGGGAGTCCCTGGTAGACCAACTCGCTCGTGTCAAGCACAGGAGCCTGGATCTGCAGAGGTCCGACATCTTGAGGCTCCCGGGATGCCCGGCCTGCGCCTCGGCGCGGCCCCCGGGCAGAGGCCGCTGATGTCGGGCGCTCTCGCGGCCGAACTCGATGGGGCCGGCGCCTCCCAAGCCCTCTCCGGCGCCCGTCGGCTGATCGATCCGGCGATCGGCATCGTCGGGGCGTTGAGGGAGGTTCCGCCGCCCATCGACGAACCAGACGTCGCCTGCGTCTCGGCGGCCGGTACCGATGCGGCCCGGGCCTCGCTGTTCGGCCATGAGGCATCGCTGCTCCTGAACTCGAGCGGAACCGGGCTGCTGCGAACGTGCGCCGCAGTCAGGGCAGTCGGTGAGGTGCTCGAGAGGTACGCGGCCTCCTTCCCGGGCAGGCATCTCCTGACCACTGCGACGTGGAGGGATTTGGGAGGGCCGCACCCCGAGGAGTACGCCCTCTTCTCGCCGGAGCAGTGGGCCTCGGGGCTGCCCTACTCGAGGTTTGAAGAGGATACCCCGATCGAGTGGGTGCCGGCCGACGACCTCACCTCTGGGCGCACCGTTTGGGTTCCGGCCCAACGTGTCTTCCTGGTAAGGCCACGTTCATCCTGGCGCGCAGAGATCGGCCCAGCCACATCGACCGGCCTCGCATGCGCCACCTCTCGGACGGGTGCGGTCCTCGCGGGGGTGCTGGAGGCTGTCGAGCGGGACGCGTTCGCAATAACGTGGTGGAGGAAGCTGCCCGCCGCGCCCATTGGCCCCTCGGCCGGCGGATCTCTGTCTGCCGTCATCGCGTCCCGTTTCCGGAGGTGTGGCTTGGATTTCATCACCCGCCTGCTGCCGACGGACCTCGGGATCCCAACGGTCCTCGCCCTCGCGCTCGACCGATCCGCGCCGGACAGCGTCGCCGCGGTGGGAGCGGCAGCACGCCTTGACCCCGCCGCGGCCTACATCAAGGCGCTCCTGGAGGCGGTCCAGACCCGGACCTGGCTGCGCCAGATGGGAGGAGGGGTTGGGTTCGATCCTGGACCGGGGTTCGACGGAGTGCGCCAGTATCGACATCACGTTCAGCTCTTCGGGAAGCCCCAGTCCCTGCCTCATCTGGACTTCCTGCTTGACTCCAAGGCCGACGCCCTCTGCCTTGACCGCCTCCCGGACGTGAGCGGCAAGCCCGAGGCGGATCTGGCCTACTGCGTGGAGAGGCTGCGGCTGGCAGGCCTCCGCCTCCTGGTGGTCGACCTCACGCCTCCGGAGCTTGAGGCGTGTGGCTTCAACGTGGTCAAGGTGGTAGTGCCTGGGCTCGTAGACGTTGCCCCGTCCCACAGGCATCGCTTCGTTGGGGGTCTCCGCCTGCGGGAGGTGCCGGCGAGGATCGGAGTGGGGGCCGCCGACGGGCTCAACGACTACCCGCACCCGTTTCCCTAGGCCGCGCCGCACCACGAGGCAGGTCGGGTACTACCGCTGCAGGGGGTGAGTGGCGGATGTCGATTGAGCCTTGCCTGTTGCCCGACAACCCGCTCTGGGAGGTGTTCCATCTGAGCTCCAGGTGGCGGGCACACGATCTAGCGGGTATTGCCCGCAGGGCTGCGAGGTCGGGGCAGCAGCCTCCTCGCGACGACCTCTTCAGGAGGTTCCTGCCGGTTGCCCTGCCAGGCCCCGCCGGCTTCCTCCTATCGGAGATGACGCTCGCCGGCGCGGTCGGTTCGCGCTGTTCCGCCCGCGACTTCGCGGGGATGCCGCTGAGCTGGGAGGAGATCGCGGAGCTACTCTGGGCGACGGCGGGCGCGGTGCCCCTGCGAGCCGGCGAGAGCCACCGCCGCAGGACTTTCCCGTCCGCCGGTGCCTGCTACCCTCTCGAGCTGTTCTTCTGGCTCCCAGTGCCTCCGGCCGGCTCTTCGGTGGGCCCGTACCACTACGATGCCGGTCGGCACTCGGTTCGCTGCGTTGGAGGTACCGATGCCGACCTGTCACTGGCCGAGTTGGTCTCGGCCGCGGCACAGCCCGCGTTGGTCGAGCGGGCGGGGCTGCTCGCCGTCACGGCCGCCGTCTTTGCGAGATCCACGTGGAAGTACGGCGCGAAGGGCTACCTGTTCGCCTATATCGAAGCCGGCCACGCCGTCCAGAACACCTACCTGGCGGCCGCCGCGTTGGGCCTGGGCGTGGTCGCCATCGCCGGGTGGGACGACACCGCCCTCGATGCCGCCCTCGGCCTGGACGGCCTGCGGGCAAGCGCCGTTTACTCGGTTGCCGTGGGTCGCCCTGCGGCGGGCTCTTCCTGACATGGTCCCCCTGCAACCCCGCGGAGGCGGCGGAGCCGCGGTCGAGATACGAGGCCTGCGCGTCTGTTACGGCCCGCTGGTGGCCGTGGACGGCCTGGACCTTGACGTCCGGCCGGGTGAGATCCTGGGGCTATTGGGGCGCAACGGAGCAGGGAAGACGACCACCATAGAGACGATGGTGGGGCTCCAGAGGGGGTGTGAGGGAAGCGTGAGGGTGCTCGGGATGGATCCCTGGAGGGATGCCCTACTCCTGCGACAGAGGATCGGCGTACAACTCCAGGAGCCCGTCTTTCATCCCTACCTTGGTCTGTTGGAGGCCCTCGAGTTGCTCGGCAGCTTCTACCAGAGGCGGCCCGATCCCCTCCGCCTGCTCGAAGGGGTAGGGCTTGCCTCTCAGGCCCGTGCCAGATTCGGTCAGCTCTCGGGAGGATCCAGGCGCAGGTTCCTGCTCGCGCTGGCGATGGTTGGCGATCCTGACCTGATCGTGCTCGACGAGCCGACGGCAGGCCTAGATCCGCACGCACGCCAGGGGCTTCTGGCGTTGGTGCGCGAGTCGCGGGCACAGGGGCGGACAGTCATGCTGGCCACCCACCATCTC
>JBBIJB010000128.1:0-4918 GCA_037446215.1 Armatimonadota bacterium
CTCGTCGAAGATGCAGAACGGGCTGGGGTGTACGCGAAGCATCGCGAAGATCAGCGCGAGCGCCACCAGCACCCTCTCTCCTCCCGAAAGGGCCACGAGCGGGCGCCGCTTCTTCCCGGGCAGCTGCGCGGTAACCTCCATCCCCGGCTCGCCGCCTGCCTCGTCCTCGACCAGCTCCAGCAGGCCCTCGCCGCCCCCGAACAGCTGTCCGAACAGCCTGCCGAACTCGTCGTTCACCTCGCGGAAGGTCTGGCCGAAACGGACCCTGAGCGCTGAGTTGATGTGTACGATCGCCGCCCGCAGGGCTTCCGAGGCCTGGCGCAGGTCTCCGCTCTGCTCTCTGAGGCCGTCGAGGCGTGCGGTGACGGCGGCGTGCTCGTCGATCGCCCGCATGTTGACAGGCCCGAGCTCCTGGAGCGCACCCCTCAGCTCCGCGGCGCGGGCGCGGGCCAGGTCGCGCGGGAAGTCCAGCCGCCGCGCCGCCGCGTCCTCGAGCGTTATTCCGTACTGCTCCTGGAGCCGTTGCGAGGCGGCCCCAAGCTCTGCCTCCGACTGCGCGGCCCTGAGCTCGCTACGGTGGACCGCGGCCTCGGCGCTCCGCAGCCCCTCTGCGGCTCCATCCAGCGCCGCGCGCACCTCCGCGAGGTCGGCCCGGAGCCTCACGCGCTGCTCCGACAACCGGTCGCTCTCGCCCCTGGCCGAGGACTGGGCCGCGGCCCTCGCCTCGCGGGCGGCCTCGGCCTCCCCCACGCGGGCGCCGGCCTGCTCGATCGCCACCCCGAGGAGATCCAGGGCGCCGGCGACCTCCAGCCTGCGCGCCTCGACCGCACCCGCGGCCGCGGCACGCTCGCGCAGCCTGGCCCGGAGGGCCTCGATCCTTCCCTCGACGCGGATCAGCTCCACCCGCCGCGAGGTGGCCGTCGAGACCGCGGCGTCCCTGGAAGCCTCCGCGCTGCGGGCCTCCTCCTCTACTCCGAGGAGCTCGCTCGCCAGGCGGCTCGACTCCTCGTCCAACTGCGCGACATCGACCGCGAGCCTCTCCATGTCGGACGAGAGCCGGCCGAGCTCTGCGGCCCATTGCCCGGCCGCCTCCACCGCCTCGGAGGCCTCGCGGCCGGCCCGGTGGGCCTCGGCCTCCAGGGCCGCGGTCTTCCGCTCCAGGTCGGCGAGCGCCCGGGATGCCGCCTCGCGACCCTCGGCCGCGCTCCTAGCCGCCTCCTCGTACTCCACCACGCTGGAGGCGCTTGCCTCCCGCGTACCCTCCTCCGCTCGCCTCCTGGCATGGAGGGCGGCCGCGGCCTGCCTCAGCTCCTCGACGACCTGCCGCCTGCTCAGCAGGCCGAGGTCTCCGTTAGAGCCGGGGCGGATCGAGAGCACGCCGTCCGGGGACAGCAGCGTGCCTTCCCGCGTCACGATGCGGCCCCCGTACCCGTTGCCGAAGAGCCGCCAGGCCGCCTCGGTGTCGGAGACGATGAGGACATCGTCCAGCAGTGCCCTGACCGCGGGCAGCACCCCTGGCGCGGCCGAGACGACGTCCGCGGCCCGGGCGTCTATGCCCGCCGGCGGTGCGGCGGCCGGATGGTGCCGTGCCCTGCAGGAGCCGAGAGCGAGCAGCGTCAGGCCTCCCGCCTTCTCTTCCTTCGCGTGATCGACAATCCCTTCGATCGACGCCCGGCTCTCCACGATCAGGCAGTGAAGCCTGCGGCCCAGCGCCGCGGATACCGCGGGGCGGTACTCCTCCGGCACGCGCACGAGCTCGGCCAGAGCTCCGAGGAGCCCCGGGAAGCGGCCTGGATGCGAGCGCTCCGCGAGCAGCACGCTGCGCGTGCCCTCCTCAAAGCCGAGATACTGGTTCGTGGCCTCCTCCGCGGAGGCGAGCCGGGCGAGGGTCCGGTGCTCCTCCATCTCGCTTGATCTGGCCTCCGCGGTGACCCTGTCGAGCTCGCGCCTCGCCTCGTCGGCGGCGCTGCGCGCCGAGCGCAGGGCGTCCTCCGACGCCGCGACCGCCGCGCGGGCCAGCTCGCAGGCGCTTCGGGCGGCCTTTGCCTCCGCCTCCAGGCCGGCCGCCGACGCCCGCACTGCCTCTGTTCGCTCGTCGGCCGAGGCGGCGGAGCGCTCCAGCACCTCGGTGCGGGCGCGCAGCGCCGCCATGTCTGATCTGGCCTGCGCCAGTGCCCTGAAGGCCTCCGAGGAGTCGACCCTTGCCTGCCCGAGGCGTCCCGCCAGGGCAGAGGCGTGCCGGCCCGCTGCCTCGGCCGCCGCCTCTGCCGCGGCCAGCTCCTCTGAGGCCAGCCCGAGGCCGGGCTCGATCTCGAGGAGCTGGCGGCTCAGGCTGTCCGACTCGCCCTCCTGGGCGGCCATCTCGGCGGCCAGGCGCTCTCTCTCCGCGGCAAGGTGCTGGGAGCGGCCGGTCAGGGCCTCGTGCTGGGCCCTGGCCGACTGAACGTCTGCAGACCGGGCACTCAACTCCTCGGCCCCTGCCAGGAGCGCCTGCTGCAGCCGCTCCCAGGCCTCCGACGCCGCGTCCAACCCCTTCTCGAGCGCCCCTACCTCTTCGCTCAGACTGGAGACCCGGGACTCCGCCGCGGACGCCTCCTCGCGGTCGGATTGGAGCTGGGCGGCTATCCTCCTGGATCCGAGCAGCAGCCGGCGGGCCTCGTCGGCGTAGAGCGCCAGCTCCAGCCCCTGCATCTCCTCGACATACGCGCGGTGCAAGGCCGCGGCCTCGGCCTGCGCGGCCAGAACCTGCTGTTGGGCCTCGAGCTCCGATACCAGATCGTCCAGCCGTTCCAGGTGGGAGGCCGCGTGCGACAGGCGCCGCTCTGCCTCGACCCGCTGGCGCTTGTGGCGGGCGAGCCCGGCGGCCTCTTCGAGCCACTGCCTCCGCTCAACCGGCGTGGCCCGCAGGACCGAGTCCACCTCTCCCTGGCCGATCAGGGCGTAGGATCTGCCCCCCAGACCCGTGCCCAGGAACAGCATCTGGACGTCGCGGAGCCTGCAGTCCGCTCCGTTGATTGCGTAGCGTCCGTCGCCGCCGCGCGTGACCGAGCGGCTGACGCAGATCTCGCTGAACTCCATAGGGAGGAGCCCATCTGCGTTGTCCAGCGTCAGTGAGACGCTTGCGGTGCTGTGCGGCTTTCGCGTGGCGGTGCCGGCGAAGATAACGTCCTCCATCCGCGCCCCGCGCAGCATACGGGCGTTGGCCTCACCCAACGCCCACCTGATGCCGTCGAAGACGTTGCTCTTGCCGCTCCCGTTGGGACCCACTATGGCGGTGATACCGGGATGGAACTCGAGCACGGTGCGGTTGACGAAGCTCTTGAAGCCGACCAGATCGAGCCTGCGAAGCTGCACGCTCCGTCTCCTCCTCGTATCAGGCCGCGGGTGCGGCCCGCCCGTGGTCCGTGTGCCGCCCGGGGCGGCGAAGCCTATTCGGGCGCTGCAACTGCCTTGCTCTCTACTGCGACCTGCCTGTAGAGTGCTACCAGCTTCTGCGTAATTGCGTCTATGGCGTAGGCCTTGGCGGCCTGCCGGCCGGCCTCGGCGTATGCTCGCCTTCGATCCGGGTCGTCCAGGAGCCGCCTGATCGCCCCGCCGAGGGCTTGGCCGTCGAGGCCGACCAGCACGCCTGTGCCGCCGTCCTCGACCACCTCGGCGACCCCACCGGCGCAGACGGCGGCGACCGGCAGCCCGGCCGCCATCGCCTCGACCACCACAAGCCCCTGGGTCTCGGTCGGAGAGGCGAAGGCGAACAGGTCCGCCGCGGAGTAGCAGTCAAGGACCCTGTCGTGGGCCAGCGGCCCGGTGAAGACCACCTGCGAGGCGATGCCGAGGCCGTGGGCCGTTCTGCGGAGCTCCCCCTCCTGCGGGCCTCCTCCCACGACGAGGAGCCGCTCCGGTCCGCCCCGCGCGGCGTGCGAGAACGCCGCCAGCAGGACGTCGAAGCGCTTCTCTCGGGCGAGCCGTCCCACCGTGATCACCAGCGGGGCGGAGGCAGGGATGGCGAAGCGGCTCCTGACCCAGGAGGGATCAAGCCCGTTCATCCTGTCGAGGTCGAACCCGGCGGTGGGGACGACCTCGATCCGTGATCCGACCCCTCGCGCCAGCAGCCACGACCTTACCGCGTTGGAGGGCGCGATCACGAGCGAGCACCGGTTGCAGTAGCGCACCGTGTAGCGTGTGACGACCTCCCGCGAGAACCGCTGCGAGACCACCGGCAGGTAGTGGACATACTCCGCGTACATCGTGTGGTGCGTGAAGACCAGGGGCAGACTCAGCCTGCGGGCGGCGTACTTGCCTGCCATGCCCATCAGGAACGGCGAGTGCGTGTGGACAAGGGAGAGCCGGCGCGCCCGGGCCAGTGCGACGAACCTTCGGGCAAGCGGTATCGCAAGGGGGAAGTCCGGCACGCCGGGCGCGCGGACCGAAGGGAATCTCACGACGTCCGGATCGGTGTCCTTGTAGCCCTGGTAGCCGGGGGCAAAGATCGTGGCGTGGTGTCCCTGGCGCCGCAGCTCGGTCACCAGCGACTCCACTGAGCGGACCACGCCGCTGATCCTCGGCAGGTAGGAGTCCGAGAAGACGCCTATTCGCAAGGCCCTATCGCGACCTGCCCGGGTCTCCGGGCGCGGCGGCGCACCCTCCTTCGACCGACCTGACGGCGGCCGTCAGCGGCGCGTCCATCCAGGTGTGAGATCGCGAGGCCGATCGCCGGCCGCGTTTGCGTGCGGGCAAGCTCCTCGCAGAAGAGGCGCTGCTCGGTGCCGTCGAGCCTGCGCTTGACCTCGGTCACCATGAGTGCCGCCTCACGCGGGCGGGGCGGCGCATACGCGCCGCCCCGCGCGATCATCTCCTGATTCTACGACTGGTCGGGGAGGGGGGATTTGAACCCCCGGCCTCAGCGTCCCGAACGCTGCGC
>JBBIJB010000129.1:0-4842 GCA_037446215.1 Armatimonadota bacterium
AGGCGGTGGCGCGGTGCCCCAACCTCTCCTGCCCTGCCCAGGTACTCGAGCGGCTCTACCACTTCTGCTCCCGCGGCGCGATGAACATCGAGGGCGTCGGAGGCAAGCTGCTCGCGCAGATGCTGGGCACCGGCCTGATCCAGGACCCGGTCGGCCTCTACCACCTCACCATGGAGAAGCTTCTCACCCTCGAGCGGATGGGGGAGCGCCTCGCTTCGAACATCCTCGGCGCCGTGGAGCGCAGCCGCGAGACCACCCTGGCCCGGCTGATCTACGCGCTGGGCATCCGCCACGTGGGCGCCCACGTGGCCGAGCTGCTCGCCGCCGGCTTCCCGAGCATCGACGCGCTGACGGACGCCTCGCCCGAGGAGTTGGGCGAGGTCGAGGGTGTGGGGCCCGTCATAGCGGGGAGCGTCGCCGCCTTCTTCGGCGCCGAGGAGAACCGGAGGCTCGTCGGGCGGCTGCTCGAGGCGGGTGTCAGGCCCGCTCCACCGGCGCCGTCCCCGGGACGAACAGGCGGCCCCCTGTCCGGCGAGCACGTCGTCTTCACCGGCGCGTTGTCCCGCAGGACGCGAAGCCAGGCCGAGGCCGCGGTGATCGAGGCAGGGGGAGCGGTATCCGACGGCGTCACGAAGAATACGACGCTGGTGGTGGTCGGTGACTCACCGGGGTCGAAGGCCGACAGGGCGAGGCGCCTGGGCGTGAGGGTTGCCACCGAAGACGAGTTCGAGGAGATACTGGGCCGGTGAGGGGTGGGCAGAGCCGCCGGGTCCCCCGCAGAGGGTCACAGAGGCGGACAGGAAGCAGGAGCGCCCCGAAGGGCGGCCGAGGGAGCTCCAATAGGAGCAGGCGGATGAGGAGAACCGTGCTGGTGTGGATCGTCCTGATCGTAGCCGCGATCGCCGCTGTCTGGTGGACGCAGTTCCGCCCCCGCGAGGCGGTCGCACCGGTCACGCTCTACTTCGCCGGGCCGGTCGACGGCGGCGCTACTGTCGTGCCGGTCGAGCGCACCGTTCGCATGAGAGGCCCGGAGGAGATGCTGCGGCTGGCGTTCGAGGAGCTGCTGGCAGGACCCTCGGAGGGAGAGCGCGCGAAGGGGCTCACCTCGGAGATCCCGGCCGGCACCCGCCTGAGGGGGCTCAGCGTGAGAGGTGGGGTCGCCATCGTCGACCTGACGGCCGAGATCGCCTCAGGCGGCGGCTCCTCCAGCATGCTCGGCAGGCTGTGGCAGATAGTCTACACCGGCACGCAGCTCCCGCAGGCGAGCCAGGTCCGACTCCTGATCGACGGCGAGGAGCGCCGCACGCTCGGCGGCGAGGGCGCGATGATAGACAAGCCCATAGCGAGGCCGCAGGCCCCGCCGAGGTTCTAGCCGGGCCCTGCGATCCGCCGCAGGCAGGAATGGTTTCGCGCACCACAGAACTGGTCGGTGGCCACTACTAGGACAGAACCGGAGCCGTCCCTTGCCCCGTGAAGTTTTCGCAGAGGAGATAGAGGCCTTCCTGGAGCGCCTGGAGGACGTGGCGGCGGCCCGCGTGGTCGCCAACGAGGCGGGAGAGGTAGACCGGATCTACGTGACGAGCGAGTCGGGGCGGGACGACGGCGCGATAAGGCGCGCGGTCGGCGCGGCGCTGATCAGCCAGTTCAACCTGGTCCTCGACGGCTGGCGGGTCCAGATTGCCCACCTGGAGCCGGTCTCGGCCTGGGAGCCTTTTCCCGCCTGCGAGCTGGCACGCCTGGAGGAGACGGTAACCGACTCCTACTCGCGCGTCCGGATCGAGCTGCGCTACGAGAGAGGCGGCGCCCGGAAGAGCACCGCGGGAAGCTTCCAGGCCCCGCCGGGACACGCACACCGGCTTCGCACGGTCGCCCTAGCGACCCTCGAGGCCGTCCGACCGCTGCTGGCGAGGTCAGGCTACAGGCCGTCGCTCGAGGCGCTGACGCAGACGCCCTTTGCCGGCACCACGGTTGTGCTGGCCGCGATCTCGCTCGTCTCCGAGCGCGCGACCGTCCTGAACGTGGGCACGTCGACGGTCGCCGGGAGCGAGGCGGAGGCGGTGGTGGCGGCGGTCCTCGACGCGGCCTCCAGGCATGTGAAGCCCCCGTCGCAGGCCGGAAGGGCGAAGGGCGACCGGCGTAGCCAGTTTGACAGCCTGCGTGCCCACTACGAGCGGCTCATCCGCACGGGCCCGGCGGAGCGGCAGGCGCCCTCCCCGGATCTCGACGACGGTGGGTCCGCGGTTGAAGCGGCGGCCGGGGGTGAAGCGGCATTGGATACGGAAGGGGAGACACCCGAGTTCGAGGAGGCCGCGGAGTTCACAGAGCCGCCTCCCGGCGGCGCCGCGGCTCTGACCGCCGAAGATCTGATGAGGGACATCTCGGAGATCCGTCCCGAAGCCAGGGGAGGTGCTCCACCCGTGACACGCGAGGAGATCCGGCACGACCCTGCTGCCCAGGGCAAGCAGGCGCCGCGAGGTTCTTTTGAGGATAACTTCTACCGGCGGCTCGTGGCCACCGGGGTGCCGGTCCACATCCGGTGCAGGGACGGTTACGAGATCCCGACCGCGATCCTCAAGGAGTACGGCACCTACACCCTCGTCGTCGAGGTCGGGGGAGTGGCTGAGCTGGTCTTCAAGCACGCCGTGATCTCGATCCGCCCTTACGGCGCGCTGCCGCCGGAGAGCGAGCCGGCGGCCTAGCAGCCCTTGTCCTCCGACCGCCTGGAGGAGCTGCGGGCCAGGCGCGAGCGGCTGCTCGCGCTCGGCGGCGAGGAGCGTGTCAGGCGCCAGCACGCGGCCGGCAAGCTGACCGCGCGAGAGCGGCTCGACCTGCTGTTCGACCCCGGATCGTTCGTCGAGATCGACCCCTTCGTCACGCCCCGCAGCCGCGACTTCGGCCTCGACAGGATCGAGGCACCGGCCGACGGCGTGGTCACGGGCCACGGCACGATCGAGGGCCGGCCGGTCCATGCCTTCTCACAGGACTTCACCGTGCTGGGCGGCTCGCTGGGCGAGGGGCACGCCGGAAAGATCTGCAAGGTGATGGACCTGGCGATGCGGACCGGCACCCCCGTTGTGGGGCTGAACGACTCGGGCGGCGCGAGGATCCAGGAAGGGGTCGTGAGCCTGGGGGGCTACGCCGACATCTTCCTGCGCAACACGCTGGCAAGCGGCGTCGTCCCCCAGATCTCCGCGATCATGGGCCCGTGCGCCGGGGGAGCGGTCTACTCGCCGGCGATCACCGACTTCACGGTGATGGTCAGGGGCACCTCGTACATGTTCGTCACCGGCCCGCAGGTGGTGCGGGCCGTCACCCGCGAGGAGGTCAACTTCGAGGACCTGGGAGGCGCGGATGTTCACGCCACCAAGAGCGGCATAGCCCACTTCGTCGCCTCCGACGACGAGGAGTGCATCGCGCTGCTGAGACGGCTGCTGGGCTTCCTGCCTTCCAACAACCTGGACGACCCTCCGCGCAGCGAGCCCGCCGACGACCCGGGGAGGGCCGACCCCGCCCTCGACGACCTGGTGCCCGACGACCCGACGAAGCCCTACGACATGCACGAGGTGATCCGTCGCGTCGTGGACAACGGCGAGTTCCTGGAGGTCCACGAGGCGTTCGCGCGCAACATCATCGTGGGGTTCTCCCGCCTCAACGGCCGGCCGGTGGGGGTGATCGCGCAGCAGCCCGCGGTCATGGCAGGGGTGCTCGACATCGACTCGTCGGTGAAGGGCGCCAGGTTCGTGCGGTTCTGCGACGCCTTCAACCTACCGCTGCTGACGTTCGTCGATGTCCCAGGGTTCCTGCCCGGGGTCGCCCAGGAGCACGGCGGGATCATCCTGCAGGGCGCAAAGCTCCTCTACGCCTACTGCGAGGCCACCGTCCCAAAGCTCACCGTCATCACGAGGAAGGCATACGGCGGGGCATACGACGTCATGAGCAGCCAGCACATCCGCGGCGACCTCAACCTGGCGTGGCCCACGGCGGAGATCGCCGTGATGGGGCCCGAGGGCGCGATCGACATCATCTTCCGCAAGGAGCTGGCCGAGGCCGAGGATCCGGAGGCGCGTCGGCGCGAGCTCATCGCCACCTACAGGGCGCAGTTCGCCAACCCGTACATCGCGGCTGGGAGGGGCTATGTGGACGACGTCATAGTCCCAAGCGAGACCCGCAGGCGGTTGATCGTGGCGCTCGAGCTCCTCTGCCGCAAGCGCGCCACCAACCCCCGCCGCAAGCACGGCAACATCCCTCTCTAGGCAGCAGGACAACGGGTTGAGGAAGTCGTAGTAATCCGCCACACGACCGCCGTTTGACACCCGCGGCCCGCCGAGCGGCGCCTCAGAGAGCCGGCCGGTGTGGGCTCGGTCATCCCATTGGGAGGTGCACAACATGGGCATCTCAGTGCTACGTACGGCCGCTGTCTGCGCAGCGGTGCTCGCCGTCGCCGTTTCGGGGTTCGCCCCCGCGCTCGCCGGTCCGGCCGTTCGCATCTCGATCGCCACAGGCACGACCGGCGGGGTCTTCTTCCCGGTCGGAGGGGGCATTGCGTCGATCATCTCCAAGAACCTTCCGGGTATCTCCGCGACGGCTGAGGTGACGCCCGGTTCAATCGACAACATGCGGTTGATCCACTCCAAGGGCGCGGACCTTGCGCTCGTCAATGCCGACGCCGCCTACGACGCGCTGAAGGGTGAGGACGTCTTCCGCAACACCCCGGTGCCGATCCGAACGCTCCTGCCGCTCTACGACGGCTTCGGCCAGTTGATCACGATAGATGGGACCGGTATCAGCACGCTCGCCGACCACCGGGGCAAGCGGGTCTCCACGGGCGCGCCGGGCAGCGGT
>JBBIJB010000130.1:0-327 GCA_037446215.1 Armatimonadota bacterium
ATCCCGGGCGCTACCCGCTGTGCGTGCTCACCATCCACGGCGACTTCGGCGAGGCCATCTTCCCGATGGGCTGGCACCCCGGCGAGCAGGAGCGCTTCGGGCCGGACGGCACCGGGCTCCCCGACTACTGGTGCGGCGACGAGCCGGCCCGCGCCGCCTACCGGCGCTTCGCGAGCGCCAAGTACGGCACCCTCGCCGCGCTCAACCAGGCCTGGGACACCGCCTATCGCACGACCGCCGAGATCGACTATCCGCCGGCCGCCCGCGACGCCGGCCGCTCCCCCCTCGACACACCGCAACAGCGCCGCCGGTGGCTCGACTTCGCCG
>JBBIJB010000130.1:337-1157 GCA_037446215.1 Armatimonadota bacterium
ACTGGTACTTCGGCAGCATGACCCGCTTCACCGGCCAGGTGCTCGCCGTCGCCCGGCGCCACTTCCCCCGCGCGCTCCTCGTCCTGCCCGTCGGCGGCGGCGAGGAGGCCTTCGTCTACGGCCAGGACAACACCGCCCTGGTCGCCGAGGCCAGGAAGACCGGCACCCACATCCGCTCCACCCACGGCGGCTACCAGCCCTTCGCGCAGAACGTCAGCACCATGCTCCGGCGCATCGCCACCGCCTGCAAGCAGTACGGCGTCCCCTTCTGGACCGAGCCGCCCGGCGGCATCTCGCCCGCCGGCGAGGTCGCTCGCTTCATGGAGGCCGTCTCCTGTGCCAGTTGGGGCTTCTGGGACTGGGGCCAGAACCCGGTCGGCGCCGCCGATACCTTCCGCGAGTACCGCGCCTACCTCACGCGCGAGCAGCCCGTGGTCGACACCGCGCTCCTCTTCCCCACCACCGACCACCGGCTGCGGCCGACCCAGGGCTACCCGCCACAGCTCGCCAGCCTGGGCCCGCTCCTCCGCGACGGGCCGCTCCGGAAGCCAGACGAACGAGCCGTGCTGGAGGCCGGCCACCAGGCGCTGCTGCGCGCGCTGCACGACCTCGATCTGGACTGGGCCGTCGGGAAGCTCTCCGAGGACGACTATCACTCCCAGAGGTCTCACCTGCTGGCGGAGGCTTCGGCCGTGCTTCGCCGCCTGGGCCGCGCAAGCCACGAGGCCGAATCGTGAGGCTCTTGCTGGCGGCCATCGCCCTCCTAGCAGCGCTCCTCGCCGGCGAGATTCAGTCACGCGGCTACCCGCTGGATGTGATT
>JBBIJB010000130.1:1167-4841 GCA_037446215.1 Armatimonadota bacterium
GGGTGATCGAGGGAACGGTCCAGAACGCGACCACGGGGAGGCCGGCCGCAGGCGCAAGGGTCTTCTTGCTTCTCATCGGCGGGCAGGGGCCAGAGGAAGCCGGCCGGACCACCGGGGACGCCACAGGAAGGTTTCGGTTCAAGGGGCTGCAGCAAGGGCGGTACCTGGTCCGGGTCGAGCACGGCGGCATTCCGTACGCCTCCCATGCCGTGGTCGGAGAGGGCGGCCGGGCAGAGCTCGTGGTCAAGGTCTACGAGCGCTCGGGGCGGGTTGGGCTCAGGGTGGTGCTCCTCGGAATGGCCGTTGACGCCTTTCCGGGATACCTGCGCATCTCGGAGGTAGTCCATCTGGGCAATCCCTCGAACCTGACGTTCTCGGGCAGGGTAGCGCTGCCGCTGCCGCGCGGCGCCCGCTACCTGACCTTCGTGGAGGGTCTCCACCGGCCAACTGTCGATGGGGATACGCTGATCGACGACCTCGTGGTCAGGCCCGGGGGACACCAGCTGGCCTACGGGTACTCCGTCGGCGGGGCCGGCGAGATCCCGCTCGACCGTCGGTGGGAGATCCCGATCGACCGGATCGAGGTCCTGGTGTCGCCGCCCGCCGAGGCCAGGTCGCCCCACCTCCAGCCGGGTCTACCGGTGTCGGCGGAAGACCGCTCCTACAGGCGCGCCTCGGGAGCGGCGGTGGCGCCCGGAATCCTGAGCCTCGGCATAGTGGGTGTCCCGAGGGCGAGGCTGTGGATAGCCCCTGCGGCGGCCGCGGCGCTCGCCGGTGCGCTCGCGGCCGGCCTTGCCTGGGCAGCGGCGAGAGAGGTGAGACCCTAGGTGAACGCGGACCTTCAGTCGATATACGCCCCGATCGAGCCCGACCTGAGGGAGGTAGCCGATCTGCTGCGCAGGGAGACCGCGGGCGACGACCCCTACGTTGGGGAGCTGGTGGGGCACGTCCTCTCGGGTCAGGGCAAGATGATCCGACCGGCGCTGGCCCTGCTGAGCTCCGCGGCCTGCGGAGGGGCGGATGAGCAGAGGTTCCTGCTTGGAGGCGCTGTGGAGCTCCTGCACGTCGCGTCGCTGGTCCACGATGACATCATCGACGCCGCGGATCTCCGCCGCGGGATATCGACCGTCAACGTTGTCTGGGGCAACCAGGCAGCGGTCCTCCTCGGTGACTACCTGTTCGCCACCGCCTTCACGCTGATGGGGAGGATAGCTCACCCAGGGGTGGCCCCGGCCATAGCGGAGGCGGCGGTACAGATGAGCCGGGCTGAAATCGTCGGTCTGCGGGCGGGGGGCGAGATGGCGGGGGGCGAGTCGACCTACCTGTCGATCATCGAGGGCAAGACCGCCTACCTGTTCTCCGCGGCGTGCCGGGCAGGGGCCCTTGTCGCCGGCGCCGGGGCGCGGCTCTCCGCGGCCCTCGGCGAGTTCGGCCTACAGTGGGGCATGGCGTTTCAGATTACCGACGATACCCTCGACCTCGTGGGCGATCGCGGCTCGATGGGCAAGCCGGTGGGAAGCGACATCGAGGCGGGCAAGGCAACGCTGCCCATGATCGTCGCCTGGAACAAGGCCTCCGAACCTGACCGCGAGCGCCTGGAAGCCTTCGTCTCCAACCCGGCGACTGTCGGCAGCCTGGGCGACCTGCGCTCGCTGCTCGAGCGGTACGGCGCGATAGAGGCCTCACTGGGCGCGGCCAGGGCGTTTGCCGACCGCGCGGTACTAGCGCTGGGAAGCGTGCAGGAGGGAAGCGCCAAGGCGAGCCTCCTCGGCCTCACTTCGTTCGTGCTGGACCGCTCCAGATGAGTGAACCGGCAGGCTGGTAGTTGAGCGCTCCCCTCGGGTTCGCCTGGCTTCCCGCTGCCGTGACGGCCGCGTCCGGAGCGTACCTGCTTCTCGCTTCGCTCCTCGCGCTGCGATGGGCCGCAACCCGCCGGCCGCGCCACCTCTGGTGGCTGGCGGCCCTCGTGCTGCTGGCGCTCTACGGCGCGTCCGGGGCCGCGGTGCCCTCTACCCCGACGGCCGCGTGGCTGGCGGCCCGTAACGCGTCGCTTCTGGCCGCCGCCGTCCTTCTGTCTTCCACCCTGGGCCGGCCCGGGCAGGGGGCGGCGGCCGGCGGGGCCTCGATTGCCGCGACCGTCGCGCTTGGGTGGTCCCTGGCCTACCCGGACTCCGTTTTGGGGGTGGCCCCCCTGTCCGCGCTGGCCGCCGGCCTCCTCGCCTCTGCCGCGCTTCGCCACCGCCTCGCCGACTCGGGCTCCTCCGGTCCTGGAGTCGGACTGGTGCTCTGGGGCGTGCTGCTGGGTGCGGTCGGCGCGCTGCTCCAGCCGTTCCGTTGGCCGTATGAACTGGGCGGATTCTCCGTGCTCATCCTGTACCTCCTGCCCCCCCTGTTGCTGGGGGCGGGGGCGCTGCTGCACACCATGACCGACGACCGCGAGATGGAGGCGATGGACGCGATCGCCGCCACCCTCAACAGGGTGATGAATGTAAGGGAGGCAACCAGGGAATCCCTTCGACTGGTAGCCGGCCTCCTCGGCATCGAGAGCGGCTGGGTGTTCCTGACGGAGGGCGGAGGGGGGGGCCTCGCGGCCTCGCTGCGCCTCCCGGAGGCGCTGGCCGCGCGCGGCGCAGGGCTGATGGCCGGCGACTGCACCTGCCTGCGGCTGCTGGCCGAGTCACGGCTCCCCGGCGCCGTGAACATCGTGGACTGCCAGCGCCTGCATAGGGCTGGCATCACACACGGCCGCCATGCTTGTGTGAAGCTCCGCGCAGGCGAGAAGGCCGTCGGCCTCATGAATCTGGTCCTGCCGGGCGGCAGGAGCTTCACAGACCGAGAGCTCCAACTGCTGTCGGCGGTCGGCCACCAGATAGGCCTCGCGGTAGAGCGGGGCCATCTCTGCGATGAGATAGCGGCGAAGGAGAGGACGCGGGGTGAACTCCTCGAGAAGCTGATGACGGCCCACGAGGACGAGCGCCGCCGCATAGCTCGGGAACTGCACGATGAGGCCGGCCAGGCCCTCACCGCGCTGATCGTCAATCTGGAGCTGGCAGCGCAGGAGCCGTCGCCCGACAGGATCAGATCCCAGTTGGTGCGGCTTCGTGAGCTCTCGGAGCAGACCCTGGGCGAGATACGGCGGTTGATATACGACTTGCGGCCCTCCATACTCGACGACCTTGGCCTGGCGGCGGCGCTGCGCTGGTACGCCAAGAGCCTGCTCGACCCGAAGGGGATCGAGTGGAACCTCACCCTCTCGGGCCTTCAGCTGCGGTTGCCGCCCGCCCTCGAGACGGTAGCGTTCCGCGTCGTGCAGGAGGCGCTCACGAATGTCCTTCGGCACTCACACGCCACAAGGGTTGCCGTGTCGGTTTCCGTAGCAGGCAGGGAGCTGTCGGTTCACATTGAAGACAACGGCCGGGGGTTCGACGCGAGAGAGACGGCCTCCCCAGGACGCGGCGGCGGCTTCGGCCTGCTCGGCATGCGAGAGAGGGTGGAGCTGGTAGGGGGGCGATGGGAGGTCGATTCTACCCCCGGTGAGGGCACAGTGGTCAGGGTGACGCTGCCGATCCACGGCACAGGGGTGGGGGATTGAAGAGGATCCGGGTCTTGATCGCCGACGACCACACAATCGTCCGCGAGGGAGTCCGGATGATCCTGTCGTCCTATCCGGACAT
>JBBIJB010000131.1:0-4746 GCA_037446215.1 Armatimonadota bacterium
ATGAGCGGCGCGTACACTGCCTACTTCGTGGCCGCGGCGTTTGCAGGGTCGGGGTACCTCAACCGGAACCCCATCCTCAGCCTGCTGGTGGTTGTGGTCGTGGGTATGGTTACGTCCACGGTGGTCGCCGTCCTCGTGGAGCGCGTCGCCTACCGCCCGCTGCGCACCGCGCCCAGGCTCGTTCCCCTCATAGCGGCTATCGGAGCTTCGTTCTTCCTCCAGTACGCCTTCAGGGGGTTCTTCGGCTCGGGGTTCCAGGCCTATCCCGAGGCGGAGATCCTCAAGGGCAAGTGGTTCGTGGGCGGACTCGGCTTTCTCAAGCCGCAGGTCGTGGTCCTGGTGGCCTCGATCCTCATGATGGTCGGCCTCTACGCGTTCGTGATGCGGACCAAGATCGGAACCGCGATGCGAGCCGTCTCGGAGGACAAGGAGGCCGCGGCCCTCATGGGGATCGATGTCGACCGCGCGATCGTGATAACGTTCGGCATCGGGGCCGCGATGGCGGGTGCCGCGGGCGTGCTCTACTCACTCGTGTTCAAACAGGTGCACTTCTTCATGGGGTTCGTGCCCGGCATCAAGGCCTTCACCGCGGCGGTGCTGGGCGGCATAGGGAACATCCCGGGCGCTATGCTGGGCGGGATGTTCCTCGGTATCCTCGAGTCCGTCGGTCCTATCCTCATACTCGACGGGCTGGGAATCGTCGCCCCCTACCAGCTGAAGGACGTCATCGCGTTCACGATGCTGGTGATGGTGCTGGTCTTCAGGCCCTCGGGAATCATGGGCGAGCGTCTCGCAGTGAAGAAGGCCTAGGGCGATGGCCGACTCCCTGCGCGCGGGTGGGGGAGGGCGCCTGGCAGAGGCGGCCCGCGTCGGGCTGATCTGGGGCCTGATCGCGCTCTTCTTCGCCCTCGTGGGGATGGTCGAGGCGTTCGCCGGCAGGCAGATCGTCGTGGGCGTCGTTTCGCTGGGGGTGGCCCTGGTCGCCGTCACCGGCCTGAGCGCCGGCTACCGGGCTTCGAGGTGGCAGAAGGGCTCCCCGATCGGCCCCCCGTTGCTGCGGGGCGCGGTAGCCGGAGCGGCCAGCGGGTTGGTGGTCTCCCTCCTGGTGGTTGCCGGGACGGGGGTCAACCTGCGGGCGATGTTCGTCAGCGCGTCGCCGGAGCTGTTCGGCATCCTCTCGATGGGGCGAGGCATGGCGGGGGCGTACATCCCGACCGTGGGCGGCGCCGTACTGGGGCTTGCGGGCGCCGCCGTCTCGATCCTGGCGAGCCCGCGACTCCGCCCTCTGGCCACGGGTCTCGCGGCGGTACTCGCGGTGGGGGTGTTCCAGGAGCTGTTGCAGCTGTTGCTTGCCGAGGGGGCGGTCCAGTCGGCCGTTCGCGCTCTGCTCTTCGAGAGCGAAGGGCTCTCGCCGCGAGGGGCGGCTGTGGTGCTGGCCGTGGGCTGGACCCTCGCGGCTGTTTGGCGGCGGCGGCGCGAAGGGGCGAGAGACTGGTACTTGACTCAAGGAGCCTCCCGTCAGCGCTCTATCCGGCTGGTTGCCTACCTGATGATCATCGCCGGCGTGATCGTCCTGCCGCACTTCGCCGGCCTCTTCCTGTCGCAGGTCCTGGTGCTGGTCGGGCTGTTTGCGCTGCTCGGCCTCGGGTTGAACGTCGTCGTCGGGTTTGCCGGACTCCTCGACCTCGGCTACGTGGCCTTCTTCGCGATCGGAGCCTACGCGGTTGGACTGCTCACGTCCGTGGGGGAGCACGGGTTGCTCCACCTCTCGTTCTGGGTGGCGGCTCCGATAGCAATGGTGGTGTCGTTGATCGCAGGCGTCCTGCTCGGGATCCCCGTGCTGCGGATCAGGGGCGACTACCTGGCCATCGCCACCCTCGGCTTCGGCGAGATAATCAGGGTACTGGTGCTGTCCGACTTCCTTCGCCCGTGGCTCGGGGGCTCGCAAGGTGTGCTGGCGATTCCGCGGCCGATGATACTCGGGTACGAGTTCGCGGGGCCGGAGCAGCTCTTCTACCTAGTCGTTGCGAGCTGCGCGCTGGTGGTTGTGGTCGCGGGGCGACTTCGCGACTCGCGCCTGGGTCGCGCTTGGATGGCCGTGCGCGAGGACGAGGATGTAGCCGAGGCGATGGGCATAAACCTCGTCAACATCAAGCTGCTGGCCTTCGGGATCGGGGCCACGTTCGGGGGCATCAGCGGCGCGATCTTTGCGGTCATGCTCGGCTCGGTCTTTCCGCACAGCTTCCAGCTTCTTATCTCCATCAACGCCCTTGCCCTGATAATCGTGGGAGGAATGGGCAGCATGCCCGGCGTCATAGTGGGCTCGCTCGTCCTGGTAGGGCTTCCTGAGCTGCTGCGCGAGTTCGCGGAGTTCCGGTTCCTGGTCTACGGGGCCGCGCTGGTCGTGATGATGCAGGTGCGCCCCGAGGGGCTGTGGCCCGCCGCCGCGCTACGCCGCGAGCTCCACGAGGCGAACCACGTTCCGGGGCTGCTGGCTCCGGATGGGGACGGTACGGGACAGCAGGGGGCCGGAGCCTAGTATGGCCATCCTAGCCTCGCACGGCCTAACCAAGCGGTTCGGCGGCCTCGTCGCCCTGAACAGGCTCGAGATCACCGTGGCCGAGCGGTCGATCCACAGCATCATCGGGCCCAACGGGGCGGGCAAGACGACCTACTTCAACTGCATAACGGGGTTCTACAGGGCGGACGAGGGGGAGACCCACTTCGCGGAGCGTGCCATAGACGGCATGACGCCGGACAAGATAGCGCACCTTGGGATCGCCCGCACCTACCAGAACATACGGCTCTTCTCCAACATGACCGTCCTCGAGAACATCCTGGTGGGCATGCACTACAGGCTGCGCGTGCCGTGGATCACGGCGGTCTTCAGGACTCCGGCGATGCTGGCCGAGGAGGAGTCTGCGACCGCGGAGGCGCGCGAGCTGCTGGGGTTTGTCGGGCTGACGGGCAGGGGGGACTGGCTGGCCAAGAACCTTCCCTATGGGGAGCAGCGTAGACTCGAGGTGGCCCGCGCCCTGGCCACCCGGCCCAGGCTGCTGCTCCTCGACGAGCCCACCGCGGGCATGAACCCTCGTGAGACCATCGAGATGATGGGGTTCATACGGAGGCTGCGCGACGAGCTCGGGATCACGGTGCTCCTGATCGAACACCAGATGCGGGTCGTGATGGGGATCTCGGAGCTGGTCACGGTTCTCGACTTCGGCACCAAGATCTCGGAGGGCACGCCTGGGGAGGTCCAGGCCGACCCCCGCGTCATCGAAGCCTATCTCGGCACGCGCAAGATCGCCGGGGGGCTCCCCCACTAGGGCTCGGGGGAAGGCCCCTGGACACGAGGTCGGGTCATGGCATTCCTTGAGGTAGAGGACCTTCACGTCTACTACGGGCACATCCACGCGCTCAAGGGGATCTCGCTCGGCGTGGAGCCGGGTGAGATCGTGACCCTCATCGGCGCGAACGGCGCCGGGAAGAGCACCACGCTGAAGACCATTAGCGGCATCCTTCGCCCAGGACAGGGCCGGCTGGCCCTCGGCGGGCAGGACCTCAGCGTCCTGAAGCCCCACCAGATAGTGGCCAGCGGGATCGTCCACGTGCCCGAGGGCCGGCGTATCTTCGGAAGGCTGACCGTCATGGAGAACCTGGAGATGGGGGCGTTCCTGCGCACCGACCGCGCCGCGATCGGCGCGGATGTGGGGCGCGTCTTCACCCTCTTCCCGCGGCTTAGGGAGCGGAGCGGCCAGATCGCCGGGACGCTCTCCGGTGGAGAGCAGCAGATGCTGGCCATCGGCAGGGGGCTGATGAGCAGGCCCAAGGTGCTGCTCCTGGACGAGCCATCGATGGGGCTGGCTCCTGTACTGGTCGACCAGATATTCGAGACCATCAAGGAGATAAACGCGCAGGGCACGACGATCCTCCTCGTCGAGCAGAACGCCTTCATGGCCCTGACGGTTGCCAGCAGGGGCTACGTCCTCCAGACGGGCGAGGTTGCACTCTCCGGCTCCGCCGAGGCGCTGCAGGCAAACGAGGAGGTCAGGAAGGCCTACCTGGGCGGATAGGAACGGCCGCGCCAGACAGGAGAAGCGAAGCGCGGCCGTCGAACCCTGAAGTGTGAGCGAGGCAAGTGTAGGGGCTACTACCGCTCCCGGGCTCGCGGCCTTCAGGCCCCCGGCCACCATGCGGGCTCTCTCCAAGGTTGGCGCCACCCCAGGCCTCTCGCTGATCGAGGTGCCCGTGCCCTCACCAGGTCCGCGCGACCTGCTGATCCGGGTCTCGGCGGCAGGCATATGCGGCACCGACCTGCACATATACAGGTGGGATCCATGGGCAAGCGCTCGACTCCGCCTTCCTCGCGTGCTTGGGCACGAGTTCTGCGGGACCGTGATCGAGGCCGGTGCCGAGGTTCGGTCGGTGGTCGTGGGCGACAGGATTGCCGGCGAGAGCCATGTGGTCTGCGGACAGTGCAGGAGGTGCCGGGAGGGCGAGCCGCACATCTGCGAAAGCGTCGAGATAGTCGGGGTTGACCGCGACGGCGCCTTCGCAGACTACGCCGTGGTGCCGGCCAGCAGCGCCTGGCGGCTGGCGCCCGAGGTTCCCGATGAGATCGGGGCCATAATGGATCCGCTGGGCAATGCCGTCCACACCGCGCTGGCGACGGAGCTGGCGGGGCGGACGGTGCTGATCACCGGGTGCGGTCCCATAGGGTTGATGGCGGTACCAGTCTGCAGGATG
>JBBIJB010000132.1:0-4619 GCA_037446215.1 Armatimonadota bacterium
CATAGCCGAGGCGCACGCCGCCGGGGACATCTTCCTCTTCCCCAGCCTGGTCGAGAACGAGGGGATCGCGGTGCTTGAGGCGGCCGCGTGCGGAAGGCCGCTCGTCCTGCGGCACTCCGAGTGCTTCACCGGCCGCTTCGCCCACGGGAAGAACTGCCTGCTCGGGAGCGACGCGGCCGAGCTGGCAAGCGCGGTCAGCCGACTGGCCACCGACGTGGAGCTGCGGGAACAGCTCAGCATGTCGGCGCGCGAGTTCGCCGCCGCTCACTCGCTGGAGCGGGTGGGAGCCAGGCTTCGCCAGATCTACGAGAGGATTGTCTAGCCGGGAGAGGGCGGCGCCACGCCCTCGTGGGTAGTCTTCCTCCAGTCGCGCACTCCGGTCATCGCGCCGTGGAGATAGCTGCGTATCGCCAGCGGCACGATGACAAGGGTGTGTGAGGAGAACGCGGTCCACCTCAGCAGGACGCCTGCCAGGCCAAGAGGACGGATCCCTGCCTCGGCGGCCACGGCCGCCAGCAGCCCCCCTGTCAGCACCGCCGAGGCCGAGGCCATCACCGGTCGCGGCAGCTGAACGAAGACCACCGCGTGGTGGCTCGCACCGATCAGCGCGTAGATGTATCCGGTCAGCATGGCCAGCGCGCTCGTGAGCGCGCCCGACAAGAAGAAGAGGATGTCCAGCCGGAGCAGCAGCGGCAGCCGGCGCGATAGGATCTCGGGCAGGTAGTCGCCCAGGCAGCAGAGGGCTCCCTCGAACCAGCGCTCCCGCTGCCTGATGAGGTCGCGGAGGCCGACGACCCCCTCCTCCCAGATCCGGGCATCATAGCAGTAGCGGATCTCCCAGCCGCGCAGCGCAAGCCGGACGCTCAGGTCGATGTCCTCGGTGAGGGCGTCGCCGTTCCAGCCTCCGGCATCTCGCAGCGCCGATCTCCTCACCATCAGGCCGTTTCCGGCCAGGCAGACGAATGCGCCGACGGCCTGGCGGGCGCGCTGCAGCAGGGTCTGGAAGATCCTGTACTCGTCCTCCTGCACCCGCGTCAGCCAGTTGCGACGACCGTTGTGAACGAGCCTCCTGCCCTGGACGGCGCCCACGCGGGGGGCGACCATCTGGGCCGCCATCTCCGCGATCACGCCGGGGTCGATACGGGCGTCGGCATCAAACACCGCGATGAGGTCGCCGCGGCTCTCAGCGATGCCGCGGTTGAGTGCGCCTGCCTTGCCGAAGCTGCCGGGCAGCGTGGCGACAACCGTCATGGGAAGCTCGGCGGAGAGCTCCGCGAGGAGCTCGGAGGTACCGTCTGTCGACCCGTCGTCAACCACGATCACCTCGAGGTCGCCGTCGTATCGCTGGGCGCAGGCGGAGCGCACCACCCCCTCGATGACGGCCACCTCGTTCTTGGCCGGCAGGACGATGCTGACCGGTGGCGGCACCGCCCAGATCCCGGGCCGCGGGCGGCGCTGGAGCACGCCGAGGAGCAGGATCGTTCCGCCGAAGACGGCAATCGCCAGGAACAGGTACTGGAGCCAGCGCAGGTCTATCACGTAGTACCGGAACCAGAGGGCATCGCGGTAGGTGATGCTGCGTGCGACCAGCAGGCCCCATCCCACCGCGAGGGTGGCCAGGAGGAGGTGCCGAGCAGCCGGGGACCGCTGCGGCATCAGGCGCGCCCGCCCTCACCAGCCAGTTCCCGCAGGCTGTCGGCGTAGGGCGCGCGGGCGATCCCTGCCTCTGTGACTATCGCGTCTACGAGGCGGCCGGGGGTCACATCGAACGCGGGGTTGCGCGCGGTCACTCCGTCCGGCGCGATCCTGCGCCCGGCGATCTGCGTCACCTCCGAGGCGTCCCTCTCCTCGATCGGGATGGAGCCCCCGTCCGGTGTAGCCAGGTCCACGGTGGAGGTGGGCGCGGCCACAACGAAGGGAAGACCGTGGGCGCGGGCCAGGACCGCCAGCGTATATGTCCCCACCTTGTTGGCGACGTCGCCGTTGGCGGCGATCCTGTCGGCGCCGAGCACCACCCTGTCGATCAAGCCCTGCGCCATCAGCGCCCCTGCCGCGTTGTCGGTTATCAGCGTGGAAGGTATGCCGTAGTGCATGAGCTCCCAGGCGGTCAGCCTCGCGCCCTGGAGCACGGGCCTAGTCTCGCAGGCGACCACGCTGATCCCCTTTCCTGCCTCGTGGGCGGCCCGCAGCATCCCAAACGCGGTCCCGAAGCCTGCCGTCGCCAGGCCGCCCGTGTGGCAGTAGGTGAGGATCCGCTCCCCCGGGGCTATCATCGACGCCCCCAGGCGGCCGATCTCCTCGTTGGCGGCGCGGTCCGCGGCCGCCAGCGCCTCGGCCTCGCGGAGCAGGCCGCCCGCGGGATCGCCGGACTCCGCCAGGCGGGCCATCGCGCCCATCATCCGCCGGACGGCCCACCCGAGGTTGACCGCCGTGGGCCTCGCGGCGGCGAGGAGTTCCCCGGCCTCCCGCACCGCGGTTGCCGCGCGCCCCGCTCCGCCCCGCTCCGCGCCGTGGGCAGCCAGCGCAATCCCGTAGGCCGCGGCCACGCCTATGGCGGGGGCGCCCCTCACCTGCATCGAACGGATGGCGTACGCCACCTCCTCACAGGTGACACAGCGGACCACCCGATGCTCGTGGGGCAGGAGGGTCTGGTCTACCAGGCAAACCGCCCCGTTCTCGAACCATACGGTCTGTTCCATCTCTTACCCGGCCGTATACAGTGAGCCCGCGCCTTCGGTAACGCTCTCCGCAGTGACCGTGACGTTACTGGGGGTGAAGAGGAAGATCTCCTCGCCCACCCGCTGCGTCTGTCCGTCCACCGCGTAGGCGGCGCCGCAGATGAAGTCCACGATGCGCCTTCCCGTGTCGCGGTCGAGGCCTCGGAGGTTGACTATCACCGGACACCGGCTCCTGAGGTGATCCGCAACGGCCCGCGCCTCCTCCAGGCTGCGCGGCTCGAGAACGACGATCTCGGTTGCCCTGGCGGAGGGAAGGCTGAAGACCGCGGCGCGACGCCGGCGCGGCTCATCCGCCTCGGGCTGAGACTCCTGCTCCTCCTCGACGAATCCGAGGAACGACCACAGCCGCTGCATCCAACTCACATCCGCTACCTCTCCCCGAAGATCAGGCGCCCGATGCGCACCATCGTCGCGCCCTCCTCGACCGCAACCTCGAAGTCGTCCGACATCCCCATAGACAGCTCGCGGAGCCCTGGACCACCCTCTTCGGACCGGATCTCGTCGCGCAGCAGCCTGAGCGCTCTGAAGACCTGCCTTGCTCTCTCAGGGTCCTCGGCGAGCGGGGCGATCGTCATCAGTCCGACCGGCTCTATGCCGGGGACCCGCCTCATCTCTTGCGCGAGGCCCGCCGCGAGGCTCGGAACGATCCCATGCTTGGTGAGCTCTCCCGAGACGTTCACCTGTATCAGTACCTGCACCAGTCGGCCGGCCTCATGCGCCGCGAGCCCTACGGCCTCTGCCAGCCGAACGCTGTCGACCGAGTGGATCACGTCAAAGACCCCTGCGGCAGCCCTGGCCTTGTTGCGCTGCAGGTGACCCACCATGTGCCACTTGGCGCCGCCCCCTATCGACGCGATCTTGGGCAGCGCCTCCTGGACCCTGTTCTCACCGATCTCCTGAAGCCCGGCCTCCATCGCCTCGGCTATCTGAGAGACGCTCCTGCCCTTCGTGACTCCCACGATGGTCACCGAGGAGGGGACGCGCCCGGCCCTGGCGGCCGCGCGTGCGATGCGCTCCCTCACGGATTCGAGCCGCGCCGCGATAGACACTTCAGGCCGATATTCGTCGGTGCGTCGCTAATCCCCTTGGCTGGCCCGCGTCCTCTACACGCGCCGTGTGGGGGAGCAGGCGACCATGTCATCCGGAGGAGCTGTCATCCGGCAGCGGGGGCCGTGGACGGACCCAGTGTCGTCGGCGCCTGGGCTAGACGACCTTCTCGCGCACCGCGGCGCTGAAGTAGTCCATGACGGCCACCACGATCGTGATCGCCCACACCGCGGTCGCCGCCTGCCTCCACTGCAGCAGGTTGATGTACTGCATCAGGAGAAATCCAATGCCGCCGCCGCCCACGAAGCCGATCACCGTGGACATGCGGACGTTGATGTCCCATCTGTAGATGGTGAACGCAATGAATGGGGGCACTATCTGTGGTACAACGGCGTATCGGACTACCTGCAGCATCGAGGCGCCGGTCGCCGTGATCGCCTCGATGGGCCCTGTGTCTATGGACTCGATCTGCTCGGAGTAGAGCTTGCCCAGCGACGCAATGGAGTGGATCCCCAGCGCCAGCACCCCCGCAAACGGCCCGATGCCGACCCAAACCGCGAAGACCGTCGCGAGGATCAGGGGCTCGATCGACCTCGCGATGTTGAAGACAGTCCGGACCAGGTAGTAGACCGAGGTGCCGAGCGGGTTCCGGGCCATCAGGTTCTTGGCGCCCAGGAAGGAGAGCGGAACCGCAAAGAGCACGGCCATCGTCGTCCCCATCAGCGCGAGGAAGACCGTCTCCACCATTCTAAAGAGCGTCAGGCGCAGCGTGTTGCTGGGACCCGCAGTCGTCCCTTCCAGCTCCACGTCGGCTATTATGTGGTGAGATGTCCC
>JBBIJB010000133.1:0-4472 GCA_037446215.1 Armatimonadota bacterium
CAGCTAATTCTTGGAAGGCCCTGAAAGCACCGATTCCTGTCAAACATGGGCTAGCAGGACGGGCTCGGCTTGGCGGAGCGGACAGGATCGTTGAGGGCGTCGCTCGGCCGCTCGCCCCGCAGCACCGCGACCAGGTTGCGCGCGGCGGCGACGCTCATCCGGAGGATCGCCTCGGTCGTGTGCGAGCCGATGTGCGGCGTCAGGATCACCGAGTCCAGGCAGAGGCGATCGGGCGCGTGCGGGGGCTCCGCGGCACGGACATCGAGGGCCGCACCCGCGAGCCTCCCGGTGACGAGCGCCGCCGCCAGCGCGGCCTCGTCCACGAGTTCGCCGCGCGCCGTGTTCACGAGATACGCTGTGGGCTTCATGAGATCGATCTGCTCTCTGCCGATCATGTGGACGGTCTCCGCGGTGAGCGGGGCGTGAAGCGAGACGAAGTCCGAAGCTCGCAGGAGGTCTTCCAGGGGGAGGTAGCCTAGCCCGAGGACGGCCTCGTCTTCGGCCCGAAGCCTCCTGGGATCTGTGTAGAGCAGCCGCATTCCGAGCGCCCGCGCCCGGATCGCAAGCTCGCGCCCTATCCTCCCAGCCCCCACAACGCCCAGCGTCTTGCCGGCCACCTCGGCCCCAACCTCACGCCGCCACTCCCCCTGTCTGGCCCGCGCGTCGTGTCTTGAGATCCCGCGCGCCAGGTCAAGGATGAGGCCCACCGCGAGCTCCGCGACCGCGACCGCGTTGGCCCCGGCGGTCACGGTGACGACCACTCCCGCGTCCGTCGCGGCATCCAGGTCTACATTGTCCACGCCGACGCCCAGTCGAGAGATCACGCGCAGGCCCGGCGCAGCCGCGATCACACGGGCCGTGACGGGCTCTGTACCCACTATGGCGCCGTCGCAGCCTGCAATCTGCTCAGCCATCTCGGACTCATTGGGCCTGCCCGCGGAGGGAGAGAGCTTGACGGCGCAGCCGGCCTCCTCGAGGATTGCCCAGTGCTCACCC
The DNA here is from genome assembly GCA_037446215.1 of Armatimonadota bacterium. GTDB lineage: Bacteria > Sysuimicrobiota > Sysuimicrobiia > Sysuimicrobiales > Humicultoraceae > VGFA01. The sequence goes on from JBBIJB010000133.1 coordinate 997, forward strand.
GGCGGGTCCCTGAAGGCACGGGCGCTGACGAGGACCGTGGGGGGGCCTGCGGGATCCCCCAGGTTCACTCCTGGCCTCCGGCAGAGTCCCCTGCGCGCTGGAGCGAGGCGAGAGCGCCCGAGGTGGGCCGCGAGACCTCCATGTGAGATCGGTAGAGGTCGACGAAGGGCCGATAGCGCCCACGCATGCCCGGGGCGGGCTCGAGGCGGTCGGCCTGCTGAACGAACCGCCTGGCCGTCGCCTTGAAATCGTCGTAGAGGCCCACGGCGACGCCGGCGACGATGGCGGATCCCAGCACCGGGAACTCGGTGCGGTTCAGGCGCACGTAGGGAAGCCCCAGAACATCCGCCTTGATCTGGTTCCAGGTGGTGCTGGACGAGCCGCCGCCGATGACGCGGACCTCGGTGAGTGCTATCTCGGGCAGGAGCTCCTGCTGGATCTGCAGGTAGATTGCATACTCGTAGGCGACGCCCTCCAGGAGCGAGCGGTAGAAGTGCCCGGGCCGATGTGCCCATGTGAAGCCGATCCAAACTCCGCGCTGCGCAGGGTCGCTCGGACAGACGCGGCCGCCGAGGTGAGGAAGGAACAGAAGCCCGTCGGATCCCGGCCGTACGGCTCTCGCAAGCCCATCCAGCTCAGCGTAGTCGACGCACTTGCCCATGAAGGTGTCGCGGAACCAGCGTAGGTTGAGCCCTCCGCCGTTGATGTAGGCCAGCGAGTACCATGAGTCCGGCGGCACCAGGCGCGCAGAGAATAGCGTGCGACGGCGGACGTCGGGAGCGAACCGGTCCGTGCAGATCGCGAACACCGACGCGGTTCCAGCCACGTCGAAGACCAGCCCCGGCTCGACCATGGCCGCGCCGAGCATGCCGGCGGCCTGATCGCCGCATCCGGCGGCGATCGGCGTTCCGGCCAGCAGCCCAGTGGCGGCCGCTGCGTCGGCCGTCAGAGACCCGGCTATCTCCCATGGCTTGAGGATGCGCGGCAGCCGGTCCTGGGGGATACCGAAGATCTCGCAGAGATCGTCGGACCAAGTGCCTCGCTCGGTGTCGCTGAGGCACGAGAAGTGCAGGTACGTGTAGTCGACGAATGCCTCGGCCCCGCGCAGGCCTGCCATCCTGCCTGCCACGTAGGCGCCGGGAACTACGAACTTCGCGACCCTCGCGAAGGTCTCCGGGTGCTCGTGCTGCAGCCAGAGGATCTTAGGGCCGTGCGAGTACGTCGGAGGCCCCCCTGTCAAGCGGATGATCGCCTCCTCGTGGGTCCGCATCTTCTCGATGTAGGGGCCGCAGCGGGTGTCCAGCCACGAGTCATAGGGCGTAGGCGCGCCCCAATCCGCGTCGACCGAGCCGATCCCGGCCATCTGCCCGTCGAAGGCAATACCAGCTACCTGCCCTGGAGCCACGCCTCCCTTCTCTAGGCACGCCCTGGTCGTGCGCACCGCGGCGCCGTAGAGGTCCTCGGGGTCCTGCTCCACTACCCCGGGCCGCGGCTGGATCAGGCGGGACTCCTCGACGGCGTCGGCGACCAGGACACCGTCCTCATCGAACAGCGCGGCCTTGGTTGCGGTGGTCCCCAGGTCGACGCCTATCAGGAAAGCACGGCTCATCGGTGACCCCTGGTTGCGTGGCGGGGGTTCTCTTCGAGGGCCGGCCGTCCTGATCGCTCCACGACAAGGCGCACGAACCCGCCCGCAGCGATCGTGTCGTAGTCATGGCCGGCGTCACCGGGATAGGCGAAGAAGAGCACCAGCGGCTCCGTCCCTGTGTTGACCGATCGGTGGCCCCAGTCAGGCGGGACGTACGCGAGGGTTCCCGGTTCAATCGGAAGCGCCCGCCAGTCGCCTTGGTGGGTCTGCAGGAGCATCATCCCGGAGCCCGACAGCCCGTAGTAGACCTCACCGGTCCCGGACTTCTCGTGGAAGTGCCCCTTCGTCATGAAGTACTCGTCGCCCACCCGCCCGGGATGAAGAATGGTCATCCCGCACCTGACGTGCCCTTGGGCCTCGGGCACCGGCGCCTCGACGACCTCGTAGATCATCGGGTCACCTCGGGCCAGCATCGCGGCGTACGCGTCCTGATCGCGGTAGAAGCCCGCCATGTCGCTCAGGCGCCGAGTGGTCCGCGGCGCCTCGGTCTCGATGCCCCCGCTGGAAGCGGCCACCTGAAGAGCAAACGGCTCGATCGCCTCCATGGCGGCTCCCCTACCCCCCGAGGTCGATCCGGATGTGCTTGATGGCGGTATACTCGTCGATCGCGTGCCGGGAGTTCTCGATGCCGAACCCGCTCTGCTTCCACCCGCCGTACGGGTACGGTGTCTCGCCGCCGGCGACGTTGTTTATGCCGATCGTCCCGGCCTCCAGGCGCTCGGCCACGGTGATGGCCGTCTTCAGGTCGCGCGTGAACACGTAGGATACCAGTCCGTAGGGGTTGTCGTTCGCCCAGCGGACTGCCTCGTCCGTGGAGTCGAAGGGCATGATGGGGGCGATCGGCCCAAACGTCTCATCTCGCATGACCTTCATCTGATGCGTCACATCCACGAGAACCGTCGGGAGGAAGAACAGCCCGCGGCCGTAGGCCTCCCCCTCGGGTGGCGCACCCCCGGCGAGCACGCGCGCCCCCCTCGCCACCGCGTCGTCTATCTGGTCCCTCACCGTCTGAAGGCCGGCCTCCGTGGTCATCGGTCCCAGGTCCACATCGGGATCCAGCCCGTTGCCTATACGCAGCGCCTTGGTGCGCTCGACGAATCCCTCCACATACTCGTCGAAGAGGTCACGGTGGACGTAGATCCGGTTGATGGCGTTGCAGATCTGGCCCATGTTCCGGAATGACCGGTAGACGCCGCCGTCCGTGGCCGCGCTCAGGTCGGCATCCTTACACACGATCAGCGGGCAGTGGCCGCCAAGCTCAAGCGAGATCCTGGCCACACGGTCGGCGGCGGCGCGCATGATCTCCTTGCCGGTCTCGGTCTGGCCGGTAACCGTGATCTTACGGATCAGTCCGTGCCCGACGAGCGCGCGACCGACCACCGCCGAGGGCCCGCTCACGACGTTCACGGTGCCCTGGGGAAGATCGGCCTCCTGGAAGCACTCGAACATCCGTAGCGTGGACAGCGGCGTGTCGCTGGCCGGTTTGGCCACGACGGAGCAGCCCGCGATGAGCGCGGGCGCCAGCTTCCATGACATGAGCAGCAATGGGTAGTTCCACGGCGCGATCGCGGCCACCGGCCCGAGAGGCTGCCTGATCACGATGCTCCGCCGCGACGGCGAGTCGGTCGTGATCGCCTCGCCGAGCAGTCGCCTGCCTTCCTCGGAGAAGTAGTCGAAGGCGTCCGCGGCCGCGTCGACCTCGCCGAGGGCCTCCTTGAGCGGCTTGCCCTGCTCCATAGTCAGCAGCCGCCCCAGGTCGTCGCGCCGCCGGCGCATGCCGTCGGCCACCTGGCGCAGCGCGCGGGCACGCCGGCCCGGCGGCGTCGCG
>JBBIJB010000134.1:0-4468 GCA_037446215.1 Armatimonadota bacterium
GTCTACGGGCTCGACGGCCGACGCTACCTCGACTTCGTCTCGGGGATGGCCGCCTGCAACCTCGGCCACCGCCACCCGCGCGTGGTCGCCGCCGCCAAGGCACAGCTGGACCTGCTGATCCACGGGCCCATCGGTGTAGTAGTCTACGAACCCCTGCTTCGCCTCAGCCACGAGATGGCCAGGATAATGCCCGGGAGCATCGGTTCCTTCTTCTGGGGCAACACCGGAACCGAGGCGGTGGAGGGCTCTCTCAAGTTGGCACGGCATGCGACCGGGAGGCCCGCGATCGTGGCGTTCATCGGAGGCTTTCACGGCCGCTCCCTCGGATCGGCATCGATCACGGCCTCCAACTCCAAGTACCGACACCGCCAGGGGCCGTTCCTTCCCTCGGTCTACCACGCGCCGTATCCCTACTGCTTCCGCTGCCGCCACCGCTCCGGCTCTGGCTGCTGCGATGACCCCTTCATCGGGCTTGAGCGCCTGTTCGACCACCTCGTCCCACCAGATGAGGTCGCGGCAGTCATCGTTGAGCCCATCCTGGGCGAGGGCGGGTATGTTGTGCCGCCTGCAGACTTCCTCCCTCGGCTACGGGCGCTGTGTGACGCGCACGGGATACTTCTCATCTTCGACGAGATCCAGACCGGGTTTGGCCGGACCGGCGAGATGTTTGCCGCCCAGCTCTTCGGGGTCACCCCAGACATACTGGTGCTCTCCAAGGCCATCGCTAGCGGGTTCCCTCTCAGCGCCGTGGCCGCGAGCCCGGACCTGATGCGAAGGTGGCCCGCTGGGTCCCACGGCACGACCTTCGGGGGGAACCCGGTGGCGTGCGCCGCTGCCCTGGCCACGCTGCAGGTCTTTGATGAGGAAGGGATCCTGGATAACGCCAGGGCGCGCGGAAAGCAGGCGATGGACCGTCTTGCGTCGGTGTCGGCGGGCTCGCCTTTTGTGGGTGACCTCCGCGGGAAGGGGTTGATGATCGGTCTGGAGTTCGTCGATCCACGACAGGGCCGCGCGCCAGGAGGGGCCTTCGTGCGAAGGGTGCTTGAGGCATGCCTCGAACAGGGGCTGCTGCTCTACCCGGCCGGCCGCGAGGGGCACGTCCTGAGGTTCATCCCTCCGCTTACCGTAACCCGCGACGAGCTCGAGGAGGGGCTTGACATCCTAACGGCAGCCATAGGGGCCCTGGGCTCATAGGGTCCGTAACGGTTAGGATAGGCCGCCGTCGTGCGCTCCCTCCGTTGGGAGGGCAGATGAGCGAGAATCAGGAGGAAAGGGGGTGAGGTCCTTGAGCGGCTCCGAGCTCTTCTGGAAGTCCGGGACCTGGCTGTTCTTCGTCGGCCAGATCCTCGTGCTGGTGATCGTCTGGATCATCTACGCGTTCCAGGCTCGGAAGGAGGCGGAGGCCCAACAGGCTCAGCGGTAGGGCCGGGGTACAGGCACTGGGGAAGATCCCGCGCCCCCGTTCGGCATTCGCAGGGAAGAAGGGAGGGAAGGTAAAGTGGCCTCGGCCTACGTCGTGTTCTTGCTCTACCTCGCGTTGCTGCTTGGCATCGGCTGGTACTTCATGAACAGGGTGAAGACCTACGAGGACTTCATGATCGGAGGCCGCACTGTAGGCCCTCTCGTGTCGTCGTTCTCGCTTGTCTCCTCGTACATGAGCGGGTACACCTACACCGCGGCTCCTGGTCTCGGCTACAGAAGCGGGTATTCGACCCTCTGGTGGGCCACAGGGGACGCGCCCGGCAACTCCCTGAGCTTCGGGGTGCTTGGCCGCCGCCTCAGGAGATACTCGGAGGCCGTCAGGGCGATTACGCTGCCCGAATACTACGAAAAGCGATTCAACAGCCCCGCGCTGCGCGTCCTCTCGGCGCTGATCGTGCTGGTCACGGTCGCGATGTACCTCGTCGCGCAGTTTGTCGCGACCGGCAAGCTGTTGAGCGTGATGTTCAACACCACCTATGTTATTGGGATGGTGGTAGGCAGCATCGTTGTCCTGATCTACACGATGATGGGTGGCTACCTCGCCGTCGTCTACACCGACTTCATCCAGTTCTCCCTGATGTGGCTGTTTACCCAGGTCCTCTTCTGGACCGGGCTCGGACTCGCCGGTGGGTTCGCCGCCTTCAACGACAAGCTCGCGATGATAAGCCCTGAGCTGATCATCCCGGCCGGGCCGGGTGGCGCCTACGGGACATTCATGGCTGGCCTTACGCCGATCGTCCTGATCATCATGGGGTCGTTTGGCCTACCCCACGTGACGATTCGCCACCTGTCGCTTCGGGACTCCCGAGGCGCGCGACAGGCCATGATGATTACGGCGGTCTTCGTGGTGGCGTTCGCGTTCTTCTACTACCTGACCGGCGCCCTGGCCCGCGTGCTGCTCCCTGCTGCGCCCGCGGACGTGGAGGAGGCGGGCATACGCCTGTGGTTCATGATACTCCACCCGGTGCTCGCCGGCCTGATGAGCTCGGCAGCCGTCGCCTCCATAATGTCGACGGCCGACTCGTTTCTCATCATGTTGGTGTCCACCGTCTCCCATGACTTCCTTGACAGGTTCGCGATGACCAAGGCCACCGACGCCCAGCGGATCAGGGTGGGCCGGTTCCTGGTCGCGATACTGGCCGTGCTGGCGTTCGTCGTCGCTCTGAGGCCGCCAGCACTTGTCTTCACGATCGTGATCTTCGCCTTTGGTGCCATGGCTCTTGCCTTCGGGGTGCCGAACCTCTTCTCCGTGTACTGGAAACGCACCACGGAGACCGGTGTGCTGGCCTGCATGATCCTGTCTCTCATCGTCTACGTGGGCGCGACGGTGGGCAAGTGGGACATCCTCGGCCTTCACCCGTTCATGCTGGGCCTCGTCGTAGCGGTAGTCGCAATCGTGGTGGGATCGCTGCTCTCCAGGCCTCCGGAAGGAGAAGCAGAGGCCGCGTTTGATCTCGCCGCGGGGTACGGTGATCTTCCCCCGGTGGTACGGGCGAACGCCTCGGCGGCCGTGTGCTCGGAGATCGGAGCGGCCATCGGGTCACTCCACCGGCCGGATCGAGGGCGCGCTGCCCCCGACCCGACGGCCGGCTGGGTCTGGGCCCCGTCCGCATCCGGGGCAGGTGACTAGGTAGTGACTGGCGGGCGGCGGTTCGCAGGTGCCGCTTGGTGGCTCCGGCCTTGACGTGGCCGTGCTGGCCACCCCAGGTTGTCGAGCTGCCGCCCGCAGTTCTAAGGGAAGCGGAGGAGATCGAGCCGCTGGGGACCATGCTGTACCCCTACTGGGTAGTCGATGTTCAAGTCTCGGTCAAGGGCCCGTTCCTGCCCCGTGCGAACAAGCGGATGAAGGCCGCCGTAGACGGGGTGACGGGGGTCCCCTCCGTGATCAGAGCGGATATGCCCGTGTTCGATCGAGATGCCCAAGGAGGGGGGAGCCGCTCAGAGCGAATCCTCGCGACCACGCCCTTCACTCTTTCGGAGAAAGGCTTGGATCGAAGTAGGCTCCGGCAGGCGCTTCTCCCGTACGTCTCCCGCAGGCTCCGCTCATGGATGAACGTGGGGGTGGAGGTTGGTGAGGTCAGGCCCGTGTACAAGGAGCTGCGCCTCTTTCTCGTGAGGTTTCCCAATCGCTCAGAGGCTGTTCTGGCGCTCGACTCTGTCACCGGCGAGTACGGCGTGGCTCCCTCAGATGTGACCCCGGCGACCCTCGGCCAGCCGACCGATGCCTTGGGTCAGGCCGATGCGCTCGATCAAGCAGATGCCCGCGGTCAGGGGGAGGAGACCTGATGGGATCAGGGATGGCGCGCTGGGAAGGGCTGACGTGGAAGGAGATCGGGGAGCGGAGGGAGTCCGGCGTGATCCCGGTGCTGCCCACTGGCTCGGTGGAGCAGCACGGTCCGCATCTGCCGCTTGCCACCGACGTCCTCATCCCGGTGGGGCTGGCCGACCGCCTGGCAGACGGTCTGGTCGGCGAAGAGATCGGAAGACGGCTCGTGATGCTGCCGCCTCTCTACTACACGTACGCGAGGCCCAGCAACTGGTGGCCGGGGACGCTGAACATGGACGGGGCAGCCCTGGTGGGGTGTGTGCGAGCGGTGATCGAGGATCTGTTCCGGCAGGAGATCCACCGGCTGCTTATCCTCAACGGTCACCTCGAGAGCGTGAGCTTCCTGATGGAAGGGATCGATCTGGCGCTGGAGCGGAACGGGGATGCAAGGGTCGTGCTGGTCAACTGGTGGGAGCTTGTCTCCGAGGCCCTCATCGAGGAGGTGTTCGGTGATGCCTGGCCCGGTTGGGAGGCAGAGCACGCCGCTTTGACCGAGACCTCGCTCATGCTCGCCTTCAGGCCGGAGCTCGTGCACATGGATCGCGCGGTGGACGACCGGGCGCCCCGAACCTTTCAATACAAGGTGTTCCCGCAGCCGCCCGAGGTACGTCCCCCAAGCGGCGTCTATGCCAGCAGCGCGGCCGCCTCGGCGTCCATCGG
>JBBIJB010000135.1:0-3496 GCA_037446215.1 Armatimonadota bacterium
GGTGATGGCGATACTGGAGGGCAAGGTGCCGCCCAAGGGCAGCGTCCTCGCGCCGGACGCGGCGCTCTGCGACCAGTGCGTCCTGAAGTCCACCAGGCCGGAGAAGTTGCTGCTCGACGGCTTCAAGCGCCCGCACCAGATACTGATCGACCCGGAGACGTGCCTTCTGGCGCAGGGGCTGGTCTGTCTGGGTCCGGGCACCCGGGCCGGATGCGAGGCGCTCTGCCCGCAGGGCGGGATGCCGTGCAGCGGGTGCTTTGGCCCCACCTCCCGCGTCCGAGACCACGGAGCCAAGCTGGCCTCGGCCATCGGATCGATCGCGGACGCCACGGATCCAGGCCCGATCGAGACGATCCTGGCGACGATCCCGGACCCGGTCGGGACCTTCTATCGATACTCGCTTCCCGCCTCGAGGCTGCGGCGCAGGGTCACCGGGCGGGCGGTGCCGCAGGCCGGAGCGGCGGAATGACAGGGTAGCATGCCCCCTGCCGGAGGCACCAGGCCGAGGATTCCGATAGCGAGGAAGCTGATCCTCAGCTACCTCCTGATCATTGCCGTCACTATGGCCGTCTTCGGCGCCGTGGGGATGCACGTGATCGGGACGCTTACGGTATCGGAGGCCCAGGCGGTGATGAAGAACAACCTCAACGCCGCGAGGGAGATCCTGGCGGGGAGGCTCAGCCGGACCAACGACATCGTCCGGCTGACGTCGGACCGCTTCTTCCTGAAGGAGGCCCTTGCCGCCGGGAATCTGGCGCCGGTGGCGACCGAGCTTGTGCGCATAAGGGAGATGGAGAGGCTCGACGTGCTGACGGTCACCGACCCATCGGGCGTCGTGCTCTTCAGGGCGAGCAATCCGGGCGACGGCGGGGACGACCGCAGCCGCGACGAGCTGGTGGCGGCCGTCCTCCACCGGAGGACCCCGGTCGCCTCGATCACGCTGGTCCCCGCGAACCAGCTCCAAAGGGAGTCGCCCGCGCTCGCCGAGCAGGCGCGCATCGTCTTGGTCCCGACGGCCAAGGCGCGCAGCCGCCCGGAGGCGGAAGAGGGCTCGGGGATGATGCTGATGGCCGCCGCCCCAATCATGGATGCCCGCGGGGAGCTCCAGGGCGTCCTCTACGGAGGCGTGCTGCTCAACCGGAACTTCGCGATCGTCGACAAGATCAAGGACACCGTCTTCGCGAACCTGGCACACCGCGGCCGGGAGATAGGCACCGCCACCATCTTCCTCGACGACGTCAGGGTCACCACCAACGTTCGGAACGAAGATGGGACGCGGGCGGTCGGCACACGGATCTCCGAGGACGTCTATCGGACGGTGGTGATGGAGGGAAGGCCTTGGATAGACAGGGCCTTCGTGGTGAACGACTGGTACATAACCTCCTACGAGCCGATCAGGGCGCTGGACGGCCGGATCATCGGAATCCTGTACGTCGGCATGTTGGAGGAACGGTACGTGCACATGAAGTGGCAGACGGTCCTGATCTTCCTCGGGATCACCGCCCTGGGGGCGCTGCTGGCGTCGCTGCTCTCCTACCTCATCTCGAGGCGGGTCACAGAGGCGGTGCGGGAGCTCGACCTCGCCGCCAACGAGCTGGCGGGAGGAAACCTGGACGCGATCGTTCGGATCAGCACGGACGACGAGCTGCAGGACCTGGCAGAGGCGTTCAACGTCATGACGGCCTCGCTCAAGAAGCGGGACGAGCAGCTCCGCGACTACGCCCGGATGAAGATCATGGAGTCGGAGCGGCTGGCGATCACGGGCCAGCTGGCCGCCGGGGTCGCCCATGAGCTCAACAACCCGTTGCAGGGGATCGTGGCCTACTCGCACCTGATCCTGGAGGACATGGCTCCGGAGGACCCGGGACGGGCCGCCCTCCTCAAGATAGTCAACCAGGCGGACCGGTGCCGCGGCATCGTCAGGGGGCTGCTGGACTTCTCGCGGCCGCGGAAGCCCCACAAGCGGGCCACGAGCATCAACGCGCTGCTCAACGAGACGATCTCGCTGGTGGAGCACCAGGCGGTGTTCCACAACATAGCGGTCACCAGGAACCTGCAGGAGGACCTCCCTACTGCGGTGGTCGACCCCTCGCAGCTCCAGGAGGTCTTCATAAACATAATCATCAATGCGGCCGAGGCGATGGACGGCGTGGGCTCCCTCACGCTGACGACCCGGCTGCGCAGCGACGGGGAAACGATCGAGATACGGATAGAGGACACGGGACATGGGGTTAGCGAGGAGGATATGCCCCGGCTGTTCGACCCGTTCTTCACGACCAAGGAGCCGGGGCACGGCACGGGACTGGGCCTGGCGATAAGCCACAACATCATCCATGAGCACGACGGCTCGATCTCGGTCGCAAGCGAGGTGGGCAAGGGCACGACGTTCTTCATAAGGATCCCGACGGGGAGCGCTGAAGGAGAACCGCAGGGTGGAGAACCCTCCGAGGATACTGATAATCGACGACGAGGAAGTCGTTCTGGACTCGTGCACTCAGGTACTCGAGCGTAGCGGCTACGAGGTAGCCACCTCCAGGGACGGCGCGCAAGGGCTCCGCCGCATCGAGGAGCTGGCTCCCGACCTCGTGCTGGTGGACCTGAAGATGCCGGGGATCTCCGGCTTCGACGTCATCGAGCGGGTGAGGGCTCTCGACCCATCCATCGTGACCGTGGTGATAACGGGCTACGCGACCCTCGACTCCGCGGTCGAGGCGATGCAGAAGGGGGCCTACGACTTCATACCCAAGCCGTTCACCCCGGACGAACTGCGCCGGATCGCTCGAAGGGGCATTGAGAAGAGGAAGCTGGTGCTCGAGGCAGAGGCGCTGAGACGCGAGAAGGAGATGCTCAAGGGGCAGTTCGCCTCGATCCTGTCGCATGAGCTCAAGGCCCCACTCGATGCGGTCCAGCAGAACTTGATGTGGATCACCGAGGAGCTGGCCGGGGCTCTCACGGAGGTGCAGAGGACGCGGCTGGAGCGGATGAAGTCGCGCATTTCGGAGATGCTCGGGCTGATCCGAACCTGGCGTAGGGCGATCTTCACCGACCTCAGCACAATAAAGGGCGGGTTCGGGCCGATCAGGATCTCGACCGTCATACACAAGGCGATCGAGAACGTTCAGGTGTACGCGACCAGGAAGGACGTCGATGTGGTGACGGCACCCTCGGATCCGCAGGGAGAGGTCGTGGGAGACGAGGGAACCCTGGTCGAGGCTCTGGCCAACATCATCGGCAACGCGGTGAAGTACTCGCATGCGGGAAGCCAGGTCTTGGTGGAGGCCGAGGAGGAGGCCGGCAGCCTGCTGGTTAGGGTGTCGGACTCCGGGGTCGGGATCTCGGAGGAGGAGCTGCCGCTCATATTCGGGGATTCGAAGCCCAGCCGGGACGGGACGGGAGGAGAGAAGGGCTCGGGGCTGGGCCTCGCGCTGACGCGCCGGATAGTCGAGATCCACGGCGGGACGGTCTTCGCGGGAAGCAAGGTAGGCAAGGGCACGAC
>JBBIJB010000135.1:3520-4465 GCA_037446215.1 Armatimonadota bacterium
ATCACCCTACCCCTGCTCAAGACGAGCACGGCAGGGCTTCAGGGATCCGATGGCTCGCAGGGCACCACGAGCTCGACGTGAGGAGGCGCACGATGGATGAGCCCAGGCAGTTGCTGATAATCGACGACGATCCCGATTTCGTCGACGGACTTAGGTCGATCCTGGAGTCGGCGGGCTACAGTGTGGACGTCGCGTACAACCCTAAGGCGGGATTTGACGCTCTGCGGGCCAAGCGCTACGACCTTCTCCTCCTGGACATCCTGATGGGGCGAGGTGCCGAGGGGGTAATGGTCGCCAGAAAGATGAGAAAGGACCCCGAGCTCAGCAAGATGCCCGTCCTGATAATAACCAGCTTGCGCGAGCAGATTGCCTTCCTCTTCCCGGGGCAACCGGTGCACCCGCACCTGCTTCCCATCGACGAGCTGATGGAGAAGCCCGTAGAGCCCAAGATTCTGCTGGAGCGTGTTGGAAACCTGATAGAGGCCGCAGAGAAGAAGAAGGCGGAGAGCAAGTGAACTTCAAGACCAGACTGAGGTGAAGTGAAGATGAGGGCAAGGTTGTCTTTCTCCAGAGAGATATCGAACGTCCTCTACGCCGCGGAGAGGAACCCGATCGACACCTGCATCCAGTGCGGGACCTGCTCGGGCACCTGTCCGGCGGCGGAGTTCATGGAGCATTCGCCGAGGCAGATAATCGCGATGGTCCGCGCAGGGCAGCGGGACAGGGTGCTGTCGAGCAATACCTTCTGGACCTGTGCGTCGTGCTACGAGTGCACGGTCAAGTGCCCGAAGGACATAGACATCGCCTACATGATGTACGGGCTGAAGCGGTACTCCCTGTGGCGGGGAAGGTATCCGAGGAAGTCGATAGGCCCTGACTTCTCCAAGCGGTTTGTGAGAATGATTCTCACATACGGACGGTCATGGGAGCCCGGCCTCGCCATCC
>JBBIJB010000136.1:0-4411 GCA_037446215.1 Armatimonadota bacterium
GGCACGCTTGATGAGCTGAAAGCAGCCCTGTCATCCTCCAAAGGGCCGCTGGTCGAGCCTGCCGTCGGACCGCCTCGACCACGGTATCCCCCAGTGGTCCAGGTGCAGGATCTCCCGTGGCGATGCCTCCACGAATCGCATCACCACGTCCTGGTCGGCCAGGAAGTCGCTTCCCTTTATGGTGTCCCAGGCATGCAGCTCCAGGCTGTCACCCTCTTCGGGGTGCATCACAGCGCCCGTCCCGCCCTCCGCGCACACGGAGTGGGCGCGCATCAACTGCGCCTTCGAGATCAGGCCGACGCTGAGTCGGCCCTGCGAGGCCCTCATCACCTCTAGTGCGGCCCGCAGCCCTGCCAACCCGCTTCCTAGTATGAGAACGTCATGCGTGTACCTCTGCACACCGCGCCTCCTGGCTCATCGCTCCCTGCCTGCAGCCGACCGGGTACCGCATCAACCCCCGGCAACTTCCTTTCGATGGTCGGTGCCCCACTGTCCTGCATCGCCCCTTACCATCCTGACTGCGTGAGGCAGGGCCGGCATCAGGACCTCCAGCCACTCCCTGACCGCGGCTGGGCTCCCCGGCAGGTTGACTATGAGGGTCCGTCCTCTGACGCCTGCCACGGCCCGCGAGAGCATCGCGAGCGGCGTGCGCGAGAGGGTCGAGATGCGGGCCGCTTCCACCAGCCCCGGCACCAGCCTGTCAACGACCGCCGAGGTTGCCTCCGGCGTGACGTCGCGGGGCGAGATCCCGCTCCCTCCGGTGGTCAGCACCAGTGAGAGCCTCTCATTGTCCGCGTACTCGATCAGCAGCCGGGAGATGGCCTCGAGGTCGTCGCCGAGGACGTCGCGTCGGACTAGGTCGGCGCCGCGCGCCAGAAGCTCGGCTTCGACTTCGTCCCCGCTGCGGTCCTTCCCCTGGCCGGCGAAGACCGTGTCGGAGAGCGTCAGCACCGCGACCCTCACGCCGCGGAGGGCGTCTGCGGATCCATGCCCTCCCGCGGAGGCCATGCTCACCGCCTCTCCCCGGGGCGATCGTACCGCCCGCTTCGACCACCACGCTTGTGGACCAAGCGCACGCCTTCAACCGTCATCCCACGATCCGCCGACTTGCACATGTCGTAGACGGTGAGGGCCGCCACCGATGCCGCGACCAGCGCCTCCATCTCCACGCCGGTCGCCGCAACGGTTCGGACGGTCGCTTGTATCGAGACGACGCCTGCCTCGGTGTCGGGCCGGGCGATGACCCTCACCTCGGTAAGGGGCAGGGGATGGCAGAGCGGGATCAGCTCGTGGGTGCGCTTGGCTGCCATTACGCCCGCGATCTCGGCGGCGGTCAGCACATCGCCCTTGGCCACCTGGTTCGCGACGATCAGCGAGAGCGTCCCGGGCAGCATCCGAACCTCGGCCCGAGCCACCGCGGCGCGATGGGTAGGCCGCTTCGACGAGACATCCACCATCGCGGCCCTGCCCTGGCGGTCGACGTGGGTCAGCCTATCGCTCGCAGCGCCCCTGCCCTTCCTGCGGGGAGCAGCCGTCAACCTATCAGCCTCACGGTGATCTCCTCACCCTCCGCAATGCCCTCGCCGCCGGGGGGCACGACCACTATCCCGTGGGCAAGGGCCAGCGAGGTCAGGAGCTGCGAGCCCTCCGGCAGGGGCACGGCCCACAGGCCGTCTGCGCGGAGCTCGATGCGCACACGCCGATGATCCTCGCGCACTCGAACGCTGCCGATCGGCTCGGCCGAGCGTGCGCGCACCATCCGCCAAGGGAGTGACTCAGAATCGAGGCCCAGCATCGCTTCGATCGCGGGCCGCGCGAAGAGCTCGAAGATCACGAGCGCGGAGACCGGGTTTCCAGGGAGCCCCACTACCGGGACCGATCCCGCGGCGGCAAGCACCGTGGGCTTGCCCGGTCGGACCGCGATCCCATGCACAACGATCCCAGGAGGCCCCAGGGCGGCGATCGCCGTGGCGACCACGTCCTTCTCCCCGACCGACGATCCCCCGGAGACGAGCACCATATCATGGGAGTCGACAGCCTTGCGCAACGCCTCCTCGACGGAAGGCAGATCATCGCGCACTATGCCACGCAGCGCGGGCATGCCGCCTGCCTCTGCCACGGCCCCTGCCAGGGCCGCGCTGTTCATGTCTCGAAGCTGCCCTGCCTCGACCAGCGTCCGGCCCGGGTCAACCAGCTCGTCACCCGAGGCAAGTATGGCGACGCTGGGGGGCACGATGACCTTGACCTCGGCGGCACCCTGGCCGGCCAGAATACCCAGGTCGGCCGCCCTGAGGCGGCGCCCGCGGCCCAGGATCACATCCCCCGCCTGCACGTCAAGACCCCTGCGGACGACGTGTTCCCCGGACCGAACCGGGCAGGGAACGAGGATCCTGTCCCCTCCCGAGTCGACCTCCTCCTGCATCACGACGGCGTCGGCGCCGAGCGGAAGCATCGCTCCGGTGGCGATCTTGGCGGCGCTCCGCGGGCCCACATGCACGGAGGGAACCTCGCCCATGAGCGACTCGCCGGCCACCTGGAGCTCTACGGGCGACTGCTCGGAGGCTTCCCCAAGATCCTCTGAGCGAACGGCCCAGCCATCCACTGCCGAGCGGTCGAACGGGGGGAGATCCACGGAGGCGACCAGGTCTTCGGCCAGCACCCGCCCTAGGGCTCCCTCCAGGGGGACCGCTTCGGCCTCCCTATGCACTAGCCCCAACGCGCCGAGAAACCTCTCTCGCGCCTCCGCAACACCAACCAGTGAAGTGAAACCCTTCCTCATAGTGATTAGGTGATGCCAACGCTCTTCGCCGCGCGTTCGAACGCCCCCAGCGCATGAGCCAAGTGCTCCGAGGTATGTGCCGCCGTGACTATGGTGCGCACGCGGGCACGCCCCTTGGGCACCGTCGGGAAGACTATGCCCAGCGCAAACACACCCTCTTCGAACAGCCTGTCGGAGAGGCGAAGCGCCAGCCCCTCGTCGCCGATCATAACGGGAGTGATCGGGGTCTCGCTCTCGCCGGTGTCGAAGCCGAGCCCGCGAAGCCCGTCCTTGAAGGAGCGGGCGTTCTCCCAGAGCCGCTCTATCAGTTCGGGCCGCTGCTGCACCAAGCGCACCGCGGCGAGGGCGGAGGCGGCCACCGACGGTGGGTGGGAGGTCGAGAACAGGAGGGGCCTGGCCCTCTGCATCAGCAAATCGATCAGGCCGCGGCTGCCGGCCACGTAGCCGCCGAGCCCCGCGAAGGCTTTGGAGAGCGTGCCGACCTGTATCTGGACGTGCCCGTGCAGGCCGAAGTGGTCCACCGTGCCTCGGCCGGCCCGACCCAGGACTCCGCTCGCGTGCGCATCATCCACCATCATGATCGCCCCGTGCTCCTCGGCGGCCTCCACGAGGTCGGGCAGCGGAGCTATGTCGCCGTCCATGCTAAACACGCCGTCCGTGATCAGCAGCAGCCTGCGCGCCCCGCGTGCCTCCGCCAGGGCTCGCCGTGCGGCGGCGACATCCTTGTGGGGGTAGATACGCTTCTCCGCTCCTGAGAGGCGACAACCGTCGATTATGCTCGCATGGTTGAGCTCGTCGCTCACGACGACATCCTCTCGCCCCAGGAGCGCGGCGACGGTTCCCGCGTTGGCCGTGAAGCCGGACTGGTACAGCAGCACCGCCTCGGTCTGTTTGAAGCCGGCCAGCTCGGATTCCAGCTCCTGGTGGATCGCCATGTTCCCGGCAATCGTCCGCACAGCGCCGGAGCCCACGCCATAGGTGGCTATCGCCTCCAGGGCCGCAGCCTTGAGCGCCGGGGCGGCGGCCAGCCCGAGGTAGTTGTTGGAGCTGAGGTTGACTATCTCGCGACCGTCGTACCGTGCTACGGGGCCCTGCGGTCCCTCAAGCAGCCGCGGCCACCGCCACATGCCGCGCCCGCGCAGCTCCTCGAGCTCCTCAGCAACGAATCCGAGCGGGTCTCTTGGTCTATGCTCCAATGGTGAAGACCACCTTTCCGGCATCGCCCGCCTCCAGCGCCTCGAAGGCCTCCTTGAACCGCTCCAGGGGGAGGCGATGGGTTATGACGGGGGCAACATCAAGCCCGCGACGGAGCAGCGCGGCCATCTGCTCCCATGTCCTCCAAAGCCTGCGTCCGAAGATGCCCTCGAGGCGGACCGCCTTGAAGACCACCTGGCCAGCCAGGTCCAGCTCCATCGGCGCTCCGGGCAGGCCGAGCAGCCCTACCCACCCGCCGGGTCTCACGGAGGCAAGGGCGTCCTTCACCGCCGCCGGATGGCCCGACATCTCGAGCACCACGTCGACACCCTCGCCGGAGGTGAACTCAAACACCCGGCCGGCGACACCGCCTCGTCCGGCGTCGACGGTGAGGTTCGCGCCCAGCCGTCCTGCCAGATCCAGCCTGCTTGCCCTGAC
>JBBIJB010000137.1:0-4396 GCA_037446215.1 Armatimonadota bacterium
GGCATCTGTCAGCCTGAAGCTGCGGCGCACCCATCCGGCTCCCACATCCCCCCACTGCCACGGCGTGAACCGGTAGCCCCCGATTGAGTCGTAGAGCAGGTTGAACCCCACCTGTCGCTCAGTCTTTGCGCCCATGACCTCTATGGTGACCTCAACCGCAGCGCGCCCTTCGATGAAGTACAGATAGGTGTCGTCCACGTCGAAGTAGACGTATACGACGCCCCGGCCCACGTCCGTGCGCACCGCCGGCCCTTCGGGAGTGTCCACGGGCTCAACGGCGCCGTTGCTCCTCGTTCGGAAAGGGAGGTTGTACAGTCCCCTCTCCTCCCCTGGCTGGCCGAGGTTCGCGTATACTTCGGCGGCACGGCTGTAGTCCCGGTCGGGGCCGACGTTAGGTAGCAGCGGACCTCTCATCTCCAGGGTGCGGACGGCTTCCTCTACGGCTGCCGGCGGCACCCCCGCCACGAGCACGGGCGAAGCGGACAGCCTGAGGATGCGGCGTCCCTCCTGGGGCTCGATCGATGCGGCGTTCCCTCCCAGGCCGGTCACACGAACGTCCCAGTGCCCCGGGATCTCGAGGGCTCTTCCCTCGGCCGTGGCCCAGGCCACCAAGATAGGATCGCCGGAGCCGGTGAAGACGAGTAGATAGGCGTCGGGCTCCCGAAGGAGGTAGCCGACAAATGACTTCCCGGCAAGGGCACGGCCGATCTGGCCGAGGTCCTTCTCCAGGCGGGCCGCATCGCGGATGAACAGGCGCTCCGCACCCACGGCGTGGGCGACCGCCACCGCACGCTGCCAGGCCGCCGGGGTGTAGGCGCCGCTCCGTGGCTCCGGGCTCCACTCCAGCCAGATAGGCTTCTCGCCGCCCTTCATCCTCGCCCGCATCGTCCCGAGGGGCCGGAGCAGCTCCTCGGGTTGGAGCACCCTGGGAAGCAGCGCGATGGCGTCGTGCGATTGAGAGGCGCCGGCGGCCAGACCGACCAGGAAGGCCACATCGATGCCCGCAGGAGAGGCAGCGGCGACGCGGGCGCCCGGAACGTAAGCCCTTATGCGTGAGCGTGCCGAGAGGAGGAGCGCGACATACTCGGACCCAGTGCCGCGGAACTCCGGGAGCCCCAGGTGCGTCCACACCTGCCAGTCCCGCACCTGCTCGCGATACCTGGAAGCGACCAGCCCTACAAACCTCTCCCACTCGGAGAGCGAACGCGGAGGCTGGCGCGAGTAGATCTCGGGACGCAGCAGGTCGGCGCCTGTTCCGATGCTGGCCCACCGAGGGGTGTACGACAGGACCACCACCGGCGCGAGCCCCTCTCTCGTGACCGCCGCGAGGGCGCGGTCCGGCTCGGTCCAGACGACCCTGCCCCTCTGCTCCTCGACCGAACCCCAGTCAACCAGGACGCGTGCCGCCCGCACCCCGAGCCCGCGGGCAGCCGACAGCTGGGCTGGATCCGTCACAACCAGCGCCAGCTCCGCGGCCCGAGGAGGGCCTGGAGCAGCCGTTTGGCCCAACAGGGGCGTGCCCACGGACAAGAGCGCCACTAGGGCGAAAGCCGAGAGCATACGCGCCGCGGTCACGGCGTCCGGGGCCTGTGCTCTGGGCCGACTGCAAGCGGGCGCAGCAGCGGGACCAGCAGTCCGACCGCCGCTCCCGCGCCGTTGGCGAGCAGGTCGCCGGACTCGGCGGTCCGATCGGGCAGGGCGAACTGGGCCATCTCGATGAGCCCTCCGAATCCCACGGCCGCGGCCAAGGGAGCCAGAATCCGCCCTGGCATCGGCAGACCCGACCACACGTGCCTCAACAACCAGGCCAGAACCAGGTAGGCCAGGGCGTGCAGCGCCGGCCCGTCGCCGCTCAGGTACCCGGAGCGGGAAGAGAGCGAGGCCACCGTCACCGCGGTCATCCAGACGACGACAAGAACCCGCGCCACCCTCACTCCGGCATCACCCGACACTCCGCAGCGGTAGGAGTTCTGGCGTCCGCGCACTTCTCCTCCCTACTCCGCTCACCGGCCCCGGGCAAAGGGCATCGGGTGGAAGAGTCGCCGACCGTATGGTTTAATGAGGGGTGGCCGTCGACCTCGCACGGCGGACCAGCGTCGAGGCGGCCGCAGGCGGTGCGCGGCCCGCAAGGAGGAAAGAGCATGTGGGATCTCCCAAAGGCGGTGTCCGTTGCCGCAGGCGCCGGTGAGGGCAACACCGACCTCAACGCGTTCGACCGCGCGCTTCGCGACGCCGGCATCGCAGACCTCAACCTCATACGCGTGACGAGCATCTTCCCGCTGGGGGCGGAGGTCGTACCGATGCGGACCTATCCGCCAGGCATCCTCATGCCCGCGGTCTATGCCAAGATCGTCGGCCACACCCCGGGCGAGCGGATCACCGCGGCGGTTGGAGTGGGCATCGGGGAGGAAGGCTACGGGGTCATGATGGAGCACTCCCAAACCGGTACCCGCGACAACTCGGAGGAGATAGTACGCCGAATGGTCGAGGAGTCCATGGCGATGCGCGGACTCAAGACCCGCGAGATAGTCGTCGCGGCGAGCGAGCATGTGGTGGAACGAGTAGGTTGTGTGGTCGCGGCAGTGCTCTTCTGGCCCGACTGAGAGATCTATGGAGGAAACCCGCGATGGAAGGATACAGGCACGGAGACGGCTACATCACCGACGAGGGGGGCGATGGATTCGCCCATGTGTACCGCGTGGATGAGCTGCTCCATGAGTCGCGCTCGCAGTTTCAGCGTTTGAGGGTGGTCCGGAACGCGTTCTTCGGACGGATGCTAGTCCTCGACGATGCGGTGCAGACGACTGAAGCAGACGACTTCATCTACCACGAGCTGCTCTCGCACGTCCCGCTCTGCGCTCACCCGGAGCCGAAGAGGGCACTGATTGTGGGAGGCGGTGACGGTGGTCTCCTGCGAGAGGCGCTGCGCCATCCACTCGAGCATGTGACCATGGTCGAGATAGATGGCGAGGTAGTCGAAGTGACTCGGCGTTGGATCCCTTCCATCCCTCAGGATGCCTTCGAGGATCCGCGTGTCGAGCTACGCGTAGCGGACGGCGTGAGGTTCGTGGAGGAGAGCGAGGTCGGCTTCGATGTGGCGATGGTTGACTCGACCGACCCCAAGGGGCCCTCGCTTGGCCTGTTCTCGAGTGAGTTCTACGGCCGGCTCGCAGCCATGCTCGGTTCTCGGGGTGTGCTGGCCGTGCAGAGCGGCTCCCCTCTGTATCAGAAGGAGTTGATCGCCCTCGTTGCCCGCAACATGAGGCCCCACTTCAGGTGGGTGCGCCACTACCTGGGCCATGTGCCGACCTACCCGGGAGTCCTTTGGAGCTTCACCGTGGGCGCGAACGGCCGGGACCCCATCGAGGTGCCGGACGAGGAGATCGCCGGACGGATGTCGGCGATCCCCACCAAGTACTACACGCCGCGGGCGCACCGAGGCCTGTTCGAGTTCCCCCCCTACCTCCGGGCGGCCCTGCCCGTGGAGTAGGCTCGTGTCGTTCCTGGGAGCCCGCCAGCACACCAATGCGGCGGCGACGATCCTCGGCGCCCCCTACGACGCGACGGTCACCTGCCGCGCCGGCACTGCCCTTGCCCCGCCGGCCATCCGTTGGGCCTCGCAGGGCTTGGAGACGTTCAGCCCGTTCGGGAGCCGAGACCTGGAGGAGATCGCGCTCTCGGACGCCGGTGACCTCGACCTTGAGGGATGCGATCCGGATGCGCTGGCCGCGCGGGTCCGGGAGGCTGTGGGCCGCCTGCCGGGATTGCCGGTGATGCTAGGCGGGGAGCACACGGTCACTGTCGGAGCGGTGGCCGCGGTGGCCGAGCGCCACGCCGATCTGGCAGTGCTGATCCTCGACGCGCACCTGGACCTGCTCCACGAGTACGAGGGCCTCCGCTGGTCCCACGCCACCACTGCGCGGCGGATCTCGGAGATAGTGGGAATCGAGAGCATGGCGATCCTGGGCGCCCGTTCGGGAACCCGCGCCGAGTGGGAGGAGTCCCATGCCCTTGCGGGCGTCTGCCGGGGCGCAGCGGTTCCGCGGGCCGCCCTCGATAGGATCGCAGGCAGGCCTCTGTACCTCTCGGTGGACATAGACGCCTTCGACCCGTCGGTGGCGCCCGGAACCGGATGCCACGAGCCGATGGGCCTGACAGCGGCCGACTTCCTGGAGGTCCTCCGCTCGTTGAAGGGGAGTCGCGTCGTGGGATGCGACGTCGTGGAGGTCAGTCCCCCGCACGATCCGTCGGGCCAGACCGCGGCGCTGGCCGCCTGGCTGGTCCGGGAGATGGTTCTCTCTTTCGTGCCCTAGGTCCGGGGGCTTCGGGGAAGAACCTGCCTAGCCCATGTTTGACAGGAATCGGTGCTTTCAGGGCCTTCCAAGAATTAGCTGAC
>JBBIJB010000138.1:0-4380 GCA_037446215.1 Armatimonadota bacterium
AAGACCGCCGACGCGGTTCTGGCCGAACAGAAGGTAAAGCTCTCCTACAAGTTCGGCACGATGATCGAGATCCCGAGGGCGTGTTTCGCCGCGGGCGAGATCGCGGGCGTGGCGCAGTTCTTCTCCTTCGGCACGAACGACCTGACACAAATGATCTTCGGTATATCGCGCGATGATGCGGAGGGCAAGTTCCTCCTGCAGTACGTCGAGCGGGGAATCCTTCCCCAGAACCCGTTCCAGACCATCGACCGAGACGGCGTCGGCGAGGCGATGAAGATAGCCGTGCAGCGGGGAAGGGCGAAGCGGCCCGATCTGGAGGTGGGGATCTGCGGCGAGCACGGCGGCGATCCCCAATCGGTGGAGTTCTGCCACGGCATAGGGCTGAACTACGTGAGCTGCTCGCCCTACAGGGTTCCCGTGGCGAGGTTGGCGGCGGCCCAGGCAGCGCTGAAGGAAAAGACGCGGGCACAGAGGGACGTCTAGACCCGTGACGGCACGCGAGCAGACCGAGTCTTGGGAGGCCGCCGCGCTCCACCCCCGGGCGGCGCGCGCCGCGGCCTCCCAAGGTCGCCGCGAGCCTGAGCCGGAGGACGACCTGCGCACCGCCTTTCAGCGCGACCGCGACAGGGTGGTTCACTCCAAGGCGTTTCGGCGTCTCATGCACAAGACGCAGGTTTTCCTCGCTCCCGAGGGAGACCACTACCGGACCCGCCTGACCCACACGCTGGAGGTGGCTCAGGTAGCGCGTACGATCTCGCGCGCGCTTCGCCTGAACGAGGACCTGACCGAGGCGATCGCTCTGGCCCACGACCTGGGCCACCCCCCGTTCGGGCATGCCGGTGAGGCGGCACTCGACCAGGCGATGTCGGCATGGGGAGGCTTTCGCCACGAAGAGCAGAGCCTTCGCATCGTGGACCGGCTGGAGCCACGCCGCCGGGCCGACGGTGGCAGCGTCCTAGGTCTGAACCTGACCTGGGAGGCACGTGACGGAGTTGGTGGCCACTCCAAGGGTCTGGGTGATCTGGAGTTGGGCGGTGGGGCGGTGAGAGGCCCGCTTCCCGCTACCGCCGAAGGCCGGGTGGTGCGCCTGGCCGATCGCATCGCGTACCTCCACCACGACACCGATGACGCGATGCGGGCCGGCCTGCTGACCGACGCTGACGTACCGCGCGAGGTGACGCGGGTTCTAGGCCGGCACCACGGGCGGTGGCTGGACGCAATGGTCCGCGACGTCGTGTCGACCTCGACCGCAGCCGAGGCAATCGGGTTCTCGGACGGCGTCAGGGGCGCCCTCAACGCGCTCAAGGACTTCCTGGCAGGACATGTCTACCTGGGATCGAAGGCCACCGCGGAGGGAGAGCGCGGCGGGCGGATGCTTGGACTGCTGTTCGAGCACTTCATCCGGCGGCCGGGGGACCTGCCCTCCGAGGTGCGGGCAGCAGGCGCCGGCGAGCCGACCCATCGGACTACTTGTGACTTCATCGCGGGGATGACTGACCGCTACGCCATACGTACCTTTACCGAACTTTTCGTGGTGCAGGGAATCGGCGGCTTGTAGGTGCGCGCCGACCCGGAGGGATGGGGGTGTCGGACGCAATATGAACCCGCTGTGGTGGGGGCCGATCGCGGGTATTGTTGCACTGCTCTACGCGGGGCTGCTGGCGGTTCGGATTGAGAGGCTCGATCCCGGCAGCCCGAAGATAGTCGAGATTTCAAGCGCGATACGGGAGGGGGCGATGGCGTTCCTCCTCCGCGAATACCGTGCCGTTGCCATATTCGTCGCCGCCCTCTTCGCGGTCCTCGCCGCCGGGGTGGTGCCGGGCATCGGCATCAGGATAGCGCTGGCGTTTCTGGCAGGGGCAGCCTGCTCGGCCACGGCTGGCTACTTCGGCATGCGCGTCGCAACGATTGCCAACTCCAGGACCGCCAACGCGGCCCGGGCAGGGTTGTCGCAAGCGATCGGCGTGGCGTTCCCCGGAGGTGCCGTCATGGGCCTCACCGTCGTTGGTCTCGGTATAGCCGGGGTCGGCGTCCTCTACCTGCTCTACAGGGATGCCTCGCAGGTGATCGGCTTCTCGCTCGGCGCCTCCTCGGTTGCGCTCTTCGCGCGCGTTGGCGGGGGGATATACACGAAGGGAGCGGACGTCGGCGCGGATCTAGTCGGCAAAGTCGAGGTGGGGATCCCCGAGGACGATCCGCGCAATCCCGCGGTGATCGCCGATGCGGTCGGGGACAACGTCGGTGACGTGGCCGGGATGGGGGCCGACCTGTTCGAGTCCTACGTAGGCTCAATCATCGCCGCCATGGCGATAGGGTTCGTCCAGGTCGGCGAGGACGCGGTGGTGGCGGTCGTGCTGCTGGCGGCCGTGGGAGTCCTTTCCTCGATCGTGGGCACCCTGTTCGTCCGAGGGCAAAACCCGCAGAGGGCGCTTCGCTACGGCACGCTTGCGAGCGCGGCCGCAATGGCCGTGGGCTCCTACTTCGTTATAGGCTCGACCCTGGGTACTGCGCGGCCGTTCGCGGCCGTGATCCTGGGCCTGGGCGCGGGAGTTCTCGTGGGGTTTGTCGCCGAGTACTACACATCGGGTAAGGAGGTGGAGCGACTCGCTGCCACCGCCGTCTCGGGCCCGGCCCCCGTCCTGATCGCCGGCACCGCGCAAGGGATGATGAGCGTGGTGGTGCCTTTGGCCGCCATAGGCGTCACCACGATCCTGGCCTTCCAAACGGCCGACTTTTTCGGCATTGCTCTCGCGGCCGTGGGTATGCTCTCCATTACCGGGATGACGGTGGCCGTGGACGCCTACGGGCCGATTGCGGACAACTCGGCAGGCATCTCGGAGATGGCCCATCTTGGGCCTGAGGCCCGCCGGGTAGCGGACTCCCTGGATGCCGCGGGCAACACTACGGCCGCGATAGCCAAGGGTTTCGCGATCGGGTCGGCGGCCTTGACGGCCCTGGCCCTGTTCTTCTTCTTCAGGCAGGCCGTCGGGGTCGAAGCGATCAACCTGATGCGGCCCGAGGTGGTCGCCGGCCTGCTGCTCGGCGGGGCGGTGCCGTTCCTGTTCGCGGCGCTCGCGATGCGGGCCGTCGGCCGTACCGCGGCGACGATGGTGATAGAGGTTCGGCGTCAGTTCAAGGAGATCCCGGGCCTGATGGAGGGTAGGGGCAGGCCCGACTATGCCCGCTGCGTCGATATCGCAACCCGGGGCGCGCTCCGTGAGATGGTGCTGCCCGGGCTCTCTGCGGTGGCGATCCCCATCGCCGTAGGCGTCGTCCTCCAGAAGGAGGCACTCGGCGGGCTGCTCGCCGGTTCGATCGTCACGGGTGTGCCGCTGGCCCTCTACCTGGCGAATGCCGGGGGGGCGTGGGACAACGCGAAGAAGTACATCGAGTCCGGAAACCATGGCGGCAAGGGGGGCGCTCCCCACAAGGCCGCGGTCATCGGGGACACGGTCGGCGATCCGTTCAAGGACACTGCAGGCCCTTCGCTGAACATACTTATCAAGCTGATGGCGATAGTAGCCCTTGTCTTCGCACCGCTCTTCAGATGAGGGGCAGCTCAATGGCGGCCTTCGCCGGCGGCAGGGCGGTTGGCGCGACTGCCGCACAACAGGGCGGGCAGGGCGCAGCAGGGGGCACCCTCTGCGCCGCGCCCATCGATCTCGGAGGTTAGTCCGGTGAGTGACGTAGACCAGTTCGAGGGAATCCCGATCCGGATACAGGGCAAGAGCCTGAGGATCACCCAGGCGCTGAGATCACACATACAGCAGAAGCTCTCGAAGCTGCCGCGGTACCTCGACCAGATCCAGGACGCCCAGGTGGTGCTGAGCGTCTCCAGGGACCGCTCGCAGGGACGCGGCCAGATCGCTGAGATGACCGTGTGGTGTGACGGGCTCGTGCTTCGCTCCCAGGAGTCGTCGGACGACATGTACACCTCAATCGACCGCGCAGCGGAGAAGCTGGAGCGACAGATCGAGAAGTTCCGCAGCCGCATGATTGAGAAGCGAAGGCGCGATGAGGCCAGGCGCCGGCTCCGGCGACGGGAGTCCGCCGCGGCGACAGCCGGGGAAGTGGGCGAGGCGCGCTTTGCCGCGGGGAGCCAGGCGGCGCCAAGGATAGCCCGTCGCAAGAGGTTCCCGATGAAGCCGATGTCGCTGGAGGAGGCCGCGATCCAGATGGATCTGCTCGGCCACAGCTTCTTCGTCTTCAGACGCGATCCGGGCGAGGAGATCAACGTGCTCTACCGTCGGCAGGACGGCGACCTGGGGCTGATCGAACCCGAGGGGTAGTCGTGGCCGGCTTTGGGGGTGGCGCGTGTCCAGGGATGGCGAGGTGACCGCGGCGGCAAGGGCTGAGGAGATCGTCCGCCGGCTGAGGGGG
>JBBIJB010000139.1:0-4317 GCA_037446215.1 Armatimonadota bacterium
CGCCGCTTCGCGTAGGTGCCCAGGATACGCCCATCAGGCCCGATCACAACGGCCCCATTCCTCGGCCCGGCCAGGTGGGCTCCGGCCACGACCACCGCCCCTCGCGCGGCGCCGGCGATCAGCCTACGCAGCTCTTCATCGGATTCGAGATCGGCGGGGACGGCCGACTCGGGGTAGACTATCAGCTCGGCGCCGGCTGCCGCCGCGCTGGCGGTCAGCCCCTGCAGCTCCACCAGCAGCGAGGAGGCCGCCGGGCCGTCCAAGGCCCGCCGGGGCGAGACGTTGGGCTGGATCGCAGCCGCCGTGACCGAGCGGTCCGCGACGGGCGGAGACAACGTGGCTCCGGCGACCAGAAGGACGGCCGCGAGCACGGCGACGCCTGCCACGGGTACCAGCCCTCCGTACCGGGGGGAGTCCGGGGTCCCATCCCTGCGCTTGGTCCGGCGGGCGTCGATCAGGATGCCTATCGTCGTGGCAAGCAGTGCGTTGGCTACGGCGATGAGTGCGGAGAGTCCGAGGACCCCACCTACCGAGGCCACGGGCAGCACCAACGGCGAGCGGTGCTGGGTCAGCCCGAGCAGTCCCCAGGGAAAGCCGAGCGGGCCAAGGGAGCGAAGCGCCTCGACAGCCACCCAGCAGAGGGGAACCGACCAGAGCGCGGCGGTCCTGCGGCCTGGCCCCAACAGCCGCGCCGAGGCCGCAAACACCCCCATGTACAGGGCCATGCCGCCGCTCAACAGGAGCCAGGCAGGGTAGCCGAACACCGCGATCCAGCGCATCAGCCCCCCGAATGCGACAAGGCCGGCGGCGTAGCCAACGCCGAAGGCCTGCCGCGGCCGCAGGCCTTCCATAGATAGCAGGAGGGGTACCAGCGCTCCCCAGGCCAGCCAGCCGAGATCCGGCTCCGGGAACGCCAGCACCAACAGCGCGCCGCTGGCTGCGGCGCCCAGGAGCCGCGAGGGCCCCGCCGTCCCCCCTAGGCCTCTCGGCCGTGGCACTTCTTGAACTTCTTCCCGCTGCCGCACCAGCAGGGCTCGTTGCGGCCTGTCTTGGCGGCCGCTGCGGGCGCGCGCGCGCCGGTGCCACGGGCCGCGCGACCGCCCTCTCCTCGGGGACGACCTCTACCCTAAACAGCATCCTGACGGTGTCCTCCTGGATGGCGGCCAGGGTCGCCCTGAACAGCTCGTAGCCCTCACGCTGGTACTCCACCAGCGGGCTGGCCTGGGCGTAGGCGCGCAGGCCGATGCCTTCCCTCAGCGCATCCATGTTGTAGAGGTTGTCGATCCACTTGCGGTCGATGTTCTGGAGCAGAACGAGCCGCTCGATCTCGCGCATGGTGGTCGACCCGATCTCCGCCTCACGTTCTTCGTAGGCCCCGAGGGCCAGGGTGGTCAGACGCTCCCGCACCTGGTCGGCGGGCAATCCGGTCAGCGTGTCCGGATCGATCTCCGCCAGAGTCGGTATCGTCCTGCCGAGCTGCTCGAGCAGCCCCTCCAGGTCCCAGTCGGAGGGGTGAACCTCCTTCACGCATACGGTGTCTACGTGCGAGGAGACGAGTCTCTCGACGATGTCCAGCACGTTGTCGTGGACCGTCGCCCCGTCGAGCACCTTCCTACGCTCCGCGTAGATCACGTTTCGCTGGACGTTCATCACGTCGTCGTACTCGAGGACGTGCTTGCGGACATCGAAGTGGTACTGCTCCACCTTCTTCTGCGCGCTCTCTATCTGCCGGGTGACGAGGCTGTGCTCGATCGGGATGTCCTCATCGAGGCCGAGCCTGTCCATGAGCCCGGCTATCCTCTCTCCGGCGAAGATCCTCATCAGCTCGTCATCGAGGCCGACGTAGAAACGGCTGGATCCCGGGTCTCCTTGCCTGCCTGCCCGGCCGCGGAGCTGGTTGTCGATTCGCCGCGCCTCGTGCCGCTCGGTCCCGATGACGTGGAGGCCGCCCAACCCGCGAACGCGCTCGGCCTCCTGCGGGTCAGGAGGGTTGCCGCCCAATATGATATCCACGCCTCTGCCCGCCATGTTGGTGGCAATCGTCACGGCGCCGAGCCTGCCTGCCTGCGCTATGATCTCGGCCTCCCTCTCATGCTGCTTGGCGTTAAGGACCTCGTGGGGCACTCCCCGCCTGCGCAGCAGCCCGGAGAGGTGCTCGTTCTTCTCGATCGACCGCGTCCCTACCAAAGTAGGTCTGCCCTGGGCGTGTCCCTCCGCGATCTCCTCGACCACGGCCTTCCACTTGGCCCGCTCCGTCTTGTATATGAGATCGGAGTGGTCTCTGCGAATCATCGGCCTGTTCGTCGGAATGGGAAGGACCTGGAGGTTGTAGATCTTCGAGAGCTCCTCCTCCTCGGTCTTGGCCGTGCCGGTCATGCCGGCGAGCTTCTCGTACATCCTGAAGTAGTTCTGGAAGGTGATCGTCGCGAGGGTCTGGCTCTCCCTCTCGACCCTGACCCCCTCCTTGGCCTCGATCGCCTGGTGCAGTCCGTCCGAGTACCTCCGGCCGAACATCAGCCTGCCGGTGAACTCGTCGACAATGATGACCTGGCCGTCCTTGACGACGTAGTCTACGTCCCGCTTGTAGACGGCGTGGGCGCGCAGTGCCTGCTGCAGGTGGTGCATCAGGTCCCCGTGCTCGGGATCGGACAGGTCGTCAACGCCCAAGAGGCGCTCGGCGTGAGCGACCCCGTCGTCCGTGAGGAGGGCGTTCTTGATCTTCTCATCCACGGTGCGGGGCCCCACGCGCGCGAACCGCTGGTAGCGGTCCACGGCCCCCTCCACCATCCCGGAGATGATCAGGGGGGTCCGGGCCTCGTCGATCAAGATGAAGTCGACCTCGTCGACGATCGCGTAGTAGAGGGGGCGCTGCACCAGGTCCTCCTCACGCAGCACCATGTTGTCGCGCAGGTAGTCGAATCCGAACTCGTTGTTCGTCCCGTAGGTGATGTCGGCCGCATAGGCCTCACGCCGGCTGATCGGCCTGAAGTGGTTGAGCCTGCTGTCGTGGTGGGGCTTCGGATCCTCGTAGCCCGGGTCGTAGAGCCCTGAGAACTCATGTCCTATGGCCGCCACCGAGAACCCCAGCGCATGGTAGACGGGGCCCATCCAGCCGGCATCCCGGCGGCTGAGGTAGTCGTTCACGGTGACGAGGTGGACGCCTCGCCCCGAGAGGGCGTTGAGCGCTATCGGGAGGGTGGCCACGAGCGTCTTGCCCTCGCCGGTCTTCATCTCGGCGATCTTCCCCCGGTGCAGGACTGCACCGCCTATCATCTGCACGTCGAAGTGGCGAAGCCCGATGACGCGGCGGCTGGCTTCGCGCACCCCCGCGAAGACCTCGGCGAGCAGCTCGTCCAGTGCCTCCCGCAGTCCGCGCTTCAGCTCCCCGCCTTCCAACCCCTCGACGGTCTCGGCGACCTGGCCGCGCCACTGCCCCGCCAGCATGCGAAGCCCCTCGTCAGAGAGCTCCCCCATTTGCGGTTCCAGCGCGTTGATCTCCTCGGTGATCGATGAGATACGGGCGACCTCTCGCTCACCCGGATCACCGAGGATCTTTCCAAGCAGACCGCGCATTGTGCACCTCAGCAGGAGTGGGCCGCTGCTTCATCCGACAGCCGTATTGTAGCAAATGGAAGCTCTTCCCCAGGCCCGGGGGGAGTGGCGCTGCCATGCGCACCGCCCTGCCTGCGGGCGGCAGCGCGAGGGGTTGCCCTAGCGCCCGGCCGCCAGCCAGGAGATCGGCCGGTTGACGGCGGCCAGAACGGCCCGCACGGCGGCCTCCCGGGGATCGTCGTGGACTATCGACGCCCCCGCGAGCAGCTCCTGCTCGGGGCCGGCCAGAGTCACCGTGACCACCGCGGTGTCGTGGTCTCCCACCCTGTGAACCGCGACCCCCTCGAGCACCAGCAGCCCCTCTGCCCGGAGGAAGATCTCGACCGCCCGAAGGGTCGCCTGCGCCACAAGCGCTAGCCTGTGCCGAGTCAGGTTGGGGCCGGCCGAGCTCCCCTCGTACAGCATCCCCCGGTCCTCCAGGTGGACCCTCACCTCGGCGCTCTCGCGTATGACAGAGAGCGACAGGCCCACGAACTTGAGCCGCGCCTGGGGCGCCGCGGTGACCTGCTCCTCCGGGCGCATCGCGGCCACCCGAACCTGGCGGGCCTCGAGCGTGAAGCCCAGCTCCGCTGCAAGGGCCGATACGACGTCAATGGCAATCAGCTTGGGACTGCGGTCCGCCTGCCCAAGGACGTGGACTACCTCGACCCGCCCGTCAGGGGACGGAACCACCCTTGCGGCGACGACCCCCCTCAGCCGGCGGAC
>JBBIJB010000140.1:0-1580 GCA_037446215.1 Armatimonadota bacterium
CACCGTGACCCCGGAGGAGGCGCTGAGCCGGGTCGCCGAGACCATGCGCCGCCACAAGATAGGGGGGCTCCCGGTCGTCGAAGAGGGGCGGCTGGTTGGGATGATCACCGAGAGCGACCTGTTCGACGCCTTCTCGGAGATGTTCGGTACCGGAGAGCATGAGGTGGTCTTCCAGGTTGCCGTGGGCAGCATCGCGGTGGAGTTGCCGCGGATTGTCCAGGCGCTTGCGCGTGCAGGGATCCCGGTGTGCTCCGTGCACTCCGTGCGCGCGCGAGGGATAGAGGGCATAGACGTCGCGGTGCATGAGCGCGATGCGGAGCGGACCGAGGCGGTGCTCGGCCGTCTGGCGCTCGAGGTGGAGAGGTGAGATCGACAGGCGGCCGAGAAGGAGCTTGCGCGCGACCGTACGACAGGCTGATCATGCCGGATTCCCCGAGGAGGTGGCCGCGGTGAAGGTGGTCATCGACGCTGAGCGGTGCAAGGGGTGTGGCCTGTGTGTCGCGGTGTGCCCGCCCGGGGTTCTTGCCCTGGGCGATCTGAATGCCAAGGGCTACTCCGTGGCCGTGCTTGTCGACGACGAGGGGTGTACCTCCTGCACGGCCTGCGCCCTGATCTGCCCGGACGCAGTGATTACCGTGATGAAACCGGCGCGCGACCCCGCCAAGGCAAGGGGACGCGGATGAGCCGCATATTGATGAAGGGGAACGAGGCGCTCGCGGAGTCGGCGATCCGCGCCGGCTGCAGGGCCTACTTCGGATACCCGATCACGCCGCAGAACGAGGTCCCCGAGTACATGGCCGCCCACCTGGGCGAGGCCGGCGGCGCGTTCGTGCAGGCCGAGAGCGAGGTTGCCGCGATAAACATGATCTACGGGGCCGCGGGGGCCGGCGTCCGGGCGATGACCACCACCAGCGGCCCGGGCTTCAGCTTGATGACCGAGGGGATATCGTACCTCGTAGGGTCACGCCTGCCGTGCGTGATCGCCAACATAATGCGCGGCGGGCCCGGGCTCGGAAACATAGCCCCGGCCCAGGGCGACTACTTCCAGGTAACCCGGGGCCTAGGGCACGGGGACAGCAGGGGGATCGTGCTGGCCCCCTCGACGGTCCAGGAGGCGGTGGACCTGGTGACCCTCGCGTTTCCTCTTGCCGAGCGGTACAGGCTGCCGGTGGTGATCGCGGCGGATGGGATCCTCGGCCAGATGATGGAGCCCGTGGCGCTTCCCGATCCCATCGAGCCGCCCGCGCCTCCGGAGTGGGCGACGACCGGTGCGAAGGACCGCGAGAGGAGGATCATCTCCTCGATCTACCTGGAGCCGGAGGAGCTGGAGAAGCACGTGGCTGCTCTGCGGGAGATCTACCTCACGATCATCAGGGACGAGCAGCGGTGGGAGGCGTACCGGACCGAGGATGCGGAGATCGTGGTGGTGGCATTCGGCACGCTCGCACGGGTTGCGCGCTCGGCGGTGGACCGCGCCCGCGACCTGGGGGTCAGGGCCGGCCTGCTGCGCCCCATCACCCTCTGGCCGTTCCCGGCCAACGGGTTCGACATCTCGCCCAGGTGCTGGCTCGCCGCCGAGA
>JBBIJB010000140.1:1590-4290 GCA_037446215.1 Armatimonadota bacterium
TGTGGCACGCTTATCGCCCCCACGCTGCAAAGGATCGCCGCCGAGATGAGCGCCGGTCAGATGGTTGACGACGTCCGCCTGTCGGTGAACGGCAGGGCCCCCGTCGAGTGGTACGGCCGGTTCGGAGGGGTCGTGCCCTCCCCGGGCGAGCTGGCGGACGTCATCGTTTCGACCGCCGCCAAGGAGGGAGTGGCGTCATGATTCAGGTTACCGGCAGGCCTCGGGCCCTGGTCGATGTTCCGCTCCACTACTGTCCCGGGTGCACGCACGGGATCATCCACCGCCTGGTAGCTGAGACCATCGACCGCCTGGGGGTAAGAGAGAGGACCGTAGGCGTGGCGTCGGTTGGATGCTCGGTCTTCTCGTATCAGTACTTCGACGTGGACTTCCAGCAGGCAGCGCACGGCAGGGCCCCGGCGGTTGCGACCGGCATCAAGCGGGTGCTCCCCGACCGGGTCGTGTTCACCTACCAGGGCGACGGCGACCTTGCCTCCATCGGCGCGGCAGAGATCCTTCATGCCGGCGCCCGGGGCGAGAGGATCACGGTCATCTTCGTCAACAACGCGATCTACGGCATGACGGGCGGCCAGATGGCGCCGACCACGCTGGAGGGGATGGTTACCACGACGACGCCCAAGGGGCGGGCGTCCCGCGTCGAGGGGACCAACCTGCATGTCGTTGAGCTCATGGCCGGCCTCAAGGGAGTCGCCTACGCGGCCAGAGAGGCGGTCACGAGCCCCGCCCGCATCCACAAGGCGCGGAGGGCGATCGAGGCCGCCTTCAGGGCACAGATAGAGGATAGGGGCCTGGGGATCGTAGAGCTTCTCTCGACCTGCCCCATCAACTGGGGGATGACGCCGGTGGATGCGCTGGCATGGTGCGAGGCCCACATGATCCCCGAGTACCCGCTCGGGGTCCTGCGCGACAACTCCGCGCAGAAGGAGGGCCCAACCAAGCCGAAGCCGCCGGGGGCGGTCCGTCCCAAACAGGACGACACGGCGGGCCATCATGGGGAGGCAAGGCATGCCTACCCATGAGATCATCATCTCCGGATTCGGCGGGCAGGGAGTGCTGTTCCTGGGCGAGATGCTGGCGCAGGCCGCGGTCCGGGAGGGGCTGAATACCACCTGGCTTCCGGCCTACGGACCGGAGCAGCGGGGCGGAACCGCCTACTGCACGGTTGTCATCAGCGATCGGCCGATTGCCTCTCCGGTGGTGGCCGACCCATCGATCCTGATCGTCCTGAACCGGCCGTCGCTGGACCGATTCGAGGATGCTGTGCGGCCCGGAGGCATCATTCTCTGCGACGGGACGATGGTGGGCCGTCATGTTGAGCGGACCGACGTCAGGCTGCTCAACGTGCCGGCTACCGCCATAGCCAAGGAACTCGGCTCTACGAGATCCACCAACGTCGTGCTGCTGGGCGCCCTTCTTGAGGCCGTGCCCCTCCTTTCCCTTGAGTCGATCCACGCGGCCCTCGAGGCCAAGGTAACCAACCCGCAGGCCAGGGCCCTGAACCAGGCCGCGCTCAAGCGGGGAGGTCGAGAGGCGCGTGAGTCGGCGGGGCACGCCTAGCCCACCCACCGTCTGAGCAAGAGGAGGAAGGTATGGAGAACGTGTCCGCGTCCAAGAGCGTAGCAGCGATACAGGCACGAGGCAGGCCGATCCGCATCCTAGTCGCCGAGGACCACGCTATCGTGCGCGAGGGTGTCAGGAGACTGCTCGCCTCGGAGGCGGAGTTCACGGTGGTGGGGGAGGCGGGAGACGGTGAGGCCGCGGTAGAGCTCACAAGCAGTCTCCGTCCGGACGTCGTCTGCATGGACGTCAGCATGCCGCGGATGAACGGTGTCGAGGCCACGCGCCGGATCAAGGCGGCGTCTCCCGAGGTAGGCGTGGTCGTGTTGACGATGCACGAGGATGAGGCCTACGTCTACGAGTTGATGAAGGCCGGCGCCTCGGGCTACGTGCTCAAGAGGGCGAGCGCCAGGGACCTCGTCGATGCGGTGCATGCCGTGGCGAGCGGGCACACTTTCCTCCACCCCCTGATCGCCCGGCGGCTCGTATCCGAGTACGAGAAGTCGAGTAGCCGCGACGACGACCGCAAGCGGTTCGACGGCCTGACGGAGCGCGAGCGCGAGGTTGTCCGGCTGATCGCCGAAGGGCTCACCAATCGAGAGATAGCGGAGAAGCTCCACATAAGCGTCAAGACCGTGGAGACCCATAGGACGCACATCATGGAGAAGCTGGACCTCCACGATCGGGCGCACCTCGTCCGATACGCGATCCGAAAGGGGCTGATCGACGCGTGAGACCCCCCCTGTCCGCCTCCGGGTTACCGCGGGTGGATCTCGCCGGCAGGCTTGAGCACTCCGTGCTCGCCCCGGAGGCGGGCGAGGCAGAGGTGCGGGCCGCGTGCGCCATCGTCCGGAGGTGCGGGGTTCGCTCCCTCGTCGTCAAGCCCGTACAGGTGGCGCTCGCCCGCGGCCTGCTGGAGGGAAGCGGTGTGCTGGTGGTCTCGGTGGTCGGGTTTCCCCACGGCAACTCCCTGCCGTCCACCAAGGCCGGGGAGACCGCGGCCGCCGTGCGCGACGGGGCCGACGAGATAGACATGGTCATCGACATCGGGGCGGTCCGCGAAGGCCGCCCGGATCAAACTCGTGAAGAGATCAGGCAGGTGGTGGCCGCGGCGGGCGGGCGGCC
>JBBIJB010000141.1:0-4218 GCA_037446215.1 Armatimonadota bacterium
CCATCTGGGCAACCATGCCGAACCACAGCCAGATGAAGTCGGTCCACCCGATGACGCGCTGCGACTGCCGGGTGGGCAGGATGTCTGGGTGGAGGAGGTGACCGGCCGCGCGCCCGCCCGCATCGGCCGGCATCCGGAGTCTCGCGTCTCCCACGGTCACCCCGGCTGCCTCCCGACCTGCTCGAGCGTCCGCAGCAACGCCTCGGAGGAAGAGACCCAACCGAAGATCCCGCCCTGGGCCCTTATCATCTCCAGCCCAACCCGCTGGAACTCGGGGAAGTACGATGCGACGCAGTCCTCGAGGACGAGGCACTCGAACCCTCGGTCGTTGGCCTCGCGCACGGTGGTGTGCACGCACACCTCGGTCGTGACCCCGGTGACCACGAGGCTGCTGATACCGCGCTCCCGCAGCATCGCCTCGAGGTCGGTCGCGTAGAACGATCCCTTTCCCGGCTTGTCGACGACGGGCTCTCCCGGCGCTGGCGCGAGTTCGGGGACGATCGCGTGGCCCGGCTCGCCCCGGACGAGGACCCTACCCATGGGACCGGGATCTCCGATGCCCGTCTTGAGGCGGCCCCTCGCGCGCTTGGAGGGAGGCAGGTCGCGGAGGTCGGGGGAGTGCCCCTCACGCGTGTGGATCACCGTGAGGCCCCTCGCGCGGAAAGCGTCGAGCACGCGTCTCGTGGGCTCTATCGCTGCCCTCAGCGGGGTTACGTCGTTCCCCAGCAGCTCTCCGAAGCCGCCGGGCTCGACGAAGTCGCGCTGCATGTCGACCACGAGCAGCGCCGTGCCCGCGGGCACGAACTCGAACGGGTAGGGCTCGGCGTCCACGCTCACGCGGTTCATCTGCCGCCTTGCTCCTCCGCGTCTCTGCCGCTCACTGGTTCAGGTAGATCGCGGCCAGCAGCTCCTTGACCGCGTTCATCACGTTGGCCTTGCTCTCAAGGATGTGGTCGCGCAGGGCGGCGCCGGCACCGGCGACGTCGCCTTTCGCTACCAGGCCCAGGATCCGCGCGTGCTCGATGTAGGTCAGGCGGACCCGCACAGGGTCGTTGAAATCCTTGGCCCGTATGGCCCTTATCCGCTCGCCTATCGACTCCAGGTACTCCACCAGGACCTTGTTGCCGCCGGCCTCTGCGATCGCCTTGTGGAAGCCCTCGTCAAGAACCAGCATGGCCGCGGGGGACGGCAGCGGGTCTGGTACCTTCGACCAGGTCTCCTCTAGCGCGGTCCAGTTCCTCCCATGCTCGCGGCCGGCGGCAAGGGAGATCGCGAATGCCTCGAGGGCTATTCGAACCTCGTAGAGCTCCTCTACCTCAGCCAGGTTGATCTCTCGGACGTAGTACCCGCGGCGGGGGACGATCCGGATCAGGCCGGCCTGCGCCAACCGGCGACACGCCTCGCGGATCGGCGTCCGGCTCGTCTTCCACTCGCGGGCCATCTCGTCCTCGAGCAGCCGCTCGCCCGGCTTGAGCTCGAACCTGAGAATGCGCCCCTTGAGTTCCTCGAAGATGCGATCGGCGAGCATGGCGGCTCCCCCGGAAGTCGCGCACTCTTGCATTCTTCGTTGTATATCCTATTGCATACTTGGTGGGGGTGTCAACGGGCGGGGCGTCCTTCGGACAGCAGCCTCCACATCTTCTCCGGCTTGAACGGGAAGTCCACGTGCCTGACGCCGAGCGACCGAAGGGCATCCATCACCGCGTTGGCAATGGCCGCGGGGGCGCCAATTGTGCCCGACTCCCCTATTCCCTTGGCCCCGTGCAGCGTGTTGGGGGACGGGGTCTCCCTGAGCTCGCTGACGATCGGCGGAACGTGGGCGGCCCTCAGCAACGCGTAGTCCGCGAAGGTCGAGGTGAGCGGCTGCCCCTCGTCGTCGTAGACCGCCTCCTCCGCAAGCGCCTGCGCCACCCCCTGCACCGTCGAACCGATGACCTGCCCCTCGGCCAGCAGCGGGTTCACGATGCGTCCCGCGTCGTCGACCGCCGCTATCTGGTGGATCTTGACCTCCCCGGTCTCGGTGACCACCTCCACCACCGCGGCGTAGGCCCCGAACGGGAATATCAGATCGGGCATCCGGTGGTAGGAGGTTGCGTCCAGCCCCAACTCCGTCACGCCCGGCAGCTTCCCCGGCTGATAGGCGGCCGCGGCGACCTCCTTGAGTGAAACCCCGCGCTCGGGCGCTCCCCGCACGTGAAGGCGCGCCCCCGCCCACTCGATGTCCGGCTCCGCGGCCTCCAGCAGGCTGGCTGCCAGCCTACGCGCCTTCGATCTAACCGCCTCTGCCGCCGCGATGACGGCAGACCCGCCCGCCGCCATCGACCTGCTCCCGAATGTGCCCACGCCACGGGGTACGACCGCCGAATCCCCCTGCTCGACCACGACATCGTCCGGATCCACTCCCAACGCGTCGGCGGCCACCTGCGCGAACGAGGTCTGGTGCCCCTGTCCGTGCGCGCACGAGCCCGTGCGGACGATGATCCTTCCGTCGGGGTTGACGGTTACCGAGGCGCTCTCCCACAGCTGGCTGCCAGCGCGCTCGACATAGAGCGCGACCCCCACCCCCAGGAGCCGGCCATCCTCCAGCGCCTCGCGGCTCCTCTCCTGCCAGGCATCGTAGCCTATCAACTCGCAGACCCGCCCAAGCACGGTCGCGTAGTCCCCGGAGTCGTAGACGAACCCGAGCGGGGTCTTGTAGGGGAAGCGATCCGGAGGTATCAGGTTCCGACGCCGCAGATCGACGGGGTCGACTCCAAGCTCGCGCGCCGCCAGGTCCACCACGCGCTCGATCGCATAGGCGGCCTCGGGCCTGCCCGCCCCGCGGTAGGGGCCCGTGGGCACCTTGTTGGTGGCCACGCCCCGCAGGCGGACCGAGGCAGCGGGCACATCATAGACACCGGTGAGCAGCATAGCCGTGGTGACCGGCATCTGCGCCGTGGTGGGATAGAGGTACGCGCCGAGATCGGCAACCACATCGGCGCGTACCGCGAGCATATGCCCCTCCGAGTCGAGCGCCAACTCCATGTCGAACTGGAGGCCCCGGCCCTGGTAGGAGGCCAAGAGGTTCTCGCGCCGGTCCTCGAGCCACCGGACCGGTCGCCCGAGCCTCATGGAGGCCACCGCGGCCACCGCGGCCTCCGGTGCGAGCGCGCCTTTGCTTCCGAACGCCCCGCCCACGTCGGGGACCACGACCCTGATGCTGTCCTCCGGCCTACGCAGCACGCGGCCCAGATGGGCCAGCGGTCGGTGCGGGTCCTGGGCCGAGCACCAGAGCGTTAGGTGGTCCTGCCCCGCATCATAGGAGGCGATTGCGCCACGCGGCTCGATCGGCGCGGCGATCAGCCGCGGGATGTGGAACTCGCCCCGGACGACATGCCGGGCCGAGGCAAAGGCCGAGGCCACGTCGCCGCTCTCCCTCGAGAACGTTAGGAGCAGGTTGCCCTCGGGCAAGTCGTGGAGCGGCGTCTCCTTGGCCAGCGCGCGGCGCGGATCGGTGACGGGTGCCAGGGGCTCGTACCCTACGTCAATCAGCTCTACCGCATCGCGGGCGGCCTCGTGCGACTCGGCTACCACGGCGGCGACCGGTTCCCCCACGAAGCGCACACGGTCTCGGGCAAGCAGCGGGATCGGGGTCTGGGCCGTCCACGCCCCCTCCACAGCCCCGATGGGCATGGGGCCGGCAATCCCTTCGAGGTCGGCGGCCGTCAGCACCGCCCTCACGCCCAAAGCCGCCTGTGCGGCCGCCGTCTCGATGCGGCCCAGGCGGGCGTGGGCGAATGGGCTCCTCGCAAAGGCGATGTGTAGCATGCCGGGCATGCGCAGATCGCCCACGAAAGCCCCCTCGCCGCGCAGGAGGCGCGCGTCCTCCCGCCTGCGCAGCGGCTTTCCGATCCACTTATCCTGGGGAAGACCCATGGCGTGCCGCGGCCCTATCCCTGAGAGCCCGGCTGCCAGGCGCAGGCCGTCTCGATGAAGTTGGTCTCGTGCTGCCCGTGGGAGAAGTACTCGAGGAAGACCAGCGGGCTGTCCTTGTCGGCGAACACCTTGTGTACCTCGCCCTCGGCTATCCAGACCACGGAGCCGGCCCTGATCTCGTGTGGAACGTCGCTGATCACTATGCTGCCCGTGCCATCGAGGACATAGAAGAAGTGCTCGGTGCCCTTGTGGCAGTGAAGGGGTGAGGTCCCTCCGGGCGCGTATGCCAGGATGTCCACCAGC
>JBBIJB010000142.1:0-4113 GCA_037446215.1 Armatimonadota bacterium
CCGGTGTGCCGCTCGGGCAGCGGTGCCACCACCTCCGGTATCACCTCTCCGGCCCGCTGCACCACGACCCAATCGCCAATGAGGATCCCCTTGCGGGCGATCTCGTCCTCGTTGTGGAGCGTAGCGCTGCTGACGGTGACGCCCGAGACGCGGACCGGGTCGAGCACCGCCGCGGGCGTCAGCGCGCCGGTGCGGCCGACGTTGATCGTGATGTCGAGCAGCCGCGTGGTGGCCTGCTCGGCCGGGAACTTGTAGGCCAGGGCCCAGCGGGGGGAGTGCGTAGTCGCGCCGAGGTCGGCCTGCTGCGTCAGGTCGTCGACCTTCACGACCACGCCGTCGGTCTCGTAGTCGAGCTCGGACCTCCCGGCCGTCCATCTCTCCACGAACTCACGCACCTCTTCGATCGTCTCGCACGGCGCCGTGTGCGGGTTGGTCCGCAGGCCGGCCTCTCGAAGCCAGCGCAGCGTCTCCCAGTGCGACCCCAGTCCCAGCCCGTCCGCGGCCCCGATCCCGTAGACGAAGATCTCCAGCGGCCTGGCCGCGGTGACGCGGGGATCCAGCTGTCGCAGCGACCCGGCTGCGGCGTTGCGGGGATTCGCGAACGGCGCCTCGCCGCGCGCCTCCCGCTCCGCGTTGACCGCCTGGAAGGCGGCCAGCGGCAGGTAGACCTCGCCGCGCACCTCGAGGAGCCGAGGGTTGCCGTCCCCTCGTAGCCGGAGCGGGATGCTCCTGACCGTGCGCAGGTTGGGTGTGACATCCTCGCCCCTGACGCCGTCACCCCTGGTGGCACCGGTGGTCAGCAGCCCTTCCTCGTAGGTAAGCGAGACCGCCGCCCCGTCGATCTTGAGCTCGCAGACGTAGCGCACCGGGGCATCGCCGAGGGCCGAGCGGACGCGGGCTTCCCAGGCGTCGAGCTCGGCCCGATCGAAGGCGTTCGACAGGCTGAGCATCGCGGCCCGGTGGCGAACCGCCGCGAAAGCGGCCGAAGGAGGAGCGCCCACACGCTGGGTTGGGGAGTCGGGGCCGACGAGATCGGGATAGCGCTCCTCCAAGTCGAGCAGTTCGCGCAAGAGGCGATCGTAGGCGGCGTCCGAGACCGCCGGCGCGTCCAGGACGTGGTAGCGGTAGCTGTGCTCGTCGATCTCGGCGCGCAGCTCCTCCGCGCGCCGCCTGGCCTTTGCCGGTGCAGCCATGGGGCTGTCTAGCACCTCCTGCCGGCCACCGCCTCAGCGGCCGTGGTGCAGGTTGCGGGCGGCCACAACAGCGATCCCGTGCCCGGTCAGCGCACGCGCGGTCTTGTTCACCGCGGCGTGCTTGTCCAGGTAGTTGCGCTCCAGGGCCGGCATCGCCCCGCCGGCCACCACCTCTTCCTTGTCCCGGAAGTAGTCGAGGATGTCCGAGGGGTGGTCCCGCGTCTGCTCGATCTCGGGGTATCCTCCCTCGTGCTTGGCCGATATGTTGGCCACCAGCGGCGCCACCCTGACGAGCTCGTCCAACCGGTCGTAGGGCTGGCGGACAATGCTCCTGTACGCCTCGGTGATGTGGTGCTCGAACCTCACCACGGTCTCGAACCCCAGGACCTCTCGGAACTCGGCGCACAGCTCGATCGTCTCGTTGTCGACCGAGTTGCTGAAGTTGAACCCCACCAGCGGGCTGCTGCCGTCTGCGCGGCCGAACAGCTTGGCGCCGATCAGCGTCCAGAGGACCGAGTAGGGGTTGTCGTTACCCATGAAGA
This sequence comes from Armatimonadota bacterium, assembly GCA_037446215.1. Lineage (GTDB taxonomy): Bacteria > Sysuimicrobiota > Sysuimicrobiia > Sysuimicrobiales > Humicultoraceae > VGFA01. The sequence continues at coordinate 1,736 of JBBIJB010000142.1, forward strand.
CCGAGATCTTGAACTCGATGTCGATCCCGAGCTTGTGCAGCAGGTAGCCGAGGAGCACGGTGCCGGGGTTGATGTTCAGCACCTGCCCCACTCCGTAGTTGGTGTAGTAGTAGAGGAGCTCGTCCACCCACCGCAGCGCGTGCCTGTTCGGCTGGCCCACCCCTCCGAAGTAGCCCGTGATCGTCTCGGGCCCACCGAGGTGGACGTTCGAACCGTCGGTCCCCTTCGTGTCCAGGGTCTCGACGCAGCTCGCCCCCATGATCTGCATCGCCGCGATGGTGGCGATCAGGTCGCCTGAGTCGGCCTCCTGCTCCTTCATCTTACGGACCCGGATGAATCGCCCCGGCATCAGGTCGCCGGCCGAGATCGCCTCACGCGCCTCGGCCATGATCCAGGGGAAGTACTGGGCGGCGCTGATCTCGAGGGTGACCGCGAACGCCTCGTCGAAACCTGCCGGCGCGGCGCCGCCGCCCAACACGCGGCTCCTGTAGTCCGACATGCCGACAAAGGCTCCCGAGTCGCGCTGCGAGGCGAGCCACTCGAGCTCCTCGAGGTAGGGCGACCCCATCTCCTCGAGCCTCGCCATCAGGGTGGGAAGATGACGGGCCAGGTCGGCCTTCCGGTTTATCTCCTCCGGCGTCCCGTGCCGGGCCACCACCTCAAGGAGTTCCTTCACCACGCGGCTGCCCGGATCCAGGAGCAGCGCGTTGATCTGGTCCAGATGGTCTGAGGGGATGCGCAGCCGGTCCTGCAGGTCGCCGCTCACGCTCAATCACTCCTCTTGAGCATCTGCTCGAGCTCCGCGATCTGTCCGTCATCGATGCCGAACCAGTTCTCCGGCTGCGGGAAGGACTTGTCCCGAACCTCCTCGACGTAGCGCTTGAGCCCCTCCAGGATGACCTCGCCGGCGTTGCCGTAGACCTTCGCCATCTTGGGCTTGAAGCGCGGGTACAGCCCGAACATGTCGTGGAAGATCAGAAGCTGGCCGTGGGCGTCCGGTCCGGATCCCAGGCTTATGATAGGGATCCCGGAGCGCTCGGTGATCATCTTGCAGACGCGGTCGGGCACCATCTCCAGCAGGATGCTGAAGGCGCCCGCTTCCTCGACCGCCTTCGCGTCGTCCACGATCTTCTTCGCCTGGGCGGCGTCCTTGCCCTGGACCCTGAAGCCGCCGAGCGCCGAGGCGCTCTGGGGGGTCAGGCCCAGGTGCCCCATGACCGGGATCCCCGACCGCGCGATCGCGGCTATGCGGTCTGCCATCTCGACGCCACCCTCGAGCTTCACGGAGTCGCAGGAGGCCTCGGCCATGAAGCGGCCCGCGTTGCGGACCGAGGACTCCACCGACGGCTGGTAGGACATGTACGGCATGTCGCCGACGAGCCAGGAGGTCGGCGAGCCGCGCCGCACGCCCTGGGCATGCCGGATCATGTCGTCCATCGTGACCGGCAGCGTCCCTTCGTAGCCGAGCATGGTCATCCCAAGGCTGTCTCCAACCAGCACTATGTCCACCCCGGCCTTCTCCACCAGGTAGGCCATCGCGTAGTCGTAGCAGGTAATCATCGAAAGAGGTACTCCGTCGGACATCTTCCTGAACAGCGTGGGCAGTGAGATCTTCTTGCGCTCGCTCATCCGTCTCTCCTCTCGCTTCGCCGGTGTCGCCCCAGGCCTCTGGGCTCTACGGTTCTATCGTGTAGTCCACCCGGGCGCGGAACAGCTCCGGAGCGGCATCGAATGCCGCGCGGCTGACTATCGAGTCGCGGTCGATCGCCCTGTCGATAGCCAGGATCCCGTCGAGGTGGTCTATCTCGTGCTGAAGCAGCTCGCTCGTGGCCTGGCCCAGCCCCTGCCAGTGCCTCTCACCGCCCTCCTCATCGACACACCGTGCCGAGGACCTGTTCGCCCTCATGATGCCGGCTCTCCTCCATGTGGGGGCCAAAGGCCTCCTTGAGCCCTGCCCGGAGGCGGTGCTACACTTGCTCCGTCCATGGACCCGGTGATCTTCGAGATAGGACCGTTCGCGATCCGCTGGTACGGCGTGATGGTGGCGCTGACCGTGGTCGTAGGCATGGCGGTCGCCTACCGGGTCGGCCCGCGCATGGGGGCCTCGCCCGAGGTCGTGGACCGGACCGTCTTCGGCTTCGCGGCCTCCGCGCTGGTAGGGGCGCGCCTGGGCTACGTCGTCTCTCACCCCGGGGAGTTCGGCACGCTGGCGAGCGTCATCAGGATCGATCTGGGAGGGCTGACCTCGCATGGGGCGATCGCGGCCGGCCTGCTCTACCTGGCCTGGGCGGGCAGGCGCCACGGCGTCTCGATGTGGAGCCTGACCGACGTCTACGGGTGGGTGATCCCCATCGGGAACATCTTCATCCGCTTCGGCA
>JBBIJB010000143.1:0-4039 GCA_037446215.1 Armatimonadota bacterium
GACACGCTCTGCCGCCTGAGCTACGTGGGCTCGTCCTCGCGTATTATAGCAGAGCGCAACACCCGGTCAACGCACGCAGGACGCGCGCTGTAGCCGTCGAAACCATTGCGTGGAGGGCCTTCTTCATGGATGTGATCTTCTGGCTGATCGCCGGTCTAATCATATACTTCCTGTTCGTGGCCAGGCCGGCGGGCTAGCGCGGCCCTGCGGGCCCGGTAGGAAGCGCCCTACTGGCGGTCGCCGGGACCGACAACCGGAAGCCGCAGCGCGAAGGTGCTGCCCGCCCCGGGAACGCTCCGGCGGAGCTCGACAGAGCCGCCCATCTGCTCTGCCAGCTTCCTCGCTATGTAGAGCCCGAGGCCGCTGCCTCCCGTCGAGCGTCGGAGGCCGCGTCCGACCTGCCCGAACCTCGTGAACAAGAGGCCCTGGTGCTCGGCCGGAATGCCCATGCCCGTGTCGCCCACCAGCGTGTCGATCCATCCGGGCCCCTTCTCGTGCCAGACCTCGATGGCGCCGGTGCTGGTGAAGCGGACCGCGTTCGAGAGCAGGTTCAGCAGGATCTGAACGGTGCGGTCGGCGTCCACCCTGAGGGAGGGCAGTCCGCCCGAGGCCTTGTAGGCAACCTCGAGGCCCTTGCGGGCGGCCTCGGGGCGGATGGTGCATATCGCCTGCTGCGCGAGATCGGGAAGGTGGGCATCCTCCAGATCGAGCGTCATCGCGCCGTGCTCGAGACGCGCCGCGTCCAGGAACTCGTTGACCATCCGGATCAGCCGCGCCGCGGAGTCCAGCGCCTCCTGGATGGCGCCTCGGAGCTCCGGCGACTGGGCAGCGGAATCGAGCGCGATCTCCAGGTTGCCCTTCATCACGGTCAGCGGCGTCCGCAGTTCGTGCGACGCGATGTAGAAGAAGTCGTCGCGCATCCTCTCGGACTCCGCCTCGACCGAGGCGTCTCGGGCGAGGAGTATCACCCCTGAGACGCCCCCGGCGTCGAACATCGGGCTGGCCGAGATCGCGAGGGGTCGCTCTCCTGCCGGTGAGTTGATGGAGAACCGCTCGCCGGGTACTTCCTGATTGGCAAGCGCCCGGTGGACCGGATGCTCGGCCTGGCCGATCAGCACTCCGCCCTCCCTTCGCAGGGGCACGACCGCGGAGAACGGCTGCCCGAGGGAGCCACTCCCAAGCCCGAGCAGTCGTGACGCGGCCGGGTTGAGCAGCACCACCCTGCCGAGCCGGTCGGTGGTCACCACCGCCTCGGCCATGTGGTCCATGACCTCCTGCAGCTGCCGGCGGGCATCGCGCAGCCGGCTCCGATCCTGGGCGTTCCTCTTGGCGAGCATGAACGAGAACCAAGAAACCAGCGCGAGCCCTAATAGACGCGGCGTCGCCCCCCAGAGCACCGCCCCCGCGGCTTCTCCGTCCCTCAGGGCGAGGGCGCTCTCCAGCGCCACCGCGGCGACGGCGACCGCGAGCGGCATGACAATCTTCTCTGGGGAGCGCGTCCAGACGAGGGCGATGATAGGCACGGTGAAGATAAGGAAGAACGGGCTCTCCAGGCCGCCCGAGAAGTGGATCAGCCCCGCGCCGATGGCGCTGTAGATGGTGGCGGCGGCAACGGTGTGGCGTATCCCGGCCCCCTCGGCGGACCTGAAGTGGAACCAGGCCACCGTGAACAGGGCCGCCGCCAGCGTCAGCAGCGCCAGACCCAGCCTGTCGTGGGGCGTCGGCGCCAGCGAGCCAGTCAGGGCTATCAGCAACACGAAGCCCCACCCTATGAACTCGGTGCCGAACTCGTAGATCGAGGCGCTGGGTGGCTGGACCTTGCGCTCGGCGGCTCGCCGTCGCATCATCCCGTAAAGGGGGCGTTCCAGCACGAGGGCGATGCCCAACATCCCGTAGACGACAACGCCGGGCCAGCGCGCCGCGGCTCCCAGGATCGCAGCCATGACCAGATAAGGCACGGCCGCGGCGGCCTGCGCGGAAGCCCTGGCCCTAGGCATGAACAGGCCGAGGGCCATCAGCGCGGAGGTCAGGATGAACGCCCCCCCGAGGAGGGGCAGGTAGCCCAGGCCCGGATTTCCGCGCCCGAAACCCAGAAGCCCCGCTGAGACGAGAGCCATCGCCCCGACGCCGGCGCCGGCAAGCATGGAGGTGGCGGCCAGGGTGGGCGGCGCAGAGTCGGATCCCGCGCGGGAGGCGAGCCACTCATCGGCCAGGACCCCGACACCGAGGCCCCCCACGACTAGGCCGCTCGCCCACACTCCCGACGCCGCGCCGGCAGCCGCCACCGTGAAGAGAGGCAGCGAGCCGATCGCGGCAAGCGCCATCGAGAGCGCGGACGAGCCGCGGCCGCGGGAGGCGTATGACAAGAGGACCAAGGTCCCCCCGGTCACCAGCACCATCGGAACCCCCAGTACCTGCCTGAGAGCGCCTTGGTACGCTGGGACAGCGAGGGACTCCGGTAGAGCGAGCGACAAGCAGCCAGCGAAGATCTGGATTATGCCGACGGCGATTGGCAGGAGCGATGGGTGCGACGTCAGGCCCAAAGGTGCACCTTCCCAGGCGCCGGAGGAGTGCGACTGTGTTCCCTGGTAAGTACGACGCCCGCACCGCTAACCCTCTCCACCGGAGGAGAGGGACGTGGCGCGGCGAAACTACCCCCGATCCTTGGACCCGAGGGGATGCCCGGCCCCGTGATCAACTTCGATGGAACCCGAAAGCCGCGGCTGATGGTCGCCGACGACGAGCAGGCGATCCTGGACCTCCTGAGGCGCCGCTTGGAGGGCCTCGGCTGCGAGGTCACGGTGCTCGAGGGCGGGGAACGGGTGGTCGCGACCGCGCGGGAGCTCATGCCCGACCTGATCCTCCTGGACGTGATGATGCCCGACCTTGATGGGTTCTCGGCCTGCCAGTACCTCAAGGAAGACGCTGCCGTGCGCGACATCCCGGTGATAATGATGACGGCCCGCTCTGACCTGGACAGCCGGATCAGGGGGCTCGAGATCGGCGCGCAGGACTTCGTCGCCAAACCGTTCGAGACCGCCGAGCTCGTGGCCCGGGTGAAGGCCGCGCTGCGCGTGAAGGGCCTCCAGGACGAGCTCAAGGAGGCGAACAAGAGGCTCGAGCAGCTTGCAGCCAGCGACCCTCTGACCGGCCTGCCGAACCGGCGGACTTTCGACGAGCAGTTCTTCATGGCCGTGGAACGGGCACGAAGGAGCGGCCGGCCGCTCTCCGTGCTGATGATGGACATCGACCACTTCAAGCAGGTGAACGACACCTACGGCCACCAGACAGGCGACGAGGCGCTGCGGTTGATCTCCGGTATCCTGTCGGGACGCCACCGCATCACCGACTTGGTCGGCCGCTACGGAGGCGAGGAGTTCGCCTGGGTCATGCCTGGGGCGTCCGGTCAGGCAGCGTTGGAGGTGGCGGAGTGGCTCAGGAGGGCGGTCGAGGCGACGCCTCTTGAAACGCAGGAGGCGCAGATCCGGCTCACCGTGAGCGTGGGCGTCTCGGCCTACGACCCGGACGAGGGAGTAGCGCTGACCTCCTCTGAGATCCTGGAGAGCGCGGACCGGGCTCTGCTGGACGCGAAGGCGGGCGGCCGCAATCGCGTCTCCTATCGGGCGCTTGGGGGTCCGCAGGGCGACCTCGTCGGTGACGGGGGCACGGCTGATCAGGCAGACCTGGCCTGGGGCGAGTCGGCCGGCGAGGACGAGTCCGATCCGGGGATAACCAGATACCGGTAGCAGGCGGCGTGGGGCCTCGTGTCCGTCGGGCAGGCGCCTGGAGCGGTGGTGGGCGGGGAGGGAGTCGAACCCCCAAGGGCCGCAAGCCCAGAGGATTTTAAGTCCCCCGCGTCTGCCTGTTCCGCCACCCGCCCACGACGAGCCCCACGGACAGACCGGGCCAAAGGAGAGCTTGTTCCACGCGATACGGCTCCGGGCGGTGCCCGAAGCCGCACAGGTAGATCCCGCACAGGCGACTCTGGAGGCGGCGGCCGGATTCGAACCGGCGTATGGGGGTTTTGCAGACCCCTGCC
>JBBIJB010000144.1:0-4012 GCA_037446215.1 Armatimonadota bacterium
GGACAGGGAACGCGGGTGAAGATGACTCTTGACGTGGGTGACGGCTAGGCGCCCTCGGCGGGGACGCAGGCCGCCACCCGTATCGTCTGGTGGAGTTGAGGCGATGACTACGAGGAGCCACGAAGTGGACAGGTCAGGCACGACGACCCGCGCACGGGTCCTGCTCGTGGACGACCACACCCTGGTGCGCGAGGGCATTCGATCCCTGCTGCAGGAGATCTCCGAGGTGGAGGTGGTGGGGGAGGCGGGCGACGGCTTCGAGGCCATCGAGTGTGCTCGAAGACTGCAGCCTGACGTGGTGCTCATGGACATCGCAATGCCGCGGATGACCGGCGTAGAGGCCACCCGGCACATCAGGGGAGAGATGTCGGACGTGCAGGTCGTTGCCCTGACAATCCACGACAGCGACGAGTACCTGTTCCAGATGCTCCGCGCGGGCGCCACGGGCTACGTACTCAAGAAGGCCCATCCCTCAGAGATGCTGGCCGCCATCGAGGCCGCCATGCGACAGGAGACCTACCTGACGCCGATCATGGCCAAGGGTTTGGTCGCCGACTACCTACGGAGGGCCAGGGCGGGAGAGGAGCACACCACCTATCGCGAGCTCACCGATCGCGAGCGGGAGGTGCTCAAGCTGATCGCCGAGGGCTACACGAACCCCGAGATCGGCAAGCTCCTGCACATCAGCGTCAAGACCGTGCAGGCCCACCGCGGGCACATCATGGAGAAGCTCGACCTTCACAGGCCGGCGGCGCTCATCATGTACGCGATACGCAAGGGGCTGGTCGAGCCGGACGTCTAGGGGCTCAGGGCTCAAACCGCGTTCGCAGGCAGATGCCCGCCCCAAGCCGGGGCGGGCATCTGTTCCACGAGGGCCTACTTCCTTCCTATGCCCTTGCCGCCTGCGAACTCCACTCCCTCACTATGGCCCTGGCCCTCTCTATGAACTCCGGGATCGCCGCGCTGACCCCCGCCGAGAGATCGGCCCCTATCCGGATCTCCGACGAGCGCTCCATCGCGAGGGCCACGACCCGCTCCGGCATCTCCAGTCCCAGCGCCGCTCCTACCGCCAGCGCCTCGCCGTAGCCCAGGTAGTGCACCGAGGGGCTCCTGACGGGGCTGGGGTCGAGCGCGTACTCGAATATCGTGCCCGGGGCCCGGCCGCTTGTGACGCTGTCGATCAGCAGAACCCTGCGGTAGCCGACCACCGCATCCAGCAGCGCCAGCCCGGATCTCACGTCCGTTCTCACCTCGACCCCTTCTCCATTAAGAGCCGCGGCCGCGATTAGGCCGGCGGCATCGTCCCCCAGGAGGTCGTTGCCGATACCCAGGACCAGCATCTCGCCCGCGATCGCCGCGCCCTCGACGCTCATGCCGGAGCCCTATCCGCTAGCGCCGGATCTCACGCAGGAGCTCGCCCCTGCTGTCGTAGATGGCTGCCACCAGCGGCATCTCCCCCGGCAGTGAGTGGGCACCGCATCCATGGCAGGGGTCGTAGGCGCGGAACGCCATCTCCACCATGTTGAGGAGCCCGTCGTCCACATTGCCCTTCTTTATCAGGGAGCGGGCCGCCTTGTCCACGGACATCGCTATCCGGGCCGAGTTGTTCTGGGTGGCGACGATCAGGTTGGCCTTGGTTATGAGCCCCTTCTCGTCTGTCTCGTAGTGATGGACCAGCGTTCCTCGGGGCGCTTCGACAACGCCGATGCCCACCTTCGGCGTTGCCGTGGGCAGCACGCGCAGCTCCCGGCTGGTGATCTCCGGATCGCTGGTGAGCTCCTGGAGCCGCTCCGCCGCGTACAGCAGCTCAATCACACGGGCCCAGTGGTTGGCCAGCGTGTGGTGCACCGGCTTTCCGCCGAGTGTTGAGTAGAACTCCTCGTACGCCTTCTGCGCCTGCGGGGTTGCCATCCCGTCGGAGGCGTTCAGCCGAGCCAGCGGCGCCACCGCGTACACACCGCTGTCCGGCCCCTCCTCGAACCCCTTCCAGCCGACGGGCTTCAGGTAGCAGAACTTCATGTAGCTCCAGGGCTCAACGTGCTCCGCGATGTACTGCAGGTAGTCGCCGGCCTTGAACTTCGCGTACTCCTTGCCCTCGGCGTCGACGACCCGCAGCTGGCCGTCGTAGAAGTTCACGTGGTTGTTCTCGTCGACCATCCCCATGTAGTAGGTCCTGTGGGTGTAGGCGTCCGAGGTGATGAGCTTCACGTACTCGGAGTTGCCCAGCACCACGCGGCGGAACACGTCGAGGGTGAACTGCGCGAACTCCACCGACTGCTTCGCAACGGCCTGGAAGCGGGGCAGATCGTCGGGCGCGATTCCCTTCGCTACGCCTCCGGGCAGCCCCATCACCGGGTGGATGACCTTGCCCCCTAGGTAGGTCTCGAGCTCGCGGAGCTCCTTGCGCATCGCTATGACCTGCTTGCCCACCTCGACGCCGACGGCGGCCACTACACCCAGGACGTTGCGCTGCTCCTTCGGGGCGGTTGGGCCCACCACGAAGTCGGGGCCGCCGAGGAAGTAGAAGTGCAGGGCGTGGTCTTCGACCATGAACAGAGAGTAGTCCAGCTCGCGGATCTTCTTGGCGGCCGGAGGCGGATCGACCTTGTAGAGGTCGTCGAGGGCCTTCGTTCCGGCCATGTGGTGCGCGAGGGGGCAGACCCCGCAGATGCGCGAGGTGATCTGCGGCATGTCCTCCGCGGGCCGCCCGCGGGCGAACGTCTCGAACCCGCGCAACTCGGGCACCTGGAAGTAGGCCCGTTCCACATCCCCCGCCTCATCCAGGAAGATGTCTATCTTGCCGTGGCCCTCCAGCCGGGTGATAGGGTCGACCGTTACCCGCCTGCTCCTCATGTAGGCCTCGTTCGCCCGCCTCTGGGCTTCATTCCAACCCTGCCGAGTTTGCTCTTCCATCACAGTCGCGACCTCCTCGGTGGAGGGAACTCGTCTGAGTTCCAACGTCTCCTCTGCGCCCCTACGTCGGGCGTCTGCATCAGACCTCTAGGTTCCCGAAAGCACGGGCGTCGGCGGTACTACCTCCGTGCCGAGCCCGAGGCGCTTGGCCGGCACGCCCAGAGCAAGCCCCATCAGCTGGGTGAAGTAGACGATGGGTACGTTGAAGCTCGTGCCGAACTCCTTGTTCACGTGCCTCTGGTAGCACTCGAGGTTCACCTGGCACAGTGGGCAGACCGTCGCTATGACGTTGGCCTGGCGGTCCAGCGCGTTCTGCAGCAGCTCCCGCACCATCGTGAGCGCCGCCTTGCGCCGGGTGACTATCAGCGACCCGCCGCAGCACCGCAGCTTCAGGGGGTAGTCCACCGCCACGGCGCCGATTGCCTCGAGCACCTCCTCGAAGAACCGCGGGTTTGCGACATCCTCGTGATCCTTCTGGGGGCGCACGATCTGGCAGCCGTAGTAGGGGGCGACCCGCAGACCACCCAGCGGGCGGGTGACGCGCTTCCTGATCTCGTCCACCCCTACGTCATCCACGAACACGTCCATCAGGTGCCTCACCCTGCCGGTGCCGGAGAACTGCAGCCCGTCCTCGGCGAGACCCGAGTTGATGTGCTCGGCCAGGTCCGGGTCCTTCTTGAGGTAGGCGTTCGTAGAGTACATGTTCTTGTAGCACCCGCTGCAAGGGGCCACGATGTCGAGCCCCTCCTTCTCCGCGATCGCAAGGTTGCGGGCGCAGAGGGTATGGGCCAGCAGCTCGTCTATGTGGAAGTAGGCCGTCGCGCCGCAGCAGTTCCAGTCTTCCAACTCGCGCAGCTCGACGTCCAGACTCCTGGCCGTCTCGACCGTGGAGTGGTGGTACGAGGAAGCCATCTTCTCCAGGGAGCACCCCGGGAAATACGAGTAGGTTCTCATGCGACTCTCCCCATTGGAACGATTCTGCTGAGGACGCGGGCCAGGTTTCTAGACCTCTTGGTCCGCTTGGGGAAGAGGGGCAGCCTTCCCTTCACCAGGAGGAGCACGGCCGTCCAGCCCTCATAGAACAGGTCCGCCAGGCCCC
>JBBIJB010000145.1:0-3901 GCA_037446215.1 Armatimonadota bacterium
TAAAGCGGTACGTGAGCTGGGTTCAGAACGTCGTGAGACAGTTCGGTCCCTATCCACTGTGGGCGCAGGTGACTTGAGGGGAGTTGCTCCTAGTACGAGAGGACCGGAGTGAACGGACCTCTGGTGTACCGGTTGTCCTGCCAAGGGCAAGTGCCGGGTATCTATGTCCGGATGGGATAAGCGCTGAAAGCATCTAAGTGCGAAACCCACCCCAAGATTAGGTCACCCACCGGGTAACCGGGTAAGTCCCCTGGGAGACTACCAGGTTGATAGGCCGCAGGTGTAAGGCCGTGAGGCTCAGCCTAGCGGTACTAATAGGACGAGGACTTGTGCCCGCTCTGGGGCAGCTGTATGGAGCCTGCAACAAAGAGGTTTGACCGGTCCGGGGGGCCGTTGATCGAAAGCCACATAGTGCAGTAGTCCGCTCCCTGGGCCAGGTCAGGAAGGTCGCCGCGCAGCCCGGCTGGGGCGCGGCGAGGCAGATTCCCGGTGGCGTTGCCGGAAGGGCCACACCCGTTCCCATTCCGAACACGGAAGTGAAGCCTTCCAGGGCCGATGGTACTGCGTTGGTAACGGCGCGGGAGAGTAGGTCGCTGCCGGGAGTAACGATCGAGGGGAGGCGAGAGCCTCCCCTCGATGCTTTGTGGCAGGGCCGCGCTATGGCCCGAACGCCCGTGTGACCAGCACGGTTCCGTAGGGCGCGGAGGTGCTCCGTGCGAAGACCTCGGTGCCGTCCACCAGCACCCTCACGCTCAGGACCCCCTCGGCCTGCGTCTTGGTGAAGGTCGCCGCCGCGGCCACCCGGGTCTTGACGGTGAACTGCGCCGGCACCCTGCCCCTGACGGCCGTGCTGCCGGTGGCCGTGCCGTACGAGCCCTCGAAGCCGATCCCGGACGTTCCCTCGATCGAGAACACGACGGTCCTCTCCGCGAAGGCCCCGGGCCGAACCTCGGGCCGCGGAGCGAGCGACATGCAGCCCGTCGCCAGGGCCGACAGTGCGGCGATCGCTCCGCCGATGGCGAGCGCCGCCACCCGGCGAGGCATGCGGGCCGCTATGCCGGCTCCTCCTCACGCTCAAACATCATGGCCGAGTAGTCCAGGTTCTGCGCCGGAACGCCCAGCTGGCGCAGCATCGCGAGCACCTGCGCCCTGTGGTGTATCTCGTGGGTAGCCATCTGCAGCGCCACGCCCAGCTTGTCCGTGCGGATGCGCAGCGCCGGCCCCCCGGGCCCCTGTGGGAAGACCCTGTACTCCAGCGGCGCATCCCAGTCGGCGATCTCCGCAAGGAGTGCGCGGGTCTCGCCCGCCATCGCCGTCCACGCCTTCTCCAGGTCGGCGAACGCGGGCATCTTGGCGGCCTGAAACGGGCTCTCACCGGCCGTGACCGGCTCCAGCCGCAGGCGACGGCCGTACGCCCACTCGGCGGAGGCGATGTGCGTCAGCGTCGCCTGCACCGTCTTCAGTCCGTGCGGGAACTCCTGCGCGTACTGCTCGCTCGACAGCGCCCTCACCCAGTCGAAGAGCCGGGCGCGCGCCTTCGCCAGATAGTCATACAAAGCCACCGGCAGCATCGGTCGGACCCTCCCCGGGACAGTATTGAGACGTTCTTCGGGCCGTGCGGCGCCCTGCCCTTCCAGGGACGTGGGCCGGGCCGTAGAATGAACAGATGATGAGGCTGCGTTCGTGCGTCAGATAGAGTCCCTGTTGCGTTGACGGGACGACACCACGGCACCGCGGGCCGCCAGCACCGACCCCGAGGCCGGCGGCTCGACGCCGCCATGGCGCTCCTTGTTGTCGTCTGGGGCGTCAACTTCGCGGTGGTCAAGGGCGCCTTCGCCGAGATCCCTCCGTTCGTCTTCAACGGGGCGCGGTTTGCCGTGGCCGCGGTACTGCTTGCGGCCGCGCTGCGCAGGATAGAAGGCGGGTGGAGGGTCCGGCGCGCCGACCTTCCCGGGCTCCTTGCGCTGGGCCTGCTGGGGCATGCCGGCTACCAGAGCCTGTTCATGGCAGGGCTCTCGCGCACCAGCGCCGGCCACTCGTCCTTGATCCTGGCCATGGTTCCCTTGTTCGTGGGCGCGATTGGGGCGGCCCTGGGGATCGAGCGGCCTCCGCGGCGGACGTGGATCGGGCTGGCCGTCGCCCTGCTCGGTGTCTTCACGCTCGTCCGCGGTCAGGGAGGGCTCTCGGCCGCAGGGGGCACGATCGCCGGCGACTTGCTCATGCTGGGATCGGCGGTCTGCTGGGCTTCCTACACGATCCTCTCCCGCCCATACCTGGAGAGGTACTCCCCGCTGTGCCTGACCACTGTGACGCTGCTGCTGGGCCTCCCGGTGATCCTCGCCTCGGCAGTCCCGGGTGCTCTTGGACTCGACTGGCCTTCGGTCGGCCAGGGCGCGTGGGCCGCGCTCGCCTTCTCGTCGATCTTCGCGGTCGCGGTCAGCTACATAATCTGGTACACCTCCGTGGCGGCGGTGGGGGGTGCGCGAACGGCCGCCATGGCCAACCTAATACCGGTCGTGGCGCTCCTGAGCGCGCGGGTGCTGCTCGATGAGCCGTTGGGGCCTCTTCAGGTTGGGGGAGGCGCTGTGATCCTGTTCGGAGTCTGGCTGGCCCGCAGCGGAGGACCAGGACGAGGAGGTTAGCCCTGTGAAGGACTTTGAGAGAGGCGGTATTCGGGCCTACGAGAGCGGGGTAGCCGCGCTCCGAGAAGCCCAGGCTTCCATAATCCAGGATGCGATCTCGCTGTGCGAGGTTCCCGCTCCTACCGCGATGGAGGCCGAGAGGGCGGCGCTCGCGCGCTCGCGGGGTGCGGCCCTCGGGCTTGGTGAGGGGAGCGTGGACGCCGCGGGGAACGTGGTCTGGGAGCTGCCCGGAGACCCCGAGCTGGCCACCCTCGTCGTGACCGCTCACCTCGACACCGTGTTCGGGCCCGAGGTGCTTCCCCGCGTGAGGCGGCGGGGACACGTGCTCTCGGCACCCGGCATCGCCGACAACAGCCTCGGCGTGGCCGCGGCGCTTCACACGGCCGTGGTGCTCGCGGCCCAGGGCGGGCGTCGTGGGACCCTGGTCGTCGCGGCGAACGTCTGCGAGGAGGGACTCGGGAACCTGCGCGGGATGTGGGCGCTCTGGGAGCGGTACGGCAGGGGGCCGGCGGCCTGGCTGGTGATCGAGGGGGGAACCCAGGGGGAGGCCGAGGCGGCGGGTGTCGCCTCGCGTCGATACAGGATCTCGTCGCGGGCTCAGGGAGGCCACTCCTGGACCGACTTCGGCAGCCCGAGCGCCATCCACGGGCTTGCCCACCTTGTCGCGGCCCTCGCAGGCCTCGACCCTCCCCAGAGCCCGCGGACCACCTACAACGTGGGGGAGATCGGAGGCGGGATCTCCGTGAACACGATCGCGGCCAGCGCGTGGTGCCTGCTCGATCTGCGCTCGGAGACGGCCGAGGGCCTTGCTGAGGTGGACGCCCGCGTCCACGCCCTCGCGGGGGCGAGCTCGTCGGCGACGGGCGTAGCGTTCGATCTGGCGGTGGTAGGCGAGCGCCCAGGGGGCAGGCTGCCGCCCGGTCACTGGCTGGTGCGGGCGGTGGACACGGCGGCGGCGCGCTGCGGGTCGACGCTGGTTTGGAAGTCGGGCAGCACCGATGCGAACGTTCCCCTGAGCCGGGGAGCCCCGGCGGTCTGCTTGGGGGTGGCGCGCGGACGGGGTCTGCACACCCTGGATGAGGAGGTGGACATCTCGGAGATGGCAGCGGCCCTCGAGGTGATCTACCGCACTGCGGTCGAGGTCGTTTCCAGGCCGGCCTCTTCGGTCTAGAGCAGCAGGCCGGAGGGAATAGTCCGTCAGACGCGATTGCCTCGTGCAATCCACATCTCGAATCCGACGAGCGTGAGCCGATGACGAT
>JBBIJB010000146.1:0-3872 GCA_037446215.1 Armatimonadota bacterium
AGAGGACGCGGCGACCTGCCAGCCCCTTGGCGCGCGCGGTGCGGACGTAGTCCTGGCCGATCTCCTCGATCAGCGCCGAGCGCATGAACCGGACCAGGTTAGGGAGCGTCGCCGTCGCCAGCACGAGCGCCGGCAGGACCAGGTGCGCGGCGCGGTCGCCGAGCGAGAACGAGCCGCCTATCGTGGCCATCCCGGAGGCCGGCAGCCAATCGAGGCGCACCGAGAAGACGAGGATGAGCAGGATCGCGAACCAGAACGCGGGGATCGAGACCCCGACGAAGCTCAGGAAGGTCACGGTGTGGTCGGCCGCCGAGTAGCGGCGCGTGGCCGAGACGATGCCGGCCGGGATGCCGACCAGCACCGAGAGCAGGAGCGCCGTGCCGCCGAGCAGCAGGGTGTTGGGAAGCCGCTCCCCGATCACCTCGGCGACAGGGCGCCCGTCGTTGAACGAACGGCCGAACTCCAGGCGGACCGCGGCCGCGGTCCACTTGGCGAACCGCACCGCCACGTGCTCATCGAGCCCGAGCCGGCGCCGGTGGGCGTCGCGCATCTCCGCCGTCGTCTCCATCGTCGCCATGATGGCCGGCCCGCCCGGAGCCAGGCTGACCATCAGGAACGTCAGCGTAGATACGACGAACAGCACCACCAGCGCCTGAGCGGCGCGCAGCAGCAGGAACCTGCTCAGCTACTGCCACCTCCACTCGTGCGTGTACTGGAAGGCGT
Organism: Armatimonadota bacterium; assembly: GCA_037446215.1. Lineage (GTDB taxonomy): Bacteria > Sysuimicrobiota > Sysuimicrobiia > Sysuimicrobiales > Humicultoraceae > VGFA01. The sequence continues at coordinate 724 of JBBIJB010000146.1, forward strand.
CGCGCAGCCCTATGTTGGGCAGGCCGGTCAGCCGCTTGTTGACCGCGCGGATCTCGCTCGGCCACCAGAGGTAGAGGTAGGGCAGGTCTTCTGCCACGATCTCCTGGAACCGGGTGTAGGCCTTCTGGCGGTCGCGCACGCTGGTCGCCTGCCGTCCGGCCTCGAGCAGCGCGTCGACCTCCTTGTTGGCGTACATCGCCAGGTTGAAGCCCTTCTCGGCCGCGCTGGAGTGCATGTAGTTGTAGAAGTCGGGGTCGGCGGGCGTGATCCACCAGCCGAGCAGCGCCTCGTACTTGCGCGGCAGCAGCCGCTGCGTGATGAACTGGTTGAACTCCAGCCCCTCCAGGACGACGTCGATTCCGATCGCCTTCAGGTACTGCTGCACGAGCGCCGCCAGCGGCTCGAAGTACTGCACCGTGGCGTAGGTGAGGGTGAAGCGGAACCTCTGGCCGTCCTTGGCCAGGATCCCGTCGGAGCCGGGCCTCCAGCCGGCCTCGGCCAGCAGCGCGCGCGCCCTGGCGCGGTCGAAGTCGTAGGTCTTGACGTTGGGGTTGTAGTAGGCCCGCAGCGCCGGCGAGATCGGGCCGGTCGCGGGCTGGGCGAACCCCGCCATGAAGCCGTTGATCATAGCGGGACGGTCCCAGGCGTGCATGATAGCCTGCCTGACCCTGCGGTCCTGGAAGAGCGCGGTCTGGAAGTTGGGCACCAGGTAGTAGAAGTTGGTCTGCGGCACGGTGGTGACCTCGACGTTAGGCCTGCCCCTGACCGCCCGCACCAGCGCGGGGTTGTCTATGAAGACCAGGGTCAGGTCGCCCGAGAGGAGCTGCGCCACCTGCGCGTTGACGTCGGGCAGCACCTTGAAGGTGACGGTGTCGAGCGTCGGCGTCCCTGCGAAGTAGTTGGGGTTGCGCTCGAGGGTCGCGTACGACCCGGGCACGTACTCCTTCATCTTGAAGGCGCCGGTGCCGATGGGGGAGCGCTTGTTGAAGGCGTCGTGCGTCCAGGGATCGGACACCCCCTGAAAGGCGTGCTTGGGGATGATGCCGGCGTTGGTGCCCGCGAACGCGCCGAGGCTCGCCACCGGGCTGTGCAGCACGAACTGCACCGTGTGGGAGTCTACTACCTTAACCTCCTTCACCGTCCGAAAGTTGGCCGAGCCCGACGCCGCGAGGCGCGGGTTCAGCACGATGTCGTAGGTGAACTTGACGTCCTCGGAGGTGAAGTCCCGGCCGTCGTGCCACTTGACGCCCTTTCGCAGGAAGAACGTCCAGACGAGCCCATCCGAGGAGATCTCCCAGCGCTCCGCGAGGTCGGGCGAGGGCTGGAGGTTCTTGCCGGGCTTGGTCAGCCCGTTGTAGATGACGCGGTTGGGGAAGACCGACTCGACGAACGCCCTGGGGTGCCACGGGTTGAACGTGGGGTCGGCCACGATCGGGAAGACCACCGAACCGCCGGATGCCGGCCCGCCGCTCGCCGGCGCGAGCCCGCCGACTGCCAGGACCAGGCCTGCCAAGAGGATTCCAAGAATGCGAGTGCGCACTGTTATCCCTCCTCTGTCTTTCGTCGCCGTGGCTTCCTAACGCCCCGGCGCTGCTTCGATGCCCGCTTCCGCTCTTCCGAGGGCTCGGGAAGCCAGGTGTAGCTCTGCTTGTGGACCTTCAGGACCATCAGGGTGTCGGTCTTGAGCAGGCCGGGCACGCTCGCCAGCCCCTGGACGAGGAAGTCGTGGAGGCTGTCGGTGTCCGGCAGCACCACCTCGATGACGATGTCGAAGGTGCCGGTGGTGACGGCGATGTAGCGGACCTCCGGCATCTCCATCAGGCGCGCGAGCGCCCGGCTCATCTTCCCCCGCTCCACGCTGATCCCGGTGATCGCCGCCGCGTCCATCCCCACCTTGTGCAGGTCGGCCACCGCGACCACCCGGATGATGCGCTCGGAGAGCAGCCGGGAGAGGCGGTTGCGGATCGTCCCCTCCGTTACCTCGAGCGACCGCGCCATTGCGCTGAAGCTGGTGCGGCCGTCGCGCTGCAGCGCGCGGACGATGCCCTTGTCGAGAGCGTCGAGCTGCTCAGCGCGGCCCATCGGAAGCCACCTCCGCGGTCTTGACCTTGCCCTTGCGGGCGGCCCGCTTCGCCATCTTGGGCGGCACCGGGTAGGCCGTGCGGCTGTGGCGGAGCCCCAGCTCGCACAGCGCCTGCATCATCTTCGTCGCCGCGTGTACCGGGTTGACCACCGGGATGCCGAGCCGCTTCGCCATCCGGTCCTGCGCGCCCGTGAAGGCCATCGTCATGCAGCCCATCACGATGGCATCGGCCCGCTCCCGATCGCGCGCGGCCTCGGCCTCCCTGACCATCCTGGAGAAGGTCCTCTCAGGGTCCTTCGCGATCTCGATCACCGGGATGTCGACGGCGCGCACCGAGACCAGCTTGCGGTCGACCCCGACCTGCCATGCCAGACGCTCCAGCAGGGGTACCACCGAGGAGAGGACGGTCACGATGCTGAACCGGTGGCCCAGCGTCGCGGCCAGAAGCATCGCCGCCTCGCCCGGCCCGACCACCGGCATCGCGACCATCTCGCGGGCCGCGTCGATCCCGGGATCTCCGAAGCACCCCAGGACCGCGCCGTCGAACCCCGCGCGCTCGGCCTCGACCAGACGCTCGATGGAGCCGGGTATCGAGGCGTACTCCTCGTAGGCGGACTCGATCGAGAGCGGCCCGCCCGTCACGTCCCAGGCCTCGATCTCCCACGCGGGGCCGGCCACGCGCTGGACCACGTCCCGGCGGCGGGCCAGCTCCGCGGAGCCGCCCCGCCACCTCGTGATGTCACCAGGAACGAGATAGAGCCCTCGCATTTCAGGCACCTCCGCGCTCTGGATTCCGGAGCAGGTGGTAGAGAAATTGCGAATACCGAAGATGAGAGGCCGATCAGCCTATTTCGAGAGAGACTACCACGCCGGCGCCGCGGGGGTCAATCCCTGTTTCGAGGTACGGTACGGGGCCTAGTCCAGCTTCTTCTGGAACCTGGCCACGCTGACCACGAAGAACAGCACCCCGAGCAGGGCCATGGGCAGGATCTGCGGCCAGAGCTGCACGAATCCCACGCCCTTGAGGATGATGCCGCGCACGATCACCAGGTAGTAGGTGATCGGC
>JBBIJB010000147.1:0-3817 GCA_037446215.1 Armatimonadota bacterium
GGAGCGGGCATCCCTGCCGGAGCAGCCAGGCTGCCGCCGGTCGCAGCAATGATCTCCGCCACGGACAGCTTCAGGTGCACTGGCCGCCAACTCCTTGCGACAGCGAGCCCCCGGGACCTGTCGGGCCGGGCCTGTCCCAACCGGCGGCGCGGAGCGCCTCCCTGACGACCTCTCTGTCGTCGAACGGGTGACGTATCCCGCCGATCTCCTGGTAGGCCTCGTGTCCCTTCCCGGCTATCAGCACGAGGTCGCCGTCGCTCGCCGCGCCCACCGCCGCGAAGATAGCGCTCCTCCGGTCGGCATCGTACTCCACGCGCTGCGCCCTGCGCCCATCCTCGCCTGACTGCTCCGCCGCCCCGACCCCTATGCCGGGGCGGATATCGTCGATGATGGCGCTCGGAGCCTCCGTGCGCGGGTTATCGGAGGTAACGATGACATGGTCTGCCCAGCTAACGGCTATCCTCCCCATCTCGGGACGCTTCGTGCGGTCACGGTCGCCGCCGCAGCCGAACACGGCTATCAGGCGGCCGTCGGTGATCTCGCGCGCGGCCCGGAGGACGTTGTCGAGGCCGTCTGGGGTATGGGCGTAGTCAACCACGACGGCGAACGGTTGCCCCGCGTCCACGCTCTCGAACCGGCCCGGTATCCCCGGCATGGCCGCCAGGGCCTCTGCGATCGCGGCAAGTGGGACTCCATGGATCAACCCCACGGCGATCGCACCGAGGGCGTTGGACACGTTGAAGGCGCCGGCCAGTTGCAGCTCGATCGGCATGGTTCCCTGGGGCGTCTCGACGAGGAAACTTGAGCCGTTGAGGCGCAGGCGGATCTCACGCCCCTGCACCTCGGCGGGCCGTCTGACGCCGTAGGTCATCGTTCGAGCCCTGGTGACCGCGCGCATCACCGCGGAGGCAGGATCATCGGCGTTCAGCACGGCCCACCCGTCGTCGGGCAGGAGCGCGAAGAGGCGCGCCTTGGCGGCCCGGTAGGCCTCCATGCTGCGGTGGAAGTCGAGGTGGTCGCGCGTCAGGTTTGTGAACACCCCCACGTTGAACCGCACCCCGGTGGAGCGCTCCTGAGCGAGGGCGTGCGAGGCAACCTCCACGGCCGCGTACCGCTGGCCGTGCTCAGCCATCGCACGAAGGGTGCGCTGCAGGTCCGGGGCTTCGGGGGTCGTGCGGGTGCTCGGCAGCACCTCGCCCCCCACGATCACGCCCATCGTGCCGATGATGCCGCAGGTCCGGCCCGCACCTCGCAGGATGGCCTCTATCAGGTAGGTCGTGGCCCCCTTGCCGTTGGTCCCGGTGACGCCTATCACGCTCAGCTCGCGCGATGGGTGCCCGGCCAGGGCAGCGCTCATCTGGGCGAGGGCGCGTCGAGCGTCGGCCACCCTGATCACGGCCACGCCGGGCAGCGGTCCGACCCCCCTGTCTGCCACGACGGCCACGGCGCCCCGGGCCACGGCGTCGGCCGCGAACGCGCGGCCGTCGTGCACGGCGCCGCGCAGCGCCGCAAACAGAAACCCTGGAAGCACCTCCCGGGAGTCGTAGGCGAGCCCCTGGATCTCCACCTCGACGTCGCCCACCACCGACGGCGCATCGAGCTCGGCCAGCAGTGCGCGTAGTCTCATGCACTCACCCCCGTGATCTCCACGCTCATTATACAGTCGGCGGCGCGCCCGGCGTGCGGAGGTCTAGCGCGACAGGCCGAGGGCCCCCGGCGGCGGCACGCGCAGGTGCCAGAGCGCGCGAGAGGCTACCGCCTGGAACACCGGGGCGGCCACGATGCCTCCGAAGTACTGTCCCCTGGGCTCGTCCAGCACCACGAGGATCGCGAGGCGCGGCCTCTCCGCAGGGACCAGCCCGATGAACGAGGCGACGTAGGAGTCAGGGAGATAGCCGCCGCTGGGAGAGGGCTTCTGCGCGGTGCCCGTCTTGCCCGCCACCCTGTAGCCCTCGACCCGGGCAAGGGTTCCGCTGCCGCGCCGGACAGACTCCTCCATCATCTCCATCAGGGAGCGCGCGACCTCTGCCGAGACCGCCCGCCGCCCCTGCGCGGGCACGGTGACCTCCAGCGCCCTGCCCGAGGGGTCGCGTATCGCACGCAGCACATGAGGACGGACCAGAACCCCTTCGTTCGCCAGGGCGGCCCCGGCGACCAGGAGCTGCAACGGCGTCACGGAGATGCCCTGGCCGAATCCTATCGTTTCGAGCCCAGGTCCCAACCAGTCAGCGGGAGCCGGCACGAGCCCTGCCGCCTCGCCGGGAAGATCGATGCCGGTCGGCTCTCCAAAGCCGAACCGGAGTATCAGCTCGTGATAGCGGGTCCTCCCCAGGCGCGAGGCGACCATCGCCGCCCCAACGTTCGAGGAGTTGACCAGTATGTCGGTCAGCGTTTGGCGGGGGTAGCGCTTGCCCCTGGCCTCCCTTATCGTGTGGCCACCCGCCACCTTGAGCTCGCCGCTGCTGATGAACACCTCCTGACGTCCAACCGCACCGGCCTCCAAGGCCGCGGCCAGGAGTATGATCTTGAAGGTGGACCCGGGCTCGTAGATCGAGGAGATTGCGCGGTTGCTGGCATCCGGCAGGCCGGACCGGTCCACGGCATTGGGATTGAACGCGGGCGCGACCGCCATGGCCAGGATCTCTCCTGTGCCCGGATCCATCACCACGACCGTTCCCCAGGCTGCCCGCGTGGCCTCGAGCGCCCGCGCGAGCTCCCGCTCAGCCACGTGTTGGATGACCTGGTCAACGGTGAGCAGGGCGTCGGCGCCGTCGACAGGCCTGCGCACTATGGTGCGCGTCTCGAAGCGGGGGCGGCCGATGGCGTCTCGACCCACGATGGCCCTGCCGGGCCGGCCACGCAAGGATGCGTCCAGCGCCAGCTCGGCGCCCGCGAGGCCCTGGTTGTCGATCCCGGCGAATCCCATGATGTGTGCGGCGAGCACCCCGTTGGGGTACTCCCGCCTGGGCTCGGGCAGCAGGCCGATCTGCCCATCCAGCCCCAGCGACCTGACGGCCTCTGCCACGGAAGGGCGGACCTTGCGCGACAGCCACGCGAAGTGACGCCCGGCGTTCAACCGGGCGGCCACCTCGTCGGGCCTCATCCTGAGTGCCGGCGCCACCGCGCGGGCAAAGGCCTTCGGGTCGGCGATCCTCGAGGGCGCAGCGTACACCGAGTGGGACTCCACGTTGATCGCGAGCGGCCGTCCGGATCTGTCCAGGATTCGTCCGCGGCTGGGCTCAAGGATCATGTACCCCAACTGCTGGCGCTCGGCAATCTGCTCGAGGGCGCCGGCCTGGACGACGTGGAGGGAGATGAGGCGCCCGCAGAGCGCCATCAGCGCAGCCCCAAGAAGCGTGAACGCGATCGCGGAGCGCAGCCGTATCACGCGATGGTGGTCATGCTCGGCCTCCGCGACGAGGCGAGATGACCGCCGCCCGGGCAGAGGCCTCCGCCCGGGCGGTTGGCGCAGTCGGCGGCGGGTCATCGCGACCGTTCGCGGGCCTCGGCCTCGTTTCCCCCGAAGAACGCCGTGAGAAGACCTCGGTTCCCGCGGCGCTCGGTAGGCACCTGGGCCTGCGCGACGGCCGGCCCGACGGTGATGGCGGCGAGCTGGCGCTGGCGTGGCGGCACCATGCCCAGCTCCGATTGGGCGTACTGCTCGATTCGTTGCGGCGATTTCAGGGCCAGGGAAAGGGAGACGAGGCGCGCGTTCTCTGCGCGCAGCATGTGAAGTTCGCTCTGGAGCCGCCGGATCGAGTATCCCGCTTCTGATCTGTGCGCGAGCTGCGAGACGTAGAGCAGAAGGGGCAGTGTG
>JBBIJB010000148.1:0-3723 GCA_037446215.1 Armatimonadota bacterium
CTATCGTCGCCGGGTCGTGGGTCGATCCGATCAGGGCCATGTAGACGGGAAAGGCGAATATCACGACCCCTATCGAGAGCACCAGGTGGGGAACCCAGTTCACGGGCCGTCTCCCCGCCCTCGGCGACGTCAGGGCCGGTCGCTGCTGGGCCACGGCTGGCGCGCTCATTGATAGTGTACCCTCCGCTCGATGTACCGGAACTGAACGGCGGTGAGCGCGACCACCACAAGCATCAGTATTACCGACTGCGCCGAGGAACCGCCCAGGTCCAGGTTGACCACGCCGTCCACGTAGACCTTGTAGATCAGCGTCTCCGTGGCCTTCCCGGGCCCGCCCTTGGTCAGGGAGTGGACCACGCCGAACGTCTCGAAGAAGGCCCAGATGACGTTCACGACCAGCAGGAAGAACGTCGTCGGCGAGAGCAGCGGGAAGATGATCTTGCGGAAGCGCTGGAACGGGCCGGCCCCATCCACCGAGGCCGCCTCGGTCACCTCCTTGGGGATCGACTGCAGCCCCGCCAGGAAGAAGATGAAGTTGTAGCCCACGCGCTTCCAGGCGGATGCCAGCGCGATGAGGAGCAGCGCCTGCCACCCATGGAGCATGTAGTCCCATCCGAGCCCCGCGGCGTTCAGCGCCCGGCCGAAGATCCCCACCGTCGGGTGGAACATGAACAGCCACAGCGCCCCGGCGACGGCCGGGGCTATGGCATACGGCCAGAGCAGAAGGGTCTTGTACACCCCCGCGCCGCGCACGCCGCTGTCGGCCATCACCGCAAGGAGCAGCGCCGACGACATCGCCAGCAGGATCACGGCGGCCGAGAAGACGACGGTCGTGCGCACGGAAGACAGGTAGAACGGGTTGCTGAGCACCTGGGCGAAGTTCTCGAACCAGATGAACTCAGTCCGCAGCCCGAAGGGATCCTGCCGGAGCAGTGACTGGAAGATTGCCTGCCAAGCAGGCCAGAAGAAGAACACTATGACGATTGCCAGCTGTGGAGTCAGCAGCAGGTAGGGCAGGAACTTGCCTTCGAATACGACGCGTCTATGCATGGTCAGGCCTCACGGCACGAGGCCCCGACACCACGTGCACGCTTGATGGGTGCCGGGGCCTCGTGCTCTCTCCGCTTCCTTGCCGTCAGGTACGGCCTACTGGCCGGTGTGCACTCTCTCGAACCGTCGCAGGATCTCGTTTGCGCGCCGCACTCCTGCGTCCATGGCCGCCTTGGCGCTCTTCTGCCCCTGGAAGACGAGCTCCATCTCCTCCTGTAGCACTACCCGGATCTCAGGCATGTTGCCCAGGCGCAGCCCCTTGGAGTTCCGGGAGGGCAGGCTGCGGGTGAGCTGCTTGTAGGGGATATCGGCGCCGGGGTTCGCGGCGTAGTAGCCCAGGGCGTTGACCAGGGTGATCCCGGGGTAGGTGATGGGCAGGAAGCCCGACTCCATGTGCCACCGGGCGACCACCTCGGGCCTGCCGATGAACTTGAAGAACTCGGCCACCGCCCGGTACTCCTCGGCGGTCCGGCGCGGAGAGGTCATCACCCAAAAGGCGGCCCCCCCGATGATCGAGTTCTTGGGGGCACCCTTGACGTCGTCGTAGTAGGGCAGGTAGGCCACTCCCCAGTCGAACTTGGCGTCGCGCAGGACCCGGGCCCGCAGGCCGGAGGAGGCGTGGATCATCGCACACTCGCCCGAGGGGAAGAGCGCGTCCGCGGCCGAGTCGCGGCCGCCGTACTTGAAGGAGCCCTCCTTCATCATGTCCAGCAGGGCCTGGGTATGCCTGACGTGCAGAGGGCTGTTGGTGGCCATCTCGGCGTCCAGGCCCTCGAAGCCGTTGGCCTTGGTGGCCAGGGGCGTGTCGTGGATCGCGCTGAACTGCTCGAACTGGGTCCAGGTCGGCCAGGCGAAGGTGAAGCCGCAGGCCGCCGCGTTCGTCGAGCGGATCCGCTGGGCAGCGGCCCTTGTCTCGGCCCAGGTCTTGGGCGGCTTGGCCGGGTCGAGGCCGGCCTTGCGGAAGGCGTCCCTGTTGTACCAGAGGACCGCGGTCGAGCTGTTGAACGGCATGGCGACCATGCGCCCGTCAGTGGTGCTGTAGTAGCCGCGAATCGCGGGCAGGTAGATGCTCGGGTCGAACGGGACGCCCGCCTCCTTCATCAGTTCGTGTACGGGCTTCACGGCGCCCTTCGCCGCCATCATGGTGGCGGTGCCCACCTCGAACATCTGTACTATGTGGGGCGCGTTGCCTGCCCTGAAGGCCGCGATGGCGGCCACCATCGTCTCAGGATAAGACCCCTTGAACGTGGCGTTGACATGGTAGCGGGTCTGCGACGCGTTGAACTCGGCGGCGATATCCTCGAGGATGCCGCCCAGCGGCCGACCCAGGCCGTGCCAGAAGTCCACCTGAACGCGCCCGGCCTGGGCAACCAGCGCCGGAGCCGTGGGCTGCGCCGCCTTGACGTCCGGAGTGGACGCGAAGGCCGCCGCAACCACGGCGAAACAAACGAAACCAACGAAGAACTTGGTTCTCGTGGTCATTACCACCCTCCTGTTCGAGCTTGATCCCCCTTAGACAATAGCGAACGACACCCGCACCGACAAGCCCTTGCCGCCGTATTTCGGCCTGTTGGGCCTCCGAGAGATCTCATCCGGCGTCCGGGCGTTTCGCCGGCAGGAATCGGGAGGTGGGAGGGTCAAGCCCTTTAGGGACATGCCCCGCGACTACCACCACTGGAGGAGCCCGATCCTGGGGCGCTCGATGGAGACCCTGGTCTTCGGCCGCTGTGGGGCACCCGTCCTCGTCTTCCCCACCACCATGGGCCGGTTCCACGAGTACGAGGACTTCGGGATGGTCTCCGCGCTCGAGTCCAAGGTCGAAGCCGGATTGATCCAGCTCTTCTGCCCCGACGGCCTGGACGCCGAGTCGTGGCACAACCGGGCCGTCCCGCCCCGCCAGCGAATCCTGCGGCATCTAGAGTACGAGCGATACATCCTGGACGAGTACATCCCGTTCATCCGCAGGCGCAACAGCGGCCCTTTGCTCGTAACCGGGACCGGGTTCGGAGCGTTTCACGCCGCCAACCTTTCCCTCCGCCACCCGTCGCTGGTCAAGAAGCTCGTCCTGCTGTCGGGCCGCTACGACATCAAGGGCCTTCTCGACGGCTATGTGGACGACGACGTCTACTTCAACTGCCCCCTGGACTTCCTTCCGAACCTCGCCGCCGGGGAGTACCTCGATCCGATGCGCAGGATGGAGATCTTCCTCGTCGCTGCGGAGCACGACCTCGCGCTGGCTTCCACGCGCACGCTCTCCGAGGTGCTCGCCGCGAAGAGCGTGCAGCACACGCTGGCCATCTGGTGGGGTAAGTCCCAGGGCTGGCCGTTCTGGCGCGAGGCGATTCCCCACTATCTCTAGCCCGGGGGCCCGGCTCCCCGCGGGGGAGGATAGTGCCCGGGCCGGGCAAAAGATCCATACGAAACCGCCCCCTGGAGGGAACGGCTGCCATGAGCGACCCCAAGCGGATAGGCCTTCTGGTGGGACGCGAGAGGTCGTTCCCCGCCGCATTCATAGAGGAGGTCAACCGGAGGGGGGCGGGCGGGGTCTCGGCGGGGATGTGCCTGCTCGGCGGAACCCAGATCGACGACCCCAGGCAGTACGCGGTCCTGGTGGATCGGATCTCGCACAGGGTGCCCTACTACCGCTCCTACGCGAAGTACGCCGCGCTCGCC
>JBBIJB010000149.1:0-1752 GCA_037446215.1 Armatimonadota bacterium
GTCCCCTGCGCCCCCCCCCACGGCTGGTGGATCATCACCCGCGAGTAGGGCAGCGCCGACCTCTTGCCCTTCGCGCCGCCGGCCAGGACGAGCGCCCCGCCGCTCGCCGCGAGCCCCACGCAGATCGTTGCGATGTCGGGCCTCACGTACTGCATCGTGTCGTAGATCGCCAGCGAGGCGATGAGATCTCCCCCGGGGCTGTTCACGTACAGCATTATGTCCTTGTCGGGATCCTCGCCCTCGAGGAAGAGCAGTTGGGCGATGATCAGATTCGCAACGTCGTCGTCGATCCCGCCCCCAAGGAAGATGATCCGTTCCTTGAGGAGGCGCGAGTAGATATCGTAGGCCCGCTCTCCCCTGGGCGTCTGCTCGACCACCATCGGTATAAGGGTCATGATGCCCTCCCTCAAGCGCTGGTCCCGGCTCTACTGCGAACGGGAGACCAGCGATGCGACGGTCTTGCGCCTACGCAGGACCGCGATCATCGCCGCGCGCCTGCCGCCTTCTCCCAGCCACTCCCTGATGCGCTCGGGATCCTGCTTCAGATCGGCAGCCACCTTCTCCTCCTCGTCCGCTATCTCCTCCGGAGTGGGCTCCAACCCCTCCCTGCGGGCGATCTCGTCCAGGACGAGTCTGAGCTTCAGGCGGTGCTCGGCGCGAGGCCGCAACTCCTCACGCGCGGCGGCCAGGTCCTTCCCGGCGGCTTCGAGGTAGCGCACCAGTGTGTACCCGCGCTTCTGCAGGGACTCGCCCATGTCGGCCAACAGGCTCTCTATCTCGCCATCAACGAGCGTAACCGGGATCTCTACCGAGGCCCCGTCCAGAACGCTCGTCAGCACCTGCTCCTGATGCAGGTCGTGAGCCCCGGCCAGTGCGTCCGCCTCTATCCGCGCGCGAATCCGAGCGCGGAGTTCCTCCATCGTGGAGGCCCCGCCTGTCTGCTTGGCGAACGCATCGCCGGCCTCTGGAAGCTCTCTTCGCCTCACATCCACCACCGAGGCGACGAGTCGCCCTCCCTCGCCTACCGTAACGGTTACCTGTGACCCCGCCACTGCGCCGCGCAGGGCGTCCCCCACCTCCGCAGGAAACAGCGTCCCGCCGATCTCGATCAAGACCTCACGACCAGGCTGCAGCCGCTCAATGCCGTCAACCTCGGTGGGTCGAATCAGCACGAAGTCACCGTCGGCGGCGCTGGCGCCCGAAACAGAGGCGAGCCGGCTGTGCCGTACGCGGAGCTCCTCCACGGCGGCATCTACGTCGGCGTCGCTGACAGCGGGCGGATCGAAGGGCACCTTCACCTGGTCGTATCTGCCCGGATCCACCTCCGGGGAGACGTCGACACGCGCGACGAAGCGAAGCGGCTGCGTCTCCTCCAGTTGCGGAACCTCGAAGTCGGGCCGCCCAACAGGAGTAACCCCGGCCTCCACCAGGGCGCGCCTATAGGCGGAGGCCACGAGCGCCTCTAGGGCCTCGCCGTAGAGCTCGTCACGCCCGATGTAGCGCTCCAGGACTGAGCGAGGTGCCTTTCCGCTCCTGAACCCCGGGACCCTCACACGCCTTGCCAGGCGAGCGGCGGCCGCGCCGATCTCCCGTGACACCTCTTCGGCAGGGACCTCTACCTCGAGAACCGCCCGGCTCGGCGGCTCTCTCCTGAAATCCACCTTCATCGGCTACCTCCTGGCCGGTGTTAAGGTTCGGTTGGTGCGGGCGGAGGGACTCGAACCCCCACCGGCTTGCGCCGACCAGATCCTA
>JBBIJB010000149.1:1834-3698 GCA_037446215.1 Armatimonadota bacterium
CACAACCCGCTGATTAAGAGTCAGCTGCTCTGCCAGTTGAGCTAACGGCCCGCTTCTCTCTATGGTAACGATCCAATAGATAGTACAGCGAAGGCGCGACGTATGTCCATAGCCCGGCGGCCTGACTCGAAGCGGGCTACTGACTACCCGGGCGGCTCCTGCGCCTTCTCACGCAACCCGTGAACCCGGTACTCCCGCAAGAGGCGCACGGTTTCCGGTATCGGGAGGGCCGGCATCGTCCTTCCATCGCGGCCGGTGATGGTGCGGGCGGCAAAGAGCGCGTCGAGTATCGCCTCCTCCGAAGCCTCCACCACGGCGCGGAAGAGCGTGTTCATGAGCGAACGCTCCTGCCGCTGCTGGCTCCCCGAGGTGGAGAAGGCGACGGCCAGGTCACCGCTCGTCTGCCCGCTGATAGCTCCGGTCCGCGCCATCCCCATGAAGCATCGCCACGCCATCCTCCGCAGGTCAGTAGACGAGAGGGGCGCGTCCGTGGCCACCACGAAGACACACGAACCCCTCTCCGAGGGCTGCGCTACGGAGAGGAGCTCCCTGCCTATCGGCGCACCGGCCACCACGAGGTCTCCCGGAAAGCCGAAGTTCGGGACAACCAGTACGCCCACTGTGTACCCGGCGCCCTCGACCATGCGGGACGAGGTGCCCACGCCCGACTTGAATCCCTGGCAGCGCATGCCTACGCCTGCGCCCACACAGCCGACCTCGACGGCGCCTCCACGGGCCGAGGAGATCGCCTCGACAACCATTGCCTCCCCGACGGGACGCGCCTTGGCGTCGCTCAGGTACCCGTCGAAGCACTCCATTACCACGGGGTTCACTGTCTCGAGAGAACCGATGGCGGGATCCTGGCCCAGCATGAAGGTGACCAGGGCGTCCGCCACCCTGGGGACGTTCAGGGTGCTGGTGATCAGGATTGGGGTCTCGACGGTGCCAAGCTCCTCGACCTGCATCAACCCCGTGGACTTCCCGTAGCCGTTGAGGACCGCGGGGGCTGCCGTCACCTTACGCTGGTACAGGTTACCTTCGTGCGGGAGAACGGCGGTCACACCCGTGTGCAGGCCCTTGCCGTCCAGCGACGCGTGCCCCACCCGCACGCCTCCCACGTCTGCTATCGAGCATTGCTCCCCGGCCGGGAGGATACCCAGCGTCAGGAAGTCACGGACACGCGGCATCGCACACCTCGCAAGGCTACCGGCTCTTCCAGCCCCGCAGCACCCGGATGTAGTTCGCGCGCTCGAAGGCGGCCGGATCCGGGGAGCGCGAGAGGTTCATGCTTCCCTTCATCTGCGCGAGCGAGGAGTAGTCGTGGTCGATCATCCACCTCTCCATCTCGCGCAGGACAAGCCCCAGGTGGCCGGGACCCTGCCCGAGCAGGGCCGAAACCATCTGGACGCCGTCCGCCCCGGCCATCACCGCTTTGATGGCGTCCGCGGCGGTGTGCACCCCGCCGCTGACCGCCAGCGAGGCCCCCACCTGACCCGAGAGGACCGCCAGCCAGCGCAGCCGCAGCAGGAGCTCGGAGCTCGTCGACAGCTCGAGCTTCGGGACGACCTCCAGGGCCTCGATGTCGATCTCGGGCTGGTAGAAGCGGTTGAAGATTACTATTCCGTCGGCGCCGGCCGCGTCGAGCGCGGCGGCGAAGCTGGCCAGCGACGAGAAGAACGGCGACAGCTTGACCGCTACGGGAATCGTGATGGCCTCCTTCACGGCCCGAAGTATGTCGAGCGTTCGCTGCTCCACGTCGCGGCTTGTCTGTGCAGGGTCGGTCGCCAGGTAGTAGACGTTGAGCTCCAGGGCGTCGGCCCCCGCCTCCTGGATCCGCCTGGCATAGCCGGTCCATCCCTTGGTC